>JBKJSE010000310.1:0-6130 GCA_046595925.1 Archangium sp. | reverse complement strand
ATCGACAACCTGATCAAGGGCGGCGCCGGCCAGGCGATTCAGAACATGAACATCGTGCTCGGCTGTGATGAGCGCGCGAGCCTGGAAGACACGGGGAACTGGCCGTGAGCGTGCGTCCGATCGTCGTGAAGATCGGTGGCGAGGTGGTCGGCTCGGGTGAAGCCGCGGTGCTCGCGGCGGATCTGCGGGTGCTGATCGACGGCGGTGCGCGCATCGCGATCGTTCACGGTGGTGGGCCGCAGGCGACCGAGCTTCAAAAGAAGCTGGGCTTGCCCACGCAGCAGATCGCCGGCCGTCGCGTGACGGATGCCGCGACGCTCGACGTGATGAAGATGGTGCTGGCCGGGAAGCTCAACGTCGATCTCTGCGCGACGCTGGTCGCCGCCGGAGTGAAGCCGGTGGGTTTGCACGGCGCGTCGGGGCTGGTGGTGAAGGCGGTGCGTCGTCCGCCCAAGCCGTACCCGAATGCGGGGCCTGATCCGGTCGACCTCGGCCTCGTGGGCGATGTGACGGGCTTCAACCTCGCGCTGCTCGAGACGCTCTGGGTCGCGGGTTACGTGCCGGTGATCGCGTGTCTGGGTGCAGATGCTGAAGGCGGCGTGTTCAACATCAACGCGGATCTCGTGGGCAATCAGCTCGCGGCGGCGTTGAAGGCAGAGCGGCTGTTTTTGGTGACGTCGACTCCGGGTGTGCTGAAGGACATCAATGATCCGAACTCACGCATTCAGCGGCTGAGCTGCGCTGAGGCTCGGGCGGCGATCAAAGACGGCACCGTCACCGGCGGCATGATCCCCAAGCTGGAAGAGGCGATGGCCGTGATCGAACAAGGCGTGGGCGCGATCCACATCCTGGGCAAGCTCGGCAAAGGCGACCTCGTGCGCGCGGTGAAGGAGCCCGGTTCGGTCGGCACCACGCTCTACTGACCGCGCGATGCGTCGTCAGAGATGCTGGCCTCTCATCGCTTTGCGAGTTCGTTCGCGGTTTGAGAGAGCCCGGCTCGGTCGGCACCACGCTCGGACCTTATGCTGTTCGCTCACTCGCGCATCTCCAAGCCAGATGACGAACGGCTATTCTGTAAGGGCAATGGATTGAACGAGTGACGCAATACCTTGGACTACGCCAGAGCCCGAGACCGCACTCGTCTCAAAGCAGCCCACCAAGCCGGGCAGTCGCAATCTGCGGACGATTTCTTCGACCGGCACTGCGTCGGACAAGTCACGCTTGTTCAATTGCACGACGCAGCGCACGGGCAACGAAGAACCGAGCTGTTCAAGGTGCCGCAGAGTTCGAGAAACAAAACCAATGCTTCGCTCAAGAAAAGGACCCGAGCTATCAACAACAAAAACAACACCATCCGCACGCGCCAAGGCATGAGACTCCGCAACAAACCCAGGCGACTCCAAACCAGGACGCGTGACATCCTCCACCGGATACAATTGCCGCTTCGCATCGGCAGTAATCCGCAAAACCACAGAACGCGCACCAATATTAATTGCAGTTTCCCACCCTACGCCTGCTGCCTCGCGAGACGGGCTAAAACCGGGCACTAGCGAAGAACCAAGAACACGCAAAGTAGTCTGAACGCCCGCCATCCCGGCACCGCAATAGTGAACACGAAACATCGCCACTCCAGCTTTCATGTCTTCCACTTGCCCCGAGGGTCAGTCCCTCGGCTGCGCCCGGAGCGAACCCTCGAACGTTTCCATGAACGGCCCCGCAACAGCTCGAGAGGCGCGCTCGATCGCGCTGAGCATGCGCGCGTTCTGCTGAGCATCGCCGATGGTGATCCGCAGCCAGTCCGGCAAGCCGTAAACATCGAGCCGCAACACGGCGACGCCCTCCTGGTGAAGGCAATCCACCGCGCGAGGAACATCCTGCAGCCGCACGCAGACGAAGTTCCCTTCGGAAGGCAGCACTTCCAAACCAAGTGTCTGCAACGCAGTGAACACGGCCTGCCGCTGGCTCTGCGCCAACATCACCGAAGCCTGCAGGTGCGCCACGTCATCGAGCGCTGCGCACGCCGCTGCCTGAGCAGGACCACTGACCGAGAACGGAGGCCTCCGCCGCTCGACCTGTTCCAGCCATTCAGGCTTCCCCACCGCGTAGCCGACCCGCAGCCCCGCCAGGCCGTACGCCTTCGAGAACGTGCGCAGCACCAGCACGTTGGGAAACCCGCGCCGCAGCACCGAGCCACTCACCACCCGCGGCGAACGCACGTACTCCGCGTAGGCCTCGTCGACGATCACCGGCAATGAACTGGGAACGCGCTCCAGCAGCGCATGCAGCGCGCGCGGCTCGAAGAACTGGCCGGTCGGGTTCGCCGGATTCACCACGCACAACAGCCGCGTCTTCTCGGTCACCTGAGCGGCGAGCGATTCCAGATCACCACGAGGCCCTTCTCCATGCTCGACGTAGGTGGCCCCACAACTGCGCGCCGCGAGCCGGTACGCGATGAACGTGTGCTTCAAGGCGAGCACCTCGCCGCCCGTCGCCAACGCCGCGACCAGGTGGAAGATGAGATCGGTCGAGCCCGCACCCACGCACACCTCAGCGTCGGTCACCCCGTGCAGCTCAGAGAGCCGCAACCGCAGCTGCTTCATCGAGGCATCAGGGTAGAGACCCAGCGCCGCACGGCTCGCCGCGGTCTGCGCGTCTCTGCCTGCGCCCAGCGGGTTCTCGTTGCTTGCCAGCGTCACGGTGCAGCCCGCTGGAGCGCGGGGTGTACCTTCACAGCGACGCCGTCGCCGATGGTGCGCGGCCCGATACCTGCGTAGGCCACCTGCGAGGCCGGCATCTGGTTGAGGCGCGCGCCGTCGAGGGTCGAGGCCTCCAGCGCGTGCGCAAGGAAGACGTGGGGCATCAGCACCGCCAGGCTCAGGCCACAGCGCTCCGGCGCGATGCCCATGTCGAGCAACAGCGCGACGAACGAGATCGCGCAATTAGGCCGCACCGGGGCCATCGCCTCGACGAGCTGGAGATGAAGCCGCCAGAAGCGCCGCTTCGAGAGCGGTCCGTCACCCACGAAGCGCAGCAGGGCGACCCGGCGCTCATCCAGCTCGCGGAAGGGCACCCCGAAACCACCGAGCGGGCCGGGGTTCTCGCTCTTCCACCGCGCGAGCGCAGTCGCCACGTCGGCTTGGGAAGGCGCTTCGCCGACTTCCCCAGCCAGCCAGTGAAGACACCGCGCTGCGCCTGTGCCCGCGCCCGGACCCATCACCTTGCCGGCCGTGAGCAACTGCGCTCCGAAGTAGCCGGCGAGCGGGTCGCCCCAGCTGGCCAGGAGCCGGGTGAGCTTGAGCGGCCACACCCGGGCATCCGGCGACATCAGGCACAACGAGATCAGCCGCACCGCTTCCCTGCCGAGCTCCTCGAACTCGGTCACGCCCAGCGACAGCAGCAGCGCGTCGCTCGGGGTGCGAACCAGGTGAACCCATTCTTCGAAGACGCTGCGACCGAGGAACCGATTGTCGGTGTCGAGGATCTGCCCGACCCGCGTGGTGATGGGCTCCATGTCAGACGCCCTCCACGTAGCGATAGCCGGGGGTGCCGGTCGGGTAGCGCATCACCGAACCCGGCGCCGTGCAGGCTGCCTCCGCGAGCATGACTGGCAGCCGCGCCATGGTGGCCAGCGTCTGCAGTCGCGGCGCGTCGCGCAAGCCGAGCGCGTGGAGCAGCGCATAGGCGGCGGGTACGCGGCGCCATGGAGCACCGGTGAACGGGTGACTTGCACCAAACCAACGCGTGGCATCGGCCGTGAGGCGTGACCAGGCGGCCTGCTGCGCTTCGGTGGGTTCGGGCTCGAGCACCTCTGGCGGTGCTGCTCCTTCACGCGTGCTCAACCACGCGAACAACGGCGCGCAGGTCTCCAGCTCGTGAGAGATCAGCTGACCCAGCGCGATGACGCCGATGGCCGGCACCATCTGATCAGGAGCGCCCGCAACCCGCGCGAGCACGGCCGCATGTGCCGGCCCTTCTCCCACGTGGAGCGGCGCCAACCACACGAGGGCACGAGAGAACGCCTCTCGCTCGGCAGCGCCGGGCAGCTCGCCGGTCAGCGACAACCAGGCCACCTGGAGAAAATCGACCGAGTGACCCAATTCACCCTGGACCGCGTAGCCATGCACCCGCGGGTCAGCGCCGGGCTCGACCACCACCGCGCTCAGCTGCCCGGGAAATTTCACCCGGTCCAGCAGACCCTCCCAGGTCTTCATCGAGCGCTCCCGGCCTGCCGCTGCAGACTGCGAATGCGATCGGCCACCACAGGCGAGGGAATGGTGCGATCGATCTCCACGTCGAGCAGGAACGGGCCGTCGACTGTCATGGCCTTCTCCAACGCGGCCGTCAGCTCGCCTTCGGTGCGCACCGCGGCCGCATCGCAGCCCTGCGAGCGTGCGAACGCCACGAAGTCGGTGCGCGGCATCTGCGTCTCCACCGGCTTCATTCCGAGCGCCGTCATGCCGTGCTCATTGAGGCCCAGCTGAGCATCGTTCATCACCACCCAGAGCACCCGCGCTCGGTACTGCACCGCGGTGTTGATCTCGTTGTTCATCAACATCGCCCCGTCACCCACCACCGTGACCACCCGCCGTGCGAGCGCCAGCGCGGAACCCACGCAGCCCGTCGTGAAGTGGCCCATCGAGCCCCAGGCCGCGCTGGTGCGATACCGGCCCGGCGTCTCGAAGCGCAGATGCGCGTTGCACCAGGTGAAGCTGGTACCCGCTTCGCTCATCACGAGCGCGTCGCTGCCGTCGACCACGCGATCCTGCAGCCCTTGCATGAGAAAGGTCGGCCGCACGGTCGGCTCGGGACGCGCGATCAGGCGCTCACGAGAACCCGGCGCGACCGGCGGCGCCGCCTGCCTGCGCGAAAACCAGTTCAGCTGCGTGGCGCGGGCGAGCAGCGCGGTGGCGAAGGCGTTCGCGTCAGCGACGATTCCCAGTCCGGGCGTGAACGGAAACGCGGCGCCGAACGCGGTGGCGTCGGTATCAACGTGCAGCCACGACTCACGGGGGCTCAGGCCAGGCGCGAGGAACGACGTGACTTCACCCAGCCGGGTGCCGACCACCAGCACGTGCCGCGGACGGTGCGCCTCGAAGCGCTGACGCACCAATGGGCTGCCACCTGCACCGCTGACGCCCACGAAGAGCGGGTGCGATTCGGGGAACAGGCCCTTCGCCCGAGGGGAACACACCACCGGGATTCGTGCGGCCTCCGCGAAGGCCTTCAACGGCACGTGCGCATTTCGGGCGCCGTGGCCAAGCCACATCAGCGCGCTGCCGTCTTCCAACGCGGCGAGGCACTGATCGAGCGTCTCCAGCTCCGGTGCGGGCGCGCTGTAGCGCCAGGGCGCGCCCACGGGCAGCGGCTGCTCCAGCATTTTCGTCTGCAGGGCGAGCGGCAGGCCCAGGTGCGCCACGTAGCCACCGGGCGCGCTGAAGCCGCGCTGCAGCCGGGGCAACACGGTGGCGAGTTCTTCCACCGTCTGAGGCAATGCGACGTCGTGAAAAATACTGCCCGGGCGAAGCAGATCGGCCGGCATGCTGGCGAAGCTCGTTTCCTGCACCGCCCCGCGGCTGACCTGCTGAGGCGAGGTGAACCCCGAGATGACCAGGAACTTCGCGGCGTCGACGCGCGCGGCCATCGCGGCGTTGAGCACGTTGAAGAGGCCCGGGCCCGTGGTGACGACGACGACGCCGGGGCGGCCAGTCTCGAACCAGGACTCGAGGGCGGCGAAGCCCGCGCCTGCTTCATGCCGAAAGTGGAAGAACCGCAGCGGCGTGTTGGAGAGACCCGCGGCGAACGGCGCGATGCCACCACCCAGCACCCCGAAGGTCTCGCGAACGCCAGCGTCGTAGAGAGCCATCGCGATCGCACGAGAGACACTCGGCGCTTCCGGTTGAGCCCAGGCCGCACCACTCGCACCCCACCCGACCACGTCCTTATTCTCTTTCACGATGAGCCCCCGCAATGAAGCGCCGCCCTTACGGGGGGCGAGAGGGACTCGTCAAGCCAATCACGCGAGCGGCGTCAGCGGGCCACGCGCGAGGCGCTCGACGAGATCGCCCAGCTCGTACGGCACCGAGTCAGGCCGGCGCGCGGTCGCCTTGAAGTCGTGCTCGAAGCCCAGCTT
>JBKJSE010000255.1:0-5322 GCA_046595925.1 Archangium sp. | reverse complement strand
TCGACTTCTTTGGCGGCCTTGCGATCAGCTGGGGCCTGAGCGGCGGCCGCCATCGAGAACGCAACAACGGAGAGCAATACGGATCGGAGCATGAGTGTCCTGGTCAGAAGTCCCGTGTAGCGAGGCGCGGCGTGAAGCATGACGCGCGAGGACCACCTCATGAAGCAAGTGGTCAGGACTCCTTGGAAAAATCCCTTTGAGCGGGCGAAATCATCCCCTTCAAACCGAAGGGGCGTCAAGCAGCGAGCGTGTGCGTCCTAACACTTGATCGAACATCGCTGCCGTCAATCTTCCAGTCTGGGTGTTCTGTTGACTCACGTGGAAACTCGCGGCCAAAAACACTGACCGGTCGGGTTGTCGGATGACGGCGCCATGGGCGAAGTCGGGCCAGGGCCGGGGCCACTCGAGGAAGTCCAGGGTGGCGCTCCAGGCAATTCGGCCGAGGGCCAGCAGCACCCGCGGCCGGAGCAGCTCGAGCTCTTCGCGCAGGTAGGGCCGACACGCGCGGATCTCTTCGGGATTCGGCTTGTTGTCGGGCGGCACGCAGCGCACCGGACAGGTGATGAAGCAGTCTTTGAGCACCAGCCCGTCGTCGCGATGGGTGCTGGCGGGTTGGTTCGCGAAGCCGGCGCGGTGCAGCGCGGCGTAGAGGAAGTCGCCGCTCGCATCACCGGTGAAGAGCCGGCCGGTGCGGTTGGCGCCGTGCGCTCCGGGAGCGAGGCCGACGATCACCAGCCACGCTTTCGGGTCACCAAAGCCGGGCACGGGGCGGCCCCAGTAGGTCTCGTCGCGGTAGGCCTTGCGCTTCACCTGGGCGACTTCTTCGCGCCACTGCACCAGCCGCTCACAGCGGGTGCAGCGCACGATGCGCTTGTGGAGTGAAGCGAGCGTCATCGCGAAGGGCCGAGCTGAAGCCGCTCGAGTAACGCGCGCGCCCCCAACGCGCGCTTCGGGTCGGAGCCCACTTCGATCACCAGCTCCACCGAGGGGTCGCGCACCAGCAACGATTGGAGCAGCCAGGTCTCGACCTCGGGCTGCACCACCACGCGCGTGCCCATGCCGCAGGGGAACACGTCGCTGGAGATCGCGAGCAGGCTGGCTACGTGGAGCTCCATCGAGGGATCTGAGGCGGTTCGTGCTTCGCACTTCACGGGAAGGAGCGTCTGCGCTGAGCCGACGATCACCCGGCGACCGGGCAGCCGGCGGAACTGGCCCCAGGTCAGCAAATCGATTTCTCCTTCGGGGCTCCAGCGCACCTCAGCGGGCCGGGCGGCGATCACCTTCGCCACCAGCGCTTCGTCGAGCGGGCCTTTCACGGAGACGACCAGGCGCCGCAGTCGACCAGCGAGGCTGAGTGAAGCAGGTTCGAGCCAGGCGCCCGCGGCTGGCAGCTTCGAGAAGACGTTCGAGTCGACGGGCTTGAGGGGCGTGCGCAGCTGCACCCAGGCGGTGTCGAAGCGCGCGACGTTCTCCACGGTGCTCGCACGAAGGGTGTTGCTGCGCGTCGACAACCAGAGCGTGACGCCAGGTCGCGCGAGTTCCCGCAGGCGGTCGGGCTCGAGCTCTTCGTGCGCCCTGACATGCACCCGGGGCGAGGTCGCGACGAAGACTTCAGGCGCACCGCGGGGGAGCGGCCGCTGGTCCTGCGCGGAAGCGGCCGCGGAAAGCATCACCAGGAGAAGTGTGCTCCCTCTCCCTGCGAACGCGGGGAGAGGGTTGGGGTGAGGGGCCAGTCGGGCACCGCTCTTCATAGAAAGCTCTTCGGGTTGCCGAATTGGCCCTCACCCCGACCCTCTCCCGAAGGGAGAGGGAGAAGGAGAAGGAGACCTACTGGTTCTTCTCAATCCACTTCGAGAAGGCATCGGTCTTGGACGCCGCGTCGATCTCAGCCTGCTCCCAGAGATCCACCCCGACCACCACCTGCTGATTCGCAGCGAGGTTGACGAAGATCTTCTCCCATTCGTCGACGTTCACTTCTTTCGGGCCAGCCACCTCGACGCGCGGGCCCTTCTTCGGCAGCGCATTCTTCAGCGTCTTGGCGATCTCCTTCGACGGCTTCACGCCGACCGCGCCTTCCACCACGCGAACGATCGACGCCTTGCGGCCCTTGCCCTTCGCGCCCTTCACCAGCGCGTCCGCGTCGATGCGGAAGATGGTGCCGCGAACACCGGCCACCGCGCGCTCGGTCGACACCTCGAACTTGCCGCCGCCAATCGCCTTCTTCACCTTGGTCCACAAAGAGCCCGCCTTGAGCAGCCCCGAAAAACCGGTGCGCTCCTGGCCCTGGAACTCGGCCTCGGTGATCTCCAGGACGCTCGCAGGCGCGAGCATGATCACGCTGCCGTCATTGAGCTCGAACTTGAGGTTGCCGGTCTTCACGCTGAGCGTGTCACCCAGCTCGATGGCGCTGCCGGCCTTGAGTGCCTCAGCGGTGCCCCCTTTCGGAGTGCGCGAGGCGTCGCCTTCGAGCGCCGCGACTTTACCCACTTCGGCCAACGCCAATGACGAGAGCAGCGAGACTGCGACGACGAGGAATCTGGTCATGGCGTTCCCCCTCCAGTTGCGATGAGCGTGACGTTCAACATCACGCGAGTTCCGTCTGTTTCCACGACTGTGTCCCACGGCAGATAGCCCATCTTCTTCACCTGCACCCGCCGCACACCCTTCCCCAACGCCAGCCCCCGCGGCTCACCGCGGAAGTCTTCGCAGGTTCCCTGGGGCACGCCGTCGAGCACCACGTCGGCGTCGAAGGGCGTGCAGGCGAGCACCAGCTCGCTCTTGGTGGTGACGCGCGCGCTGGGCATCTTCCCCTGCGCGACGGTCAACACGTTCGAGGTCTGCACGCAGCCGCCAAAGGCCAGCGCGCAGACCGCCCAGCGACGGCGAGTCATTTGCCGACCTGGACCTCCAGCCTGTTGCCGCTCACCGAGACGATGTTGAGCCTCTTCTTCTTGAAGGTCGACGACTCGATGGCCTCTGCGAAGTCCGTCGAGGTGCCCAGGAAGGTGACGCGGTAGACGGCCTTGCCGTTGCTGAAGCTGTCCTGGGTGACGTCCTTGATGCCCTTGATGCTCTCCATCGACTTCTTGAAGTCCTTCGCCGAGCCGAAGCTCTCGAGGCCCGCGACGTTCACTTCGACCTTCTTGCCGTTGACGGTCTGATCGCGGAAGTGCTCGAGCACCGCCTTGCGAACCGGGCCGACGATCTCTGCCCGCTTGTCGTTGATCGCGTCGAAGGCCGTGCGCTCGAACGAGATGGTCGCCGAGCTCGTCTTCTTCTGGCTGGTGACCAGCTTGCCGGTGAGCTTGGTGATCTGCTCGTCGCTGTCGGTGGCCGCGAGCGCGAGGTCGTACTCACCGGTGATCGGGTAGAACGTCGCGTCCTTCAGCATGCCGCTCGTCTCCTGGTGGCGCATGACCGCCTTGCCGTAGAGCACGTAGTTGGCCTTGGTGAGGTCGGCGATCTCTTTCAAGTCGGTGGCGCCCATGGTGGCCGCGCCTTCGAGCTTGAGCTTCTTGTTCATCGCCTGGGCGTCCTTGATGTCCCAGCCATCGGCCTTCATCGCGTCGGTCAGCACGGTGGCCAGCGACTCAGAGCTGATGATCGCCTTGGCCCCCAGCGGCACGGTCTGCTCCTGGATCACGATCACCAGGCTGGGCTTGCCCATGCGCTTGACCAGACTGCGCGCCGCCACGAGATCCTTCTCGAGGTTCTCGGTGATGATCTCGGCCTTCACCTTGACGGTGACCACACCCTTCTCGGTCTTGCGTTCGAGCACGTCGAACTTCTTCACGAAGCCAGACGTGTTCGAGAACACCTGGTCGCGCACGAGCTGGTTGTTCACCACCACCGTGTCGGAGTCGATGCGCACGCCGGCGGCCTGCTCCACCGCGGCCCGCAGCGCCTTGTCCTTGGCTTCGTCGAAGGCCTTGATCTCGTCCTTGTTCACCACCGCGGCCTCACCGGTGCCCTCCGTGGTCACCACCGTCTGTGCGAAGGCGGTGAGCGCGAGGGTCAACGAGAGCAACGTCAGCTTGAGTGTTTTCATGGGGAGGATCAGTTGAGAACGATGACGACTTTGCCGTCAGCCAGGAAGCTGCTGTTGAGCGAGGCGAGCTTCTTCGCGTCTTCAGGCGCGAGTTGGAGATCGGCTCCGGTCGCCTTGGCGGCCTTGAGCACGAGCGGCTTCTCGCCGGCCTTCTGCGACTTCTGGGCGTCGTCGATGTTCTGCACGTAGGCGGCGACGGCCGAAGCCTTCCGCGCATCGCTCGAGAGGAAGTCGATGCTGTAGACGGCCTTGCCAGCCTCATCGAGCAGCCGGGGCATCAGCGACGGCGTCACCTTGAGACCGCGCGCGTCGATCACCAGGCCCGTGTTGCTCTTGTCTGCTTCGGGCTTCGCGGGCGCGGCGAGCATCTGCGTCGTGTCGGGATCGACCACGTCGGTCAGCATCGCCAGCGGCACTTCGATCTCCACCTCGACGCCGCTGTCCGAGAAGTAGCGCTTGTTGGTGATCTTGAACCCGCGCACCACGCCTTCAACGCGCGTGCGGATCTCGTCCTTCTCCATCAGGTCACCCATCTTGCGGGTGCCGTCGACTGAGATGCCCTTGACCTGAGCCAGCAGGTTACGCAGCGCGTCGGCCTTGGCAGCCATCTCAGCGCCGAGCCTTGCCTGAGCAGGGTTCTGCGCCTTGAGATCGGGCGCTCCCTGACCAGTGGCGCGAACGACCTGCCCCGCCCAGTTCACACCGGGCTGCGGCTTCGAGGGGTCGGCCTTGGCATCTTTGCCCTGGGCGACAACGATCAACGGAACAAGCACCACGGCAAGAACCAAGCGCTTCATGTCGACGCCCCCAGGAGGAGAAAGAGAACGCACAATCTACGGTCGGCGCTCGCCGAGCTTCAACTGTCTTCCTACCCAACGCCGTCGCCCCAGGGGGCTTTGTTACTGAACGTCGTTGCGGGTACAGAACTGATCGATGAGCCGGCGGTGCCGTTCGGTGAGGAGGGTGAAGCGCACCCCAGAGCCCTCTTCGCTCTGATCCAGGTCGCACCACTCGCGAACGACCTCTCCTTCCGCGTAGATGACTTCTTCTGATCCGGGCAGCTGGAACTGGAGGCCGACCCGCTTCCCGGCCATGTCGGGCTCGATGAGGTGGGCCAAACCCACACCTTCGCGCGAAATGTCAGACGTCCGCGCCATGTACGGAACGCCGGCGACGTACTTGTTCAGGTAGATGTCCAGGTTCACCCGGTTCTGCTTCCGCTTGTTGCTCATTCGCGTCGCTCCTGTGCGTTGAGGCCGCTGCGGTGCTGCAGC
>JBKJSE010000308.1:0-8496 GCA_046595925.1 Archangium sp. | reverse complement strand
ACTCCCTCGACTCCGCTCGGGAGGACCGGTGTGTTCCTTCGGTCGAAATCGCCAGCGAAGCTGGTTCCTTGCTCGGGGGGAACGGTGGGCTGTTCCTTAGGAGCGGAGTCGAGGGATTACCTTTGCTTCGCTCAGCGAGTGCCCCCTCGACTGGGCTCGGGGGCTTGGGGAGACCGGTGGGGTTCTCAATTTCTACTTCGGCCAGTGCGCTTCCTATTTCGGTGGTGACAACTCGAGTGCTCAGGGTGAGGGCGCGTCCCCCCACTCGCGTTCGACGCTTTCCCGGTGAAAGCGCTCTGACTACAGGCACTTACGTGCTGGTCGGCCGGTTGCACAACGCGCGCGCATGTCCCGCATTCCATTCGCGTTGTGCCTGTTCGCCCTGGCCGGCTGCGAGGGCTTCATCGCTTCACCTGACTGGATGCCGGGAGAGGCGCCGAAGACGCCGGTTCGCCCTCCGCTGGAGCAGCCCGTCGTGCCCGAGGTCGATGTCTGCGAACCTGGGCGCACCGACGTGGGCCGCGTGACGCTGCGCCGCTTGAACCGCTTCGAATACGACTCGACGATGCGCGACCTGCTCGGCGACGCCACGCGCCCCGCGAACGCCTTCCCCGCGGACGACTACGGCCACGGCTTCGACAACCAGGGCGACGTGCTGAGCACCGCTCCACTGCTGGTCGAGAAGTACGATGCCGCAGCGCTCAAGCTGGTGAAGACCGCGCTCGCCGCTGAATACCGCCCGGGCTTTTCCACGCGACTGCCGGCCACCTCGATGACCGCGTCGACCGGCTCCGAGTCGGGCTCGGCGTGGAACCTGTATACGAACGGCACGCTCACCGGCTCGGTGACCATCACCACCGCGGGCACGTACACCTTGAACGTGCGCGCGTACGAGTCGGCCGCGGGCCCGGAGCGTTCGCTCATGTCTTTCCTCGTCGACGGCGTCGCTCAGGGCGCCTCGGCCACGGTCGCTGCGACCAGCGCCGCGCCGCAGACCTACAGCCGCCAGGTGACGCTCACCGCCGGCACGCACACCATCGGCGCCGAATTCCTGAACGACTTCTACCTCGCTCCCGACGACCGGAACCTCTTCGTCGAGTACGTCGAGCTCACGCGCCCTGCGTCGGGTTCACCCACGGCCAGCTCGCGGCTGCTGACCTGCGATCCGGTCGCTGGTGGCGCGACGTGCGTGCGCACCATTCTCTCGACCTTCGGCCGCAAGGCGTGGCGTCGGCCGCTGGTCGACACCGAGCTGAACCGACTGATGGCGCTCGTCGGCCTCGCCCAGACCGAAGGTGACGGCGTGCAGACGGGCCTCGAGCTCGCGCTGCAGGCGGTGCTGCTCTCGCCTCACTTCCTCTTCCGCGTGGAGGCCGATCTCTCCACCGAGCCGCGCGCGCTCGACGATCACGAGCTGGCCGCGCGCCTCTCGTACTTTCTCTGGGCGTCGACGCCAGACACCGAGCTCGACACGCTGGCCGACAACGGCACGCTGCGCGCACAGCTCGAGCCTCAGGTTCGCCGCATGCTCGCCGACTCGCGCGCCGACTCGCTCAGCACGCAGTTCGCAGGCAGCTGGCTGTGGTCGCGCGGGGTGGAAGAGGCTTCTCCGGACCCGGTGCTGTTCGCGGCCGTGACGCCGGCGCTCAAGGCCGCGATGAAGGCGCAGACCGAGGCGTTCTTCGGCACCTTCTACAAGGAAGACCGCAGCGCGCTCGAGCTGCTCACCGGCACCGACTCGTTCATGACCGACGAGCTCGCCGCGCACTACGGGGTGCCCGCGCCCGGTTCCACCACGCTGACCCGCGTGCAGAACGTGCCTGAGACCCGCCGTGGTCTGCTCGGGCACGGCGGCATGCTCACGGTCACCTCGCAGCCCACGCGCACCTCACCGGTCAAGCGCGGCAAGTGGGTGATGTCGCAGCTGCTGTGCATGGAGCCGCCGCCGCCCCCCGCCGAGGTCGAGGCGTTCGCGCCCTCCACCACGCCGACCGGTACGCTGCGTCAGCAGTTCGAAGCGCACCGCAGCAAGCCCGAGTGCAAGGGGTGCCACGCGATGATGGACCCGCTGGGTTTCGGTCTCGAGAACTACGACGCCGTGGGTCACTACCGCACCACCGACAGCGGCGGCTTCGCGATCGACAGCAGCGGCGTGCTCTTCGATGGCCGCACCTTCAATGGCCCCAGGCAGCTGTCCGATACGGTCGCCGCGGACCCGAAGTTCGCTGACTGCACCGCGCGCCAGGTCTTCACCTACGCGCTCGGCCGTGCGCCGGTCTCGACCGACGAGTGCACCATCAAGACGATGACCGCCGCCTTCGCGCAGAATGGTCACCGCCTGCCTGCGCTCATCGCCGCGTTGGTGACGAGCCCCACCTTCACGTCGCGCCGCGGAGAAGCACCATGAATAGGTTCCACCTTTCCCGCCGCACGCTGCTGCGGGGTCTGGGTACCGCGCTCGCGCTCCCCACGTTGGAAGTGATGCTGCCTTCGGTGGCCCGCGCGCAGTCGATGCTCCCCAAGCGCTTCGTCGCCTTCTACGTGCCCTGCGGCATTCGCATGAACCGGTGGACGCCGGCTGCGACGGGCGCGAACTACGCGCTGAGCTCCATTCTCGCGCCGCTCGGTGCGTACAACGGCCAGGCCTCGATTCAGCAAGACACGCTGGTGCTCAGCGGCCTCGCCAATCGACCCGCGCGCCCCGATGGTCCGGGCGATCACGCTTCGGGCACCGGAGCGTTCATCACCAACGCGCATCCGTTCAAGACCAACGGCACCAACATTCAGAACGGCATCTCGTTCGATCAGGTGCTCGCCAATGCCTGGCGCGGCCGCACCCGCTACGCCTCGTTGGAGCTGGGTCACGACGGCGGCGCTGCGTCGGGTGACTGTGACTCGGGGTACTCGTGTGCGTACGCGCGAAACATCTCGTGGGCCTCGGCCACCCAGCCGCTCGCCAAGGAGACCAACCCGCAGGCCGTGTTCGACCGTTTGTTCGCCGGCGTCGATCCGGATCAGACCGCGGCCGCCGTGGCGAAGCGAAAGAAGTACCGCCAGAGCGTGCTCGACGCGGTGAAGGAAGACACCGTCTCACTCGAGGGCAAGCTGGGTGTGACCGACAAGCGCAAGCTCGCTGAGTACATGAGCGGCGTTCGTGAGCTCGAGACGCGCATCGCTTCCGAGCAGCCTTCGGTCTGCGCGCCGGGTGTGCGGCCCCCGGCGTGGACTGACATTCGCGACAAGGCCGATCAGTTTCTCGATCTGATCGCGTTCGCCTTCCAGTGCGATCTCACGCGCTCGATCACGTACATGCAGCAGAACGCGGGCAGCGGGTATGTGTACCGGTTCCTCAACGTGAACGGCTCGCCCATCACCGAGGGGCATCACTCGCTGTCTCATCACGGCGGCGACGCAGGCAAGAACGACGCGCTCGAGGCGATCGGCAGGTGGGAAGTCGAGCAGTTCGCGAAGCTCGCTCGCAAGCTCAAGGCGATTCGGGAAGTCGATGGCTCGACGGTGCTCGACAACTCGGCCCTGTTCTTCTCGAGCGAGATTGAAGATGGCGACAGCCACAGTCACTTCAACATGCCGGTGCTCGTCGCAGGCAAGGCAGGCGGGGTGCTTCGTACGGGGCAGCACCTGCGGTTTCCGGATCAGCCGTCGGTCGGCAATCTGTTCGTCACGCTCGCGCAGTCGATGGGTGTCAACCAGCCCAGCTTCGGTGACAGCACGGGGACGTTGCCGGGCATCGTGTGAAAAGAGGGTGAAACCAGGTCTCGGGGAGAGGGCTTACCGTTGCTTCTTCCCCATCAACACGCCTGCAGTCACCGCTGAAGCGACGCCGATGCCCGCGGTGCAAATGAGCGCAATGGCCATGGCCAGCGGTTCACGTGGAAACCAGCGTTCTGCGATCCAGCCAGCGACGCGCAGCGCGACGAAGCCTCCGCCGAGACCGGCGAAGAGCGACCACAGGAAGATCTTGAGCGCGTTGGGCATGCGGCAACCCTAATGGGTTGGGTTGAATGACGCTCGACCCTCACCCCGACCCTCTCTCGAAGAGAGTGTCGAAGAAGGCTTCGACAACACGAACTCACACCGTTCCTCCCGAGCGGAGTCGAGGGATTACCTCTGCTTCGAGCGGGCAGTGACCCCTCGACTGCGCTCGGGGGGACCGGTGGGTTCTCAATTCCTATTTCAGCCAACCCTCTGGGCCTCTCGGGGGGACCGGTGGGGCACCTATTTCACCAGTCTCCCGAAGGGAGAGGGAGGCACGTCTCAGTGCTCTTCGAGCAGCTTGCGAATCGCCTCAGCGAACTCACGCTCGGTCGGCACTTTGCGAGGCTGCGCGACCGGGGCAACCGCCTTGAGCGGCTGGCCCGGCTTGAGCGGGAAGTCGTCGTACTTCCCCGACCCATCGGCATCGATCAGGATCGCGTTCGACCACGCCGCGGGCCGCGAATCGTGGAGCGGCCGCATGTTTCGCCCCGTCGTCCCACGCGCCATGCCCACGAACCACGTATCGGCCGTGGGCTGCACCACGAACTTCTCGACCAGGTGCACGCGCCGCAACGTGGTGCCCGGCACCGCCTCGAGCGCCAGGGTCGCCGGGTCGAGGTCGTGCTTCTGCAAGATGCGCCCGTCCGGCCACTCGCCGTTCTCCACCCCGTTGACCGCCTCGCGGCCCCTGGCGTGCGAGTAGATCTCGACGCGGTTGATCTGCATCCACTCGACGCCCTGCACGTCGACCGTCAGCTCGATGCGCTCATTGGCGGCGACCGAGAGCGTCTGGCCCATCTCCACCACAGGACCGACCGGCATCAGGTTCGCGTCGAGCTTCTGCGCGGTGAAGTTGATGATCGGCCCGTTGCCGACGAACGCGCGCTGGGTGCGCATCGCCTCGGCAAACCCGGCGGGCGAAAACTGCGCCGCTGAGTCCGTCCCGACCTTCGCCCAGGTGCGCGCGTAGCCGCCGGTGTCCTTGTACAGCTTGTGCGAGTCAGACACGCCGCTCGAGGTGCGCACCGTGCCGCGCGAGAGGAACGTCATCCAGTCATTGAGGATCGCGTAGTTCGGGCTCGGGCCGTTCGCCGACTCGACCACGTCGAAGCCGTCGCCCATCAGCTTCGTGTCATCGACCGTCGCGGTCGGGTCAGCCGCCATGTTGAAGTTCGCAGGGTCTGCGTGGCTCTGCAGCGTCGCGGTGTCGACCTGAAGCCGCGTGAGCACCCCACTGCCGCCCCGTGAGTGATTGAGCTGCACCACCGAGCCTGGGAACTGCTCTTTGATGCCCGAGAACACCTGCGGCATGCGCAGCGTCGGCCCGTCTTCACCGCCTGCGTGGTCGAACGGCCCCCCGTTGGGCGACGTCGCATCGGGCACCAGCGGGAACGCGTTGAAGTGACCGTGCGAGAAGGTGGTGACCTCCTCGCCGATCATCGTGGCCATGATGTCCTGCGCGCCCAGCTCGCGAACGATGGGCGCGAAGTCGGTGATGAACTCGTGATCAGTCGAGAGCAACACGTCGACGCCCTCGGCCAGGAAGCTGGCAGCGCGCAGCGAGTTCCCCACCGCGCTGTCCGTGCTGTTGATCGCGTGCACGTGCAGGTCCGCCGACATCCAACCCGTGGTGTCGACGATGCGACCGAGGGTGGCGTTCGCAGCGCCGTCAGCGGTGCGCAGATCGACGTGAAAACCCGAGGTGGGCCAGGTGTCGGGCCACGTCGAATATTCGGGGCCGCGCGAGACGACGAGGTCGTATTCGCCAGGCGGCAGCGTCATCGAGACCTGACCGTTCACCGGCACGTAGCGGATGATCGCCGCGCCCATGTCGTACGACTCGATGAGCGCGTGCTGCGCGTAGGTCTGGGCGTTGAAGGGGCAGGGGCCTGGCGAGCAGAACACGGTCACCTTCGCCGGCATGCCGACGTTGGCAGCGTCCTTCACGGTCACGCTCAGCTGCCGCGCTTCCGACAGCGAGACGACCTGCTGCGTGGTCTGACCTGCGGTGATGTTCACCGTGACCTGCGGCCCGATCAGATGCCCTTCGAGTGACGCGGAGATCGTGTAGCTGCCCGGCTCGAGCTGGGTGCTCGCCACGCCTGCGCCATCGGCTTCCATCACGCCGACCATCGTGCCGGCGGCCGTGAGCACGCTCACCCGTGCCTTCGGCGCAGCTGAACCGTTTGGCAGGTTCGCTTGCACGCTGAGCGAGCCCGTGGCGAGGCCATCGCTCTCGAGCATCACCGCGTTCACGCCGGCGAGATCCTTCGAGATCATGAAGTCGCGCAGGTAACCGCGCCACTGCCCGGGGCGAATGTTGAACGTGCCCGGCCGCGTGCGCGCTTCGGGGTTCGTCCACGTGAGCACGCCAGTCAGTGACTCACCTTCGATGAACGCTCCGACCACGCCGCCGTAGCCGATGAGCGCGTTGGCCACGACCGGCTTGTTCAGATCGGCCAGCGACGCGCTGCGCAGGCCGTACGCCACGCCGTCGCCCTGCGTGCCGAGCCACTTCGAGGGCGCGAAGGTGCAGTCGTCGTTCGGGTCCAACTTGCTGCCACCCAGGCTGTTGGAGCAGCGGCCCGGGCTGAACAGCTCGAAGGCCCCGACATCCATCAGCTCGAGGATCGGCGCGAGCACCGGTGCCTCTCCGTCGTTGCAGAACGCGGTGAGCATGCGCACCCGCGCTTCACCCGGTGACAGCACGTAGTAGGTGGTCAGCCGCAGCGGCAGCGGCCTGGCCGGGTCGATCACGAAGTCGATGTTCAAGCCCGCCTGGTTGCGCACCAGCACGCCGAGGTTGATCAGGTCGTGCGCGACGTCGATGCCCGTCGACGCGACGATCGCGGGGCCGCCGTTCGAGCCGTCAGAGATGATCTCGACGTCCTTCACGCTCGAGAGTCGGCCCAGCGCGTAGAACAACGCCATGCGCCCGAAGGCGTCGCGGCCAGGTTCACCCGCGGCGCGCTGAAGGTCTGCGTCGACGATGCCGCCACCCGAGAGCAGCGGGCCCATGATGCGCCCGGGCTGATCGATGATCACCCGCACCCGGTCGTTCTGCAGCAGCACGTCGCCGTTGCGCCCGATGCCCTGCGCCCCACCGATGAGCTGCGCGGCCGTGGAGATCACCTTCGCCGACGAGCCGCTGCCCCCCTGCTTGAAGTAGCCGGTGGCCGTGAGGTCGACCTCGCACCGGTTGACGCCCGCGTCGGGCACGCCGCCCCCGCCCCCCTTGGGACAGGCGGTCAGAAAGAGCACCGAGGCGAAAAGGAGGCTGTGACCTGTTCGTTGCATGAGGTGGTGCGCACGAGACACCACCCACCGGCGGACGACAAGGGGGCCTGAAACGACCTCCGAACGACCCCTCGGCGGGCTTCTGTGTGGGGGGCTTTCGTTGCTAGGTTGCCCTCACGATCATGGGGGATTTCGAGTTCGTCGTCAGTGATGGCCCCGACAAGGGCACGGCCTATCCTTTTCCGGGCACGCACTTCTACGTGGGGGCGAGTGACGAGTGTCACCTGCGCTTCTCACCGGGGGACGTGGAGCCCAAACACGCCGAGGTCCGCTTCGATCCCTCGGGTGTGCCGTGGATTCGCGATCTCACCGGCCAGCGGCTGGTGTGGCTCAACGGCGAGGCCATCGACAAAGGCGCCCTGAGTGCCGGCACCTTTCTTCGGCTGGGTCGCCTCGAGCTGGTGATCCGCCATCGCACCGCGAAAGCAGGGCCCAGCGGCACCCTGGCCACCCCCACGCCGTTTCGCTCGCAGAAGCCGGTCACCGCCAGCTCGCCACGCAACCCCGTGGCGCAGAGCTCGGCGCGCAACGCGGCCTCGGTCAGCTCGGCCCACAATCACGGCATCGACGCGACGGCCAGGCGGCCCACGCCCTTCGCAAAACCCCAGTCAGGCATCAGGCCGCAGACGGGCGGGTTCCCCGATGCGCCCGACGACGGCCTGGTCGCTCCCGACGACGCCACGTCGATCAGCTCGATTCGCACCCTCGGCTCCTCGGTGCTCACGCCGGGCAGCATCATCGACGGCCGCTACGAAATCGTCGGCAAGCTGGCTGCCGGCGGCATGGGCGAGGTGTACCGCGCGCAACACGTCGAGCTCGGCAAGGCGATGGCGCTCAAGGTGATGTTGCCTGAGCTGTCGAACGACCCCGAGTTCGTCACCCGCTTCAAGCGCGAGGCGATCGCCGCCAGCCGCATCGGCCATGAGAACATCGTCGACATCTCGGACTTCGGCCGCACCTCCGATGGAAGTCTCTACTCGGTGATGGAGTTCCTCGACGGGCGAACGCTCGCCAGCCACTTCGCTGACGGCCCATTCACCTCGCCACGCATCCTCCACATCGGGACCCAGATCGCCCGGGCGCTGTTCGCCGCCCACCAGCAGCTGATCATCCACCGGGATCTCAAGCCCGAGAACGTGATGCTGCTCCAACAGCCCGGTCACCCGGACTTCGTGAAGGTCCTCGACTTCGGAGCAGCCAAGG
>JBKJSE010000221.1:0-3706 GCA_046595925.1 Archangium sp. | reverse complement strand
CAGGGGACCGGCTTCGCCGGCGATTTCGTCCGAAGGAACAGACCCACCGTTCGCATCGAGCGCAGTCGAGATGCCACCTCTGCGCCGCGCGGCAGGTGACCCCTCGACTGCGCTCGGGGGGGAACGGTGTTCCTCCGAGTCGAGGGCGCTACTTCAAGCCCAACCCGAGCCGGTACAGCTCCTGGGCGGACCAACCCGATCGCTTCGCCACGTCTGTCGACAATGACTTGAGGCGCTCGCCGGCAGCCAGCCCCGCGGTGAGCGCCCGCAGAACCTCGGCTTCCGACCACCGCGTCTCGCCGGTTCGGCCTTCGACCAGCACGACGACCTCGCCCAGCACCTCACCCGCGCCGTACTTCTCCGCGAGGTCGAGCAAGGTCCCCCGGCCGAACTCCTCGTGCAGCTTGGTCAGCTCCCGAGCCACCACTGCGCGGCGCGGCCCGAGCCACTCGGCCAACGACTTGAGCGTGTCGACCAACCGGCGCGGCGACTCGTAGAGCACCAGCGTCGCCGACAACGAAGACACCTCGTCGATCATCGCCTTCGCTTCACTGACCTGCCGCGGCAGAAACCCCAGGAAGTGAAAGCGGCCGGTGGGCAGCCCGCCCGCCGAGAGCGCCGCGACGAACGCAGCCGGCCCGGGGATGGGAATGATGGTCACTCCGGCAGCGACGGCTTCGAGCACCAGCTTCTCACCGGGATCGCTGATGGCCGGCGTGCCGGCGTCGGTGACCAGCGCCACGTCGGCACCCGCCAGCAGGCGGTCGAGGATCGCTCCGGCCCGTTGCCCTTCGGCGAAGGCGGGCAGGCTGACGGTCGGCGTCGCGATGCCGAACTTTTCGAGGAGGCCTCGCGTGTGTCGCGTGTCTTCACAGGCGATCACCGCGACGGCGCGCAGCGTTTCGATCGCGCGGGCAGAGAGATCGTTCAGGTTTCCGATGGGGGTGGCGACCACGAAGAGACGGCCAGACATGAGCGCGGGCGTAGCATTCTTTGCCCTCACCCTGCCCCTCTCCCAGAAGGGAGCGGGGACTTCATTTTCAAGGCTCAGCGGCCTGCGTCGAACGCGTCTTCGATGTGCTCGACGTGCCCTTGCCTGCCCTTGCCCACCACCGCGGCGACATCGAACCGAATCACCCGCTCGAAGAGCCGGTTTCGTTGGCAGTACTCGTACGCCGCCAGCACGACCTTTCGCTGCTTCGAGAAGTTCACCGTCATCGACGGGTCGCCCCAGAACGCAGTCGCGCGCATTCGCACCTCGACGAACGCGAGCACGTTGCCCTTCTCGGCCACCACGTCGAGCTCACCGCGCCGGCACGACACGTTGCGATCGCGGATCACGTAACCCGCGCGCTCGAGGTGCTCGACCGTCAACTGCTCTGCTTCATCACCTGCCTGGCGTTTCGGCGTCGTCATCGTCAGCCCCCTTTGGCCGACGACGGTCGCGTCAGATCGACGCGGGCGTGTCAGCCATGCTCGCATTCTGCCCAGCCCCACTGACATGCAGTACCTGGGTGAGCGAGCCGAGGTGCTTCACCATGCGCCCGAACAGGGGCTGCTTGGCCGCGTCGAGCACGGTGTTGAACGTGTCTTCGATCACCACCGGCAACTTGTGCTGCCCCGCCGCCTTCTCGATCAACGTCAGGCGCAAGGCCAGGTACATCAGATCGAGATCCTTGCCCGGCAGCTCACGCGCAGAGACGGTGCGACCGGGCGCCTCGAGCGTCGCGTGGCCGTCTTTGTCGATCGAGATGCCGTGGTACCTTCGGTCGGTCAGCGCGGTGAGGTACTGCACGGCGCGATCGTGGAGCACGCTCCACAACGACGGCACGTCCGTCGTGAAGAGATCGGTCGCGAGCATCATCAACGGCGCGGCCGGATCATCGAAGGTCTCGGTCGACGTGGTGACCACGGGGGCAAAACCTTCGCCCGACACGGAAGGCTTTGGAGCCGCGGGGGCAGACGGCTCTTTCAAGCGGGCGATCTCGCGCTCGATGTCGCGCACGTCACGCACGTAGCCATCTGACATGCCGAGCAGCTCCTGGTTGCAGGTCTCCTGGCTGGCCTTCAGCTCGGCGTTGCGGGCAGCGAGCGAGGCGTACTCAGGCGTCGACTGCGTATCGGCCCACTGCGCCTCGAGCTGATTGACCTGCGTCTGCAGGCCCGCGCGGCGCTCCATCACCGCCAGGAACTCGTCGAGCGTCTCAGCCCCGACCTGCGCGAACGCTTTCTGGACGACCATCGTGGTGAGCGCGAAGTCATCAGTGAGCTTCTTCGCGCGCCCCGTCAGCACCTCGGCTTTGCCGCCGCTGCGCCCGGAGTGCTGCAGCTCTTCGATGAACCGCAACGCCAACAACGCGGCGAAGGTGAAGGGCACCATCGAGACGAGCGCGAGGGAGCGCAGGCCTCCTTCGAGGAACATCGCGCCCACCAACAACGCCACACCGGCCGCGAGCGCACCCAGGAAACGTTGATCACTGCGCAGCGGAGCAGGCGGCGCGGGCTGATTGTCGATGAGCGCGCGCTGCTCTTCATCGAGGCGAGCGAGCTGCTCCTCGTGGCGTTTGCGATCGTCGGGGTAGCGCCTGGCGCGGGCCACGATGTCGTCGGACCCGCTGCCCAGCTCGGCAGCCTTGCGAAGCTCGGCGCGCGCCGACTCGAGCCGCTGGGCCAGCTCGTCCC
Source organism: Archangium sp. (assembly GCA_046595925.1). Taxonomy (GTDB): domain Bacteria; phylum Myxococcota; class Myxococcia; order Myxococcales; family Myxococcaceae; genus Archangium_A. Next base: position 1,024 of record JBKJSE010000221.1, on the reverse strand, counting down.
AGCCCTTCATCTTCGACTCGATGGCGAAGAGCTCAGAGCTGACGCCATCGAGACGGAACTGCACCTCAGCGGCGCGCTTCGAGGTGACGAGCTCGGCTTCCAACGCGGCCAGGCGTGCCGGATCTTCCGAGACCGGCGCCGCGGGCGATTCCATGTTCCAGCTGGCCGTGGGCAGCCGCGCAGCCGACTTCGACGTGGCCGCAGCAGCCGCGGGCCGCGCGGGCCCCTTCGGACGGCGCGTGGGGAGCTGGGGGCCGGTCAGGGTGAAGAGCTGCTCCCAGGTCGAGCGCGCAGGGAAACCGGCGCCGGCCCTCAGCGATTGGCCCATCTCGAGCGCGTCTTGCGACACGACGTCGAACTGGTTGGTGGCCTTGTTGAACCTGTGAAGCCCACCCGCCCCGCCGAGATCGCGAACGATTCGCCAGACAGAGCCGTCGTTGCCCTGAATCGACAGGCCTGCTCGGCCCGCCTTGGCGCCTGGGGCGAGGAACGCAGAGTCACCCCCACGCCCATCGGGAAACGCGAGCGCGACGATCAACCCCGACAAAGGTGCCGGGAGATCAGTCGGGCTCTGCAACGCTGAGTACCCGGGTTTGAGCGCGAGGCGAAGCGAGGGAGAAAACCCGCGAACGCCCTGCGCCGCCAACTCGAGGAAGAGCATCTCTTAAAGAGACTGGCTTACTTCGCGGCCGGAGTCGCGGCCTTCTTCTCAGCAGCGCCTTCAGCGGGCACCTTCTCTTCGAGCGCGTCGAGACGAGCCGCCTTGCCGCGCAGACCGCGGAGGTAGAAGAGGCGACCACGGCGCACGTCACCGCGGCCGAGGACTTCGATCGACTCGTAGCGGGGCGAGTGGAGGGGGAAGATGCGCTCGACACCAACGCCGAAGGACATCTTACGGACGGTGAAAGTGGCGTCGACGCTGCCGCGCGTCTTGCGGATGCAGACACCCTCGAAAGCCTGGGTGCGCTCCTTCTCGCCTTCCTTCACCTTCCACCAGACACGCACGGTGTCACCGGCGCGGAAA
>JBKJSE010000026.1:0-36979 GCA_046595925.1 Archangium sp. | reverse complement strand
GCGGAGAGCTCCTTGCTTTCGAAGTCGCCGACCGCCGCCGCGAAGCCCGCCTGCGCGCCGTAGAACTTCGAGTGGTAGGCCTTCACGTCGTCGAGCTTGAGGGCGGTCGCGTCAGCGATGAGCTCGGGGATGCTGGGCACGTAGAGCGGGTGACCCTTGGTCTGGAACGGCGAGAGCATGCGCTGCAGGCCGATCTGCCCGATGGCCGACGGGTCGTCCTTCTTCTGCTCGGCGTTGGCGACGACTTCACGGCGCAGCTGCTCGAACTCCTTGGGGTCGAAGGCCGGCGAACGCAGGCACTCGGCGACGAGCTCGAGGGTCTCCTTGAGCTGCGGCTTACGCACTTCGATGGTGACCGTCACGCCGGTGGGGCCGGGCTGCACGCCCACCTGGGCCTTGAGCTGGTCGAGCGTGTCCTTGACCTGCTGGCGCGTCTTCGTCCTCGTGCCACGCAGCAACATGCGGCCGGCGAAGTCACCCGCGGCGCGCTGGCCTGCGAGGGTCTTCTCGTTGCCGAACTTGAGCTGCAGCGCGATCTGCACCGTCTCGCCGCGCGTCTTCTTCTGCAGCAGCGCGATCTTCATGCCGTTGCTCAACGCCGCACGCGTGGTGCGCGCGTCGATGTTCTTGGGGCTCGCGTCGAACGTTTCACCCTGCGCCATCGCCGCCTTGCCCGTGTAGTTCTTGAAGACGGGGCCGAGGTCGGCGACCGGAGCGATGTCTGCGCGCTCGGGCTTGTCGGTCGGCACGTATTCACCGAACGCGCGGTTGGCCTGCTTGAAGTACTTGCCCGACACGCGCACGACGTCTTCGACGGTGAGCTGCTCGAGGCGATCGCGAGAGAGGAAGATCAGGCGCCAGTCACCGGCCGCCGCGAACTCGGACAGAGAGATGCCGATGCGGTCAGAGGAATTGAGCAGCAGCTCGTACTGCTTGAGCAGCGAGGTGCGCGCGCGGTCGACTTCTTCCTTCGTGGGCGGCTTCTTCCCGAAACCTTCGAGCACGCTGAGCAGCGCGTCCTTCGCGGGGCCGGGAGCGTCCTTCGCGTTGAGCTGCACGTTGCACAGGAAGTAGCCGGGCTCGCGCAGGGTGTAGCTGGTGCAGCCCACCTTGGCGGCCTTCTTGGTCTCCACCAGCTCCTTGTAGAGACGGCCCGAGGGCGAGTCGCCGATGAGCGAGTCGAGCAGATCGATGGCGGGCGCATCGGGGTCGGAAGCGGCGGGGATGTGGTACCCGACGTTGAGCACGGGCGTGCCACCCACGCGGCGCACCACCACGGTGACCTCGCCATCGTGCGTCGGCTCGTCGGTGTACGTGGTGGGCAACGTGCGCTTCGCCTTGGGCAGCTTGCCGAACGTCTCGGCGATCGCCTTGAAGGTCTTCGCCTCGTCGAACTTGCCGGCGACGATCAGCATCGCGTTGTCCGGCTGGTAGTAGGTCTCGTAGAAGGCGACGAGGCGCTCGTTGGGCACCTTCTCGATGTCGCTCTTCGCGCCGATCGTGGTGTTGCCGTAGTTGTGCCACTGGAAGGCGGCGGCCATCAGCCGCTCCTCGAGCACGCCTTCAGGCTGGTTCTCGCCCATCTCGAACTCGTTGCGCACGACGGTCATCTCGGTGACCAGCTGGTCGCGCGAGATGATGGCGTTGCGCAGCCGCTCCGATTCCAGCTCGAGCGCGGTGCGCAGCTTGGCGTCGTCGGCGGGGAAGCTCTCGAAGTAGTTGGTGCGATCGAACCAGGTGGTGCCGTTCGCGTAACCGCCGAGCTTGGTGAGCTCTGCCTTCACGTCGGCGAACTTCTTCGTCTTCTTGAAGAGCATGTGCTCGAAGAGGTGGGCCATGCCCTTCTCGCCGTAGTTCTCGTGGCGGCTGCCGACGAAGACGGTGAGGTTGACGGTGACCGTCGGCTTCGAAGAATCGGGCACGAAGAGAATCTTCAGGCCGTTGGGCAGCGCGTACTCAGAGATGCCTTCGACGGAAGGTCCGGCGGTGAACGGCTTCGGCGGAGGCGCGGCCGACAGCGAGATCGCGACGAGCGTAGAGAGCAACATGCGGTGATGGCCTGCTTTCGGTTGGTGAGAAAAGGCGACGAGCGAGGAGACACCACCGCGCGCGCTCGACGTCAACGAGAAGTACGAGCGTGGGCGCTCAACTTCTGGGCAGTTCGCGTGGGGGAATAATTCCTCGCACGCTCAGGTGCGCGAGGGTCGCATTCTTCGCGGCTGGTTCACGAGGTCCATCAGAGGGCCCGGGGGTGCGTGGGGGTTGCAGGGTTTACGACGTTGCTCGTTTCGTACAGGCCTCTGGGCGCGGACAAAGTACGTGAACGTGACGAAATCGGGGCATCAGGGCGAGTCGGGGCGTCAGCGTACGGGCGGCTGGACGATGGCGACCTGAGTCGAAGCCAGAGTCAACAAGTGACCAAAAGCATCGCGCGAAGGGCCTGCTCGGGCAGGCCGCAGGAGCGAACCTGCCCGCACCACCTTCCCCAAGGCTGTTGTGTGCTCCGTATCTCGCCTGCCCCGTGGCAGATTCCGCCGCATGAAGGTCTTCCGCAGCAAACGCGTGATCACCCCCGACGGCATCCGCCCGGCGACGGTGCATGTCCGCGGTGAAATCATCGAAGCGATCGCCGACTACGACGCGATCCCCTCGGGCTACGAGCGCATCGACGCAGGCGAAGCGGTGTTGATGCCCGGCGTGGTCGACACGCACGTCCACGTCAACGAGCCCGGCCGCACCGAGTGGGAAGGTTTCCTCACCGCGACCCGCGCAGCCGCCAGCGGCGGGGTCACCTCGCTCGTCGACATGCCGCTCAACGCGATTCCGCCCACCGTCACCGCGGAAGCGCTGCGAAGGAAACGCCAGGAGGCCACCGGCCAGTGCCTCATCGACGTCGGCTTCTGGGGCGGCGTGGTGCCCGGCAATACCCGTGAGCTCGAGGGCCTGGTGCGCGAAGGCGCGCGCGGGTTCAAGGCGTTCATGTGTTACTCGGGCGTCGAAGAATTTCCCGGCGTCACGGAAGAACACCTGCAGCCCGCGATGATGGAGCTGCGCAGGCTCAGCCGTCCGCTCCTCGTGCACGCAGAAGTCGAAGCGCCCATCGACGCCGTCGCCGAGCAGATCAAGGGAATGGATCCGCGCTCGTACATGACCTACCTCGCGTCGCGCCCGCCCACCGCCGAGGAAGACGCGATCAAGTTGATCTCGCGCCTCTGCCGCGAGACGCGCGCGCGCACGCACATCGTTCATCACTCTGCTGCGACGGCGCTGCCCCTCATTCGCGCGGCGCGCGCTGAAGGACTGCCGTTCACCGCAGAGACCTGCCCGCACTATCTTCACTTCGCGGCAGAAGACATTCGCGACGGCGCGACCTCATTCAAGTGCGCGCCGCCGATTCGCGAGAAGAGCAACCGCGAGCTGCTGTGGGCTGCGCTGGGTGAAGGGCTGCTCGAGCTGGTCGCGTCCGATCACTCACCCTGCACGCCCGCGCTCAAGAAGCAGGAGCTCGGCGACTTCATGGCTGCGTGGGGCGGCATCAGCGGCCTTCAGCTCGGCCTGTCCGTCACCTGGAGCGGCGCCAGCGCGCGCGGCTTCACCCTGCAGCAGGTCGTCAAGTGGATGTGTGAAGCGCCAGCCCGGCTCGCGGGGCTCGAGCACAAGAAGGGCCGCATCGCGCCCGGCTTCGACGCCGACCTGGTGATCTTCGAGCCGGAAGCGAAGTTCCAGGTCGACCTCGCGCGCATTGAGCACAAACACAAACTCACGCCGTACGCCGACGCAGGCCTGACCGGCGTGGTCACCTCGACGTACGTGCGCGGAACGCGCGTCTTCCACCAGGGCGAACACGCCCGTGAACTGAAGGGACAATTCCTGTGAACCAGCCCCCTGACTTCGTCGACTACCCGGACCTCGCAGCAGAACGGGTCGGCGGCGCTGCGCTGAGCACGAACGACGACTTCTTCGCAGAGAAGGAGAACCTGCTCAAAGCCCACGAGGCCGTGTGGACGGACCATGAGTACACCCACAAGGGGAAGTGGATGGACGGCTGGGAATCGCGCCGTCGCCGCGAGGCGGGGTACGACTGGTGCGTGATTCGCCTGGGTCTGCCCGGCGTGCTCAAGGGCTTCGTGGTCGACACGAAGTGGTTCCGCGGAAACTTCCCCGAGTCGTGCTCGATCGAGGCGGCGTCACTCAAGGGCCCGCTCGACATCAAAGAATCGGAGAAGGCCGAGTGGGTCGAGCTGGTGCCCAGGGCGAAGCTTTCGGGTGACTCGAAGAACTACTTCGCGGTGAGCGATGCGCGGCGCTTCACGCACGTGCGCTTGAACATCTTCCCGGACGGCGGCGTGGCGCGGTTGCGCGTGCACGGCGAAGTGGTCCCCGATTGGACGAAGCTGCGGGTGTTCGGCGGCCTGGTGGATCTCGCGGCGCTGGAGAACGGCGCGTACGTACTCGCGTGCAGCGACATGTTCTTCGGCTCGCGGCACAACCTCATCAAGCCCGACCGCTCGGTGAACATGGGCGACGGCTGGGAGACCAAGCGCCGCCGTGGACCTGGGCATGATTGGTCGCTGGTTCGCCTCGCCGCGGCGGGCACGGTGCAGCGCATCGAGGTCGACACCACACACTTCAAGGGCAATGCGCCGGGTCGTTGTCTCATCGAAGCGTGCATTGGGCCGCATGACGCGAAGCCTGACGCCTTGACGGGGTGGCGCACGGTCGTCGAGAGCGCGCTGCAGCCGCACACGCGGCATGTGTTCGATGAGCAGCTTCGGCGCGTCGGGCCGGTCACGCATGTTCGGCTGTCGGTGTTTCCGGACGGTGGCATCGCGCGGCTGCGCGTGTGGGGTGAGCTGAGTGAGACGGCTCACGCGGGGCTGACGCGGCTCAATGCGCTGTCCACCGATGCGGCGGCGACTGAGTTCATGAAGGCGTGCGGCTCGAAGAAGTGGGCCACCGGCATGGCGTGGGCGCGGCCGTTCGAGAACGTCGCGGCGCTGATGCGGGTCGCCGAGCGCGAGTGGTGGAAGTCGGGCGAGGTCGATTTCCTCGAGGCGTTCGCTGCGCACCCGCGCATTGGCGACAAGAGCGCGGCGAAGTGGGCTTCGCAGGAACAGTCGGGCGCTTCTTCCGCGGCGAACGCGACGCTGGAGAAGCTGAAGGCGCAGAACGAGGCGTACTTCGCGAAGTTCGGCTTCATCTTCATCGTGTGCGCGACAGGGAAGAGCGCGGACGAGATGTTGGCGCTGCTCGAGGCTCGGTTGCCCAATGACCGCGCCACGGAGATCCGCACCGCTGCAGAGGAGCAGGCGAAGATCACTCAGCTGCGTTTGAACAAGTGGCTCGACGAGCACGCAGCGTAATTCACGTATTCACCTCTCCCTGCGATGCGGGGAGAGGTCGGCCGCAGGCCGGGTGAGGGGCCCCACGATGATCACGACGCACATTCTCGACACGACACTCGGTAGGCCGGCGCAGGCCGTGCCCATTCAGCTCGAAAAACAATCGGGCACGCAGTGGAAGCTCATCGGCGAGGGCCAGACAGATGCCGACGGCCGGCTGAAGACACTGACTCCACCCGGCCCGGTGGAGCCCGGCATCTGGCGAATTCGTTTCGACACGAAGCAGTACTTCGCGGCGATCGGAACGAAGGCCTTCTACCCGTACGTGGAAGTGGTCTTCGAGATCGTCGACGGCGCGGCGCACTACCACGTGCCGTTGTTGCTCAACCCGTGGGGCTACTCGACCTATCGAGGAAGCTGAACCTTACGGTGCTCACGGACGCGCCTTGCGCCTCCGCAGAAGCCAGGCCATCACGCCCACGGTTCCGAGCGTCCCGATCAGCAGGCCTGCGCGCTCAGAGAGCCGCTGGACATCGTTGATCGTCAGTCCGTTGCTCCAGTTCGTCTCCGCTCCGACGGAGGCAATCACGGCGTCGAACTCGCTGATCAGCCTCGCCTCGTCGCTCTCGCTGCCTGCCAATTGAACGAGCAAGGTTCCGCTGGCGAGCGGCAGCATGGTGCTCGAGCTGACCGAGGCGCCGGAGGGGGTGTCGGCGCGTATCACTGTCACCTCCAGAGGAAAGCCCTTCCAGGTGACCTGCCGGTACTCGAACTTCCTGACCGTCGCGCCTGTCGCCGCGGCACCCTTCTTCGCACTGGCTTCGGAAACGAGGTGTTCGGGATCGAGCTTCTCGGTCTGGCTCAGCGTCCGGGGGATGCCCCTGAAGATCAGTACGGCGAAGGAGCCCTCAGGCGCGGGCTCTCGTCTGAACGCGTGAAGAGCACCGGGCGCCTCCTCTTGCGGCAATCGAATGAAGCCCGGAGGCACGTTGACCGAGAACTCGTACTGGTTGTCTTTCAGAGGGAGGGCGCTCGCGGCCGCGCTGAGCAAGCAGACGACGAAGACACGCGCGTTCATGACGAGGTCGAACCTCATTGGGTGAGCCTCAGCTCGGTCACCCCTACCGGAGCGCGCACCCAGGTGTACGCGCCGTCTTTGAACCAGCCGCTCACCGCCGCATCGAACGCGGCCCGGGTGGTCTGCTCGGTGAGCCCCGCAACCGCGGTCACCACGCGCGTGTCCGTCCAGATGCGAGCCACGGTGGCCCTCGGAGCGCGGCTCAAGGTCACCGTCGTCGACGTCGCATCACGCACCGCGGTCAACTCGGTGAGTTCACCGTCGACCTCATGCACGCTGAACTTCGTCTGCGTCGTCGCCGGGTAGGCGAGCACCGTCAACCGCCCCGCGGAGCTGGCTGAGCCCAGCCCCGTCGAGTCGTCAGAGACCTCGAGTGGAATCACGGCGCCTTCCCTCACGAACAACGGAATGCGTGAACGATCGCTCGAGTCGTACGCCGCCAGCGTGCTGCCACCTTCGTGCACTGAAGCCGACCACCAATCGATCCACCGCGAACCTGCCGGCAAGACCACGTCACGAACGCCCGTGTCGTTCAGAATCGGAGCAACCAGGAACGCATCACCCAGCACGTACCGGTAATCACCCGCCCAGCTCGCCAGCTCACCCACCGGCTGCATCGGCACCGGCGCGCCCGCGTAGGCCGCCTCAGAGATGCTGAACATGAACGGCACCAACTGATGGTGCAGCTTGGCCCAGTACCGATACGTGGCCACCGTCTCGTCGACGCGCTCGTTCACGGTCCACGGCGTGAGATTGCCGCGACCATGCAACTGCATGAACGGCGTCATCGCGCCGACCGCCACCCAGCGCACGAAGTTGGTCTGGCTGAACGGCACCTGGATCGACATGTTCACGTCATCGATGTCGAGGTACCCGCCGACGTCGCTGCCGAGCACCACGTACCCCGCGCGCGCGCTGCGAAACAGGTGATCGAGCGCGTCTTCGAGCCCGATCCAGTCGCGGCGGTTGTCGCCCACCCAGCCGACCGGCGTGTGCTCGGGCCGCGCGAAGAAGCGCCCTTCGAACACGTACGACTTGTCGTACGGCCGCACCATGGTGAGGAACTCCTCGCGCCCGCGCCGCTTGAGGCCGTGGGTGAGGAAGTCGCGGTAGTACGCCTCTGAATATTGCTGCAGCGTCTTTTGCCCCGCCGCGGTCTTCATCGGCACGCGCGTGATGTAGCTGTCACCGAAGTCGAGCTTCCAACCCGAGATGCCCAGGTCGAGCAACGGGTCCTGCTGCGAGCGGAACCACTTCACCGCTTCGGGGTTGAAGAAGTCGATCGCCCCGCCCTGCCCCTTCCACCACGTCTCGAGCGCACCATCGTTGACGAAGTAGCCGTTGCGCCGGGCGACGCCGTAGTTCGACGCCGCGCCGACGTAGCGATCGCCACCGGCCTCGGCGTCGAACGAGCTCTCGTTGATCATCTGCGTCGTCCACAGCACCACGCGAATGTCACGCGCGCGCAGGTCACTGACGAGCTTCCCGAACTCCGGGTAGCGCGTGGGGTTGGGGATGAAGGTGTTGTAGTTGGTCTCCCAGGGGCTATCGAGCACCACCACGCCCACGGGAATGTCGCGATCGCGAAAGCCGTCGACGAACGCATAGGTGTCGGGCCCGTTCGAGATGTCCTTGCTGATCCACGGCTCGAAGGCCCACCTCGGCGTGTACCGCGGCAGCTCGGTGGGATCCGTGTCGGTGCCCACTTCGATCGACAACGTCTTGGCCGGCGTACAGCCCATCAACAGGAGCAGCGCGAGGTGCTTTCGCATTGCGCACGTCTACTCAACCAGCGCGCCGGTTTCGAGCGATGGTCGAAAACGATCGGCTCTGCAGCTCGGCCGGGGTGAGCCCGGTGGCGGCCACTTCTTCTTCGGTGAGGGCGCCGCACGAGAGCCCGCGCAGGAAGAAGTTGAGCAGGCCCTGCCCGGTCGCTGCGTCGTCGAACACCGTGCCCGACAGCGTGGCCTGGCCCAGCCGCTTGACGAAATGTGACAGGCGCTCGGTCGCCGGCGCGAGGCTCTCGAGGAAGAACGCGAAGACGGTGCCGTAGCGCGCGACCAACTGCGCCGGGTGAAGATCCCACCCCTGATAGAAGCCGCTGCCCAACGAGTGGCGAATGTCCTCGGCCGACGTGAGCCACGCGGCGTGCACCACGCGGCGATTCTCGACGAGCTGGCTCTCGGTCAGGGCCGCGCCTTTGTGGGGAGCGATCGGCATTCGCGTGGTGGCGCCATCACTCAGGAACACGCCGGTGCCCGCGAAGGCCCACTTCATCTGCGAGCGCGCGAGATCGCACGAGGCGTGCCGCATGGCCTGGTGCGCCGCCGTGATGTCGAGCGACGCGGTGTAGTCGTACGCCCCGAAGTGCGCGGCCTGCAGCCGGCCATCTGCCGCGGCGTGCAGCAACGGCAACACGTGTCGGCCTTCTCCATCGATGAGGCCCTGAGCGGCCTCGACCATGAACTCCACGCGCAACGAACGCGGTGGGAAGCCGAGCTTCTTCTCGAGCTCTGCCAGCACCGAGACGAACAGCTCGACCTGCGCCACCGAGACCACCTTGGGCAAGGTGATCAGCACCGGCTTCTTCAGCTCGGTGAGGAACAGATCCAGCGTGCGAATCGCGCGCGCCCCGAGCTCGGCGGACATCGGCTTGATGCGAATTCCGTAGAAGGCGGGCAACAGGTTTTCGGCAAGACCGCGCGCCACCTGCCGGGCCGCTTCGAGCGCATGCCCATCTTCTTCTTCGTCGCTGCGATGGCCGTAGCCATCTTCGAAGTCGATGCGCAGATCCTCGACCGGCTCACGCGCGAGCTTGGCCACCACGCGGGGATAGACGCGGGCCGAGAGCTCCAGCTCGAGATCGAGCGCGTCGCCCAGCGACAGAGAATCAGGCGCGTACGTTGCGAGCGCCTGGCGGGCGAGCTCACCCAGCTTCTTCGCGGTCTCGGCCTTGAACAGATGCGCCCCGCCGTACAAGACGTGCACGGGCTGACGCGCGCTCGACTCGCCGGGAAAACGAGACGCGAAGCTGCTCTGCGCTGACGTCAAACGTTCTTGCAGGGTTCTCATCGTCTGAGAGTCGAGGGTGATCATCTTTTCCCTTCTAGTTGTTGCGCGCTTTCGACGCTCGAAGTGTCATCCCCACACACCACGCAATCAGGAGTCACCATGCCGACGGTCAAACGCAACACGCCTGCAGTCACGCAGCAGCCCCCCGCTTCGAAGCCGGCCACCACGCCCGCGAAGCCGCAGCCTGCGACGTCGAGCAGCGGTTGGGTCAAGCCTGCCGCGCCCGGTGGCATCGGTGGGGCTTCGATCGACAGCAAGACCGCGCGTACCGCCTTCTGGCACTCGCCGTACACGAACGCCGACGCCAAGGCCGCGAAGAAGGCGTTCAATCTCCCCAGCATCGATGCGGCCAAGGAGCTCATCGGCCGCGCGGTCATCACCCGCAACGAAGGCCCGCTCGAGCAGAAGGGCATCAGCCGCGCCCGCTACGACAACCACGACTGCACGGTCGCGTTCCAGCGCAGCCCGTACACCGACGCCGACGCGAAGCAGGCCCTCAAGAAGCTGCCCTTCCTCAAGAACCTCGCCGAGGCCAGGGAGTACATCGGCCTCAAGATCGTCAACAAGACGGAAGACATTCTCGGCGAGGTCGGCGTCACCCGCTCTGAGTTCGACAGCCACGACATGCTCGCGGCCTTCAAGCGCTCGGGCTATTCGACCGCCGACGTCGAGCAGGCCAAGAAGAAGTTCGACTTCCTCAAGGGCGCCTCGACGCAAGAAGTGAAGGAGTACATGGGCCTCAAGGTGCTCAACGATTACACCTCGATGATGAGCGACAAGGGCATCACGGCCGGCCGCGATCGCCACGAAGTCCCGTGATGCGGTCTCCCGTCGGGCTCGAGCTCGAGCTGCTCGCGCCGACAGGGAAGACCCGCTTCGACCTGGCGCGCGCGCTGGCGAAACAAGCGGGGGGCGCGCTTCGTCTTTCGTTCAAGTACCACGGGCAAGGCCTGCTGCCCGACGGCCGGCCCGACTGTCATTTGACGCCGGCGGCGCGCGTCATGGTGCGCGGAAAATGGTTCGCGTCGGTGGTCGACGATCCCACCATCGTCGACGAGCTCGCGCCCACGCCTGAGCTGATGCGGATTGCGCGAACCGATGACGTGCGTCTCGCCGCGTGGATCGAACGGACCTGCCCGGGCCACTTCAAGCCGCTGCAGAAGACCTTCGCCGCGACCGAAGAGGCAGATGGCTTCGTCGACCCCTGGGGCCAGCCGCTGGTGCGCTGGCATCACGTGAGCACCGAGCGGGCGCGCGTTTGCGAGGTGGTGCTGCGACCGCTCCATCGCCGGGAGCTCGGCCCCACGCTGCGCCGGGTGATGAAGCTCGCCACCTCGCTGGGCTTCACCGTGCCCGCCGAGGCCGCCACGCACGCGCACTTCGATGCCGCTCCGTTTCGCTCGACGGCGCTGCTGCGGCGGCTGGTGCTGGGGTGGTCGAGTGAGCGTGCGTTCTGGCTGAGTCGACTCAGACCGAATTCACGCTGCCGCAAGCTGGGGCCCTTCTCGCCTGACGTGGTGCGCGTGGCGAAAGAGGCCGACGACGCGCTGCCCTTCGAGACAGTGGCTGCGGGACTGTTGCTGGCAGGTCTTCACCGCGCGGTCGATCTGAATCTGCTCGGCCTGGTGGAGCGCTTCCCCAAGCAGCCGACCATCGAAGTGCGCTGTCTGCCCGGTTCGCTCGACGCAGAGGCCACGCTCGCAGCGCTCTTCGATGCGAGCGCGTTCCTCGAAAGTGTTTGCTCGCCCCCACGGCACAGTTGAGCAACAGTACCGCTCGCGCGCGGGGGAAGAAGTGGCTGTCTCCGCTGCGCTGAAGAGGCGAGATGGCGAACGACAAAGAGCGGAACCTTCAGACGCTCATGAAGCTCGAGCCCCAGGATGATCTCACGGGCGAAGAGGCCACCGCCGCACCGATGCAGTCGCCGTTCATGGACAAGACAGCCCTGCACCGCGACCCGGTGATCGGCACCAGCGTCTCGGGCTACCTCGTGAAGGGCCGCCTGGGCAGCGGCGGCATGGGCATCGTCTACGAAGGTGAGCAGCAGACCATCGGCAAGCGCGTGGCCATCAAGGTGCTGCGCCCCGAGGTGGCTGAGAACCCTGACGTGGTCGAGCGCCTGGTGGCCGAAGCGCGCGCGGTCAACCAGGTGGGGCATCGCGGCATCATCGACGTGTTCGCGTTCGGCGAGCTGCCTGATGGCCGGCAGTGCATCGTCATGGAGTACCTCGACGGTGAATCGCTCGACGCGATCCTCAACACGTACGTTCGGGAGAGGCGCGTCATGCCCACCGGCGACGTGTTGGTCATTCTCGACGAGACCCTCTCTGCGCTCGCGGCTGCGCACGCGGCCGGCGTCATTCACCGCGACCTCAAGCCGTCGAACATCTTCCTGTGCAAGCAGCGTGATGGAGCGCGGTACGTCAAGCTGCTCGACTTCGGCATCGCCAAGCTCGGCGTGCTGGGCAACGCCACGCCGCAGTCGCGCGCGAGCTTGATGATGGGCACGCCCTCGTACATGGCGCCCGAGCAGGCCAAGGGCGGCAACATCGGCCCCGCGATGGATCTCTACGCCGTGGGCATCATGGCGTTCGAGATGTTCACCGGCCGGTTGCCGTTCCTCGCTGACTCGGTCGTCGCGATGTTGATGGCGCACCAGAGCGAAGCGCCACCCGTGCCTTCGTCGTTCAACCTCGCGCTGCCCGACGGCATCGACGAGATGATCCTCAAGCTGCTCGAGAAGAAGCCCGAAGATCGTTTTCACAGCGCAGATGCCGTGCGCTCGTTGGTGGTGAAGCTGCGCAAAGAGCTGGCCGACCCGACCACCCAGCGCGTGGCGCTCGAGGTGACCATCAGCGCTCGCGATCGTGCTGCCGCGGTGGCTTCGGTTGCGGCGAAGGCCCCGCGTGCGTCAGCGGTGATGCAGACGGCGGTGACTCCACGCACCAGGGCGCCGCAGGCACCTGAGCAGGCCGCTCCGACTCACGAAGATCTCGCGCCGGCCCTCAAGGCGCTCGACGAGGCCGCCCCGCTCGACGTTCCGCCCCGCTCGAATCGCGGGCCGATCATCGGGTTGCTGGTGGTGGTGGTGCTCCTCGTCATCGGCATCTTCGCGTTCACGCAGGCTCCTGAACCGAAGGTCGAACCTCTGCCAGCGCCGGTGGTGGTGGTGAAGGCCGAGCCTCCGCCCGTCGTGAAAGAAGAGCTGCCCGTCGTTGCCGCGCCTGAGCCGCTGCCTGAAGCCGTGGTGGTCGAGGAAGCACCGCCCCCCGAACCCGTCGCGGTCGTCGCCAGGCCCCTGGTTCCGAAGGCCGTTCAGCCCAAAAAGAGCGCGAAGGGCGGCCTGACCGCGCGCGTGAAGAAGCTGGAAGCGCGGCTCAACAAGGCGGTCTTGGAAGGCGGGAGCGTCGAGCTGTACCTCAAGCAGGTGAAGAAGATTCAGGCGCGCCTGGCGGAGCCCGGGCTGACCTTTGACGAGAAGGACCGCCTCGAGTCGGCGGTGTCACGGCTCGAGCAGAGCAGTGATTTCTAATCGGAGCGCATCATGAGCCTGGTCGTCGGTCTGGCAGTCCTCGTCAGTGTGCAGGCAGCAGCGCCCACAGAGACCTGGGTGGTGCTGACGCGTCGCTCGGGCGTGGTCGCGCCCAGGGCGATGGACGCGGCGAAGGCGGTGTCGAGCCAGCTCAATGCGTCGGGTATTCCGAGCACGTTGGCGGTGGAGGATCTGACGAAGTGCAACGGCAAGAAGCCGTGCCTCATCGAGCTGGGTCGCAAGAAGAAGGTGCCCGCGATGGTGTTCGTCGAGGTCGGCACCGTGCTCGACGAAGCGTTCGCGCGCGCCGAAGCGGTGTCGGTGGAAGAAGACGGCAAGCGTCTGGGAGTGGCCGAGGTCGAGGGTGTGCTGGAGACCCTGGGTGACTCGCTCAAGGCGCGCACGGCGCTCTCGCTGGTGCCGCCGCTCCGCGCGCTGCTGGGCCTCACCGCGCCGCGGCTCGCGAACGAGGCGCCGCCCGTCGCGAAGACGGAGCCAGTCGTGGAAGCGCCCCCGCCGCTGCCTGAGCCCGAGCCCGTTCTGGTCACCCAGCCGGCAGCGCCTGAAGGAAAGCCGTTCTTCACCGGCGGTCGAATCGCCGGGCTGATCATCGCGGGCGCGGGCGCGGGAACGTTGATCGCGTCAGGCGTCTTCGGGGGCAGCGCCGCGGGTGCAGCGAGTCAGCAGGCGAAGTTGTGCCCCTCAGGTCAGCCGTGCACCGACCCGGCAGCGTTCAAGGCGTACAACGACGCGGCGGCGGCGCAGAACACGAGCATCGTCTTGCTGGGTGTCGGCGTGGGTCTGGCTGCTGTGGGGGTGGTGGTGATGCTGCTGCCCCCGGGTGCTGACGCGCCGTCGGCCGCGGTGACGATGGTGCCCGTGCAGGGCGGCATGGCGGCCTCGCTGTCGGGCTCGTTCTAAGGCCCGGCGCCGCTCGTCATGAGCCGCCTCGAAGCGCTCATCACCGAAGTCCGGGCCTGCACCCTGTGTGCAGCGCATCTCCCTCACGGCCCGCGCCCTGTCTTCCGACTGGCCCCAAGCGCGCGCGTGCTCCTCATCGGTCAGGCGCCCGGTGCCCAGGTGCACGCCTCTGGGATCCCGTGGGACGACGACTCAGGAGATCACCTGCGCGAGTGGCTCGGAGTCGATCGCCCGACCTTCGACGATCCCGGAAAGTTCGCGCTGCTGCCGATGGGGTTCTGTTGGCCCGGCCGAAAACCGGGTGGCGATCTCCCACCCCGCCCCGAGTGCGCGCCTGCCTGGCACGATCGCCTGCGCGCCTTCCTCCCCAGGCTCGAGCTCACCGTGCTGATCGGCCAGTACGCGCAGGCGTACTATCTGGGTTCGCGCGCCAAAGACTCGCTCACCCTGACCGTGCGCGACTTCGAGTCGTATCTCCCGAAAGAACTCCCGGTGCCGCACCCCAGTTGGCGCAGCAAGTTGTGGATGAAGAAGAACCCGTGGTTCGAGCGCAAGCTGCTCCCCGTGCTGCGCGCGCGGGTGGCCTCGGCATTTCTCCCGCGCCTTCCAGACAGCTGACGGTTAGAGGGCACGCGTGGCGACCGTTCTCGACGAACTGATCAAGCTGCTCTCCCTCGAGCGCATCGAAGAAAATCTCTACCGCGGCCAGAGCCAGGATCTCGGCTGGGGCACGGTGTACGGCGGGCAGGTGATCGGTCAGGCGCTGTTCGCGGCGCTGCACACGGTGCCCGCGGATCGCCCCGTGCACTCGCTGCACGCGTACTTCCTGCGGCCCGGTGACGTGAGCGCGCCCATCGTCTACGACGTCGATCGTTCGCGCGATGGTTCTTCGTTCACCACGCGGCGGGTGAAGGCGATTCAGCACGGGCACCCCATCTTCGACATGTCAGCCAGCTTTCAGAAGATCGAGCCCGGGTTCGATCATCAGATCGACATGCCACAGGTGCCGCCCCCAGAGCAGGTGCCGACTGATCAGGAACGCTTCGCTGCCGCCGGCGACAAGCTGCCTGAGTTCATGCGCGGCCGCGCGATGGCCGAGCGGCCCATCGAGATCCGCACCGTCGGCGAGCCCGATGTGTTTCTCACCGGGAAGAATCCACCCGAGCGGTGCGTGTGGTTCAAGGCGACCGCCGCGCTTCCAGAGACGCCGGGGCTGCATCAGGCGCTGCTGGCGTATGCGTCAGATTTTTCGTTCATCACCACGGCGCTCAAGCCGCATGGTGCGACGTGGCTGACGCCGGGCATGCAGGTCGCCAGCGTGGATCATGCGGTCTGGTTCCATGCGCCGTTCCGCGCGGATGATTGGTTGTTGCACGTGATGGAGAGCCCTCGTGCTTCGGGCGCTCGCGGGCTGGTGAACGGGCGGATCTATTCACGCGACGGGCGGCTGGTGGCCTCGACTGCCCAGCAGGGGCTGATCAGGAAGCGTGAGACTTGACCCTCACCCCGACCCTCTCCCAGAGAGACTGGTGAAATAGGGCCACCACCGGTCCCCCCGAGCGAAGTCGAGGGGTCACTTCGCGAGCGAAGCAGAGGTAGTCCCTCGACTCCGCTCCTCAGGAACAGCACCGTTCCCCCCGAGCGAAGTCGAGGGGTCACCTGCCGCGCGGCGCAGAGGTGGCATCTCGACTGCCTCGATGCGAACGGTGGGTCTGTTCCTTCGGACGAAATCGCCGGCGAAGCCGGTCCCCTGCTCGGGAGGAACGGTGTTCGCTCGTATTGGCGAAGCCTTCTTCAACACCCTCCCAGAGGGAGAGGGACTCTAGAGTTTGAGCGGACCGCCGGCGTCGACCTTCTTGATCAACACCTTGGTCACGTCGTCACCGTTGCCCCACAAGACCGCGCTCTTATCGAGCACCGCGTCGGCCTTCTTCTCCCTGGCGATCTCCGCGAGCAGCGGGCGGGCGCGGGCGAACAGGGCCTCACGCAGCGCGTCGCGCTTGTTCTGCAGCTCGGCCAGGACTTCTTGACGCTTCTCGTCGGGCAGCTTCTTCGCCTCGGCCCAGGTCTTCTCCAACCCCTTGGCTGCGTCGGCTCCGACTTTGCTGGTGTCGAGGAGGGCGGCGAGATCGACGACAAGCAAGGTAGCCATTGCGCAGCTCCGGGGTGATCGGGGTTAAGGTGGGCACCATATGCCTGTGAACGGGATTGGAAGTCCATCAGCGCCTCGCGTCGTCAGCCCCACCGCCACGCAGCCTGCCACCCCGGTCGGCCCCACGCCGCCGCCGCAGACCAATGGCTGGGCCGCCGGCGCCAACGGGCAGCGCCCGCTCGACCTGTCGCTCCCCAAACACATCTCGAACGAGGCCGACGTTCGCGCGTCGATGCCCAACCCCGTGCGGGCGCAGCTCGAAGCCGCGTTGGCCACGTACACCGCGAAGATCGAGACCACGCTGGGTCACGACGCGATGAGCATGGCGCGTGGCCGCACGCCGGTTCGGGAAGGCGACACGCTGACCGCCGCTCAACAGACCGAGCTGCAGAACGCGTCGACCGACTTCCTCAAGAACCTCCCCATCGGCGCGCTGAGCCCTGAGCTCGCGGCCGGCATTCAGTCGAAGCTCGAAGGTGCGGGCATCAACACGCGCGACCTCGCCAGCACGAAGCTCGGCGATCTGGGCAACATCGGCGGCGACATCGCCAAGGACCTGATCAAGGACCTCAAGGCGGCGTCCCCCACGGCCTACTACTCGCTGGCCGGTGGTCTGGCGGCAGCGGCAGGCGTCGTCGCGTGGACGGGCGGCAGCGCGAAGCTCGCCAGCCTCGGCATCAAGCCCGAGGTGAAGACGAAGTTCTTCGACGACAAGCTCGAGGTGAAGCTCGGCGGCCAGTGGGACGCGCACTTCAAGAACTTCAAGGCGACCGGCACCGTCACGGGCCACGTCGACCTGGGCAACGCGGGCAAGTTGACCGGCTCGGTCACCGCGAACTCAGCCACGGGTTTCGACAACGCGCGCCTGCAGTACGACCTCAACCGGCCGAACCTGAACCTCTCGGCCTACGCCACGGCCAACCGCCAGGGCATGGAAACGGTCGGCGGCACCGTGGTCTACCGCCCCAACGACAACCTCACCCTGTCCGCGGGCGTCAATCACAACTTCCAGACCGACCACACCACCGCGAGCGCCGAGGCCGCGTGGAAGGTGAACAAGGACGTCGACTTCGCGCTGTCTGCAAGCCACGACTCCCGCGGTGACTCGCGCATCGGCGCGGGCGTTCGCATTCGCTTCTGATGAACGGACTGAGGAGCCTTCTCCTCGTTCTCTTCTTCGCGTCTTGCCGATCCCCACCGGCTCCTGTCCCGGAGCCGATGTTGGTGAGCCCCCCGCCGGTGCCGGTGGTGGAGCCCGTCGTCACCCCGCCCCCCCGCCGCACCATCGACCTCGATCCCGACGCGGCCTCGCTGGTCTCGTTGCGCCGTGAGCTCATCTTCGACGGTGCGCTCGCGTCCGCGGACACCCAGACCTTTCCCGAGCCGTACTCGGAGCACGAAGGCGTCTTCACCTTTCGCGGCGGGCCGAGACGTTCGGGCGGTGCGTGGGGCGTGATTCCCAAAGAGCCGCACGAGCTGTCCGTGGCGTGGGTGGTGGCCACCGAACAGAGCAAGGCGCCGTGGTTCGGGGGCAGCGGGTGGACAGGCCAGCCCGCCATCGTGCGCTGGCCCGCGGTGGTGCGGCACTCGATGTCGCGGCTCGGCGGGCTTCGTCAACGTGACGACTTCGTCGAGGTCATCCAGGGCTCGCTCGACGGCAACGTGCACTTCATCGATCTTCAGACCGGCAAACGATCGCGCCCGATGTTGCACACCGGCAACCCCATCAAGGGCAGCGTCTCGGTCGATCCCCGCGGCTACCCGCTGCTCTTCGTCGGCCAGGGCATTCCCGAGAGCCGGCCCATCGGCTTGCGGGTCTTCGAGCTCATCAACGACACCGAGGTCTTCTTCTTGCCCGGCAGCGACCGCGCCGCGCCGCGCAAGGGCTGGGGCGCCTTCGATTCATCGGGCCTGCTCAACCGCGCGACCGATACCTATGTCGTCGGCGGCGAGAACGGCCTCATCTACCTGCTGAGGCTGCACACCAACTTCGACCCACTCGCGCTCACGCTCGACGTGAAGCCCGAGGTGGCGCGCTATCGCTACAAGTCGCCGGGCAACGAACACTTCGGCGTCGAGAACTCGCTGTCGGTGCTGCAGAACCTCGCCTTCTTCGCAGACAACGGCGGCACGCTGCAGGCGGTCGACCTGCGCAGCATGACGCCGCGGTGGAAGTTCGAAGCGGGCGACGACACCGACGCCACGCTGGCCCTCGAGTTGGAAGCGACAGGCCCCAAGCTCTACACCGGCACCGAGGTCGACAAGACGGGCCCGAGGGGAAAGAGCTGGCTGCGGCGCATCGATGGGCTGACGGGCAAGCCCGACTGGGAAAAGGGCTACCCCTGCCAGGGCTCGTTGGGGCCGCCCAAGAAGATCGACGCCGGCGTGTTCGCCACCCCCACGCTGGGGACCGGTGAGGTCAGTGACCTCGTCTTCTTCGTGCTCGCGCGCTGCCCCGGGCCCGACAACGGCGTGATGCTCGCGCTCCACAAGAAGACCGGCAAGGAAGAGTGGCGCTACGAGTTTCCGCTCTTCAGCTGGTCGACGCCCACGTTGTTGACCGATGAAGAAGGTCACGCGTGGTTGCTGCACGGCGGCATCGGCGGCGTGGTGCGGCTGCTCGAGGCGCGCACCGGGCTCGAGGTCGCCAAGCTGCAGCTCGAGGGCGACATCGAGTCGTCACCTGCGGTGTTCGGCGGCCGCGCGGTGCTGGGCACGCGCGCGAACCGCATCTACGGCATCGACATTCGCTGATTGGAATCGATCAGAAGGCGTTGAAGCACTGCACGCTGACATTGGCGCCGCCGAAGCTCGAGATGCGGCAGTGCGTGTTGGCCGTGCCTGCGTAGTCGCTGATCTGCGGAACGGTTCCGCTGCCGGGCATCCACGGGAAGGTGACGCTGTACGTGCCCACCCCAGAGCGGGTGACGGTGATGGTGCCCGAACCCGAGCCCGACGCGTAGGTACTCGGAGCGGTGATGTTGCAGCTCGCGTTGACGCACGAGATCCACGCGGCGGCGAACGCACCCGGCGCGTTGAGCGTCAGGTTGAAGTACGCGTCGACGAGCACGGGCGCTACGCACGTCGGCGTGCCGTCAGCCCCGATGCCACGGAGGAGCTGACCTGAAGGGCACGACGGCTGCGCCGCCCAGTTCTGCACGGTGGAGGGCAGGTCGCTGGCGACGTGCGAGTGCGTCGGCAATTCGCCCGCAGTGATGGTTCCGATGGTGAACGCACTTCCGACGCCCTGCTGCTTCACGAACTGGCGCGAGCCGCCAGTCGAAGCGAGCGACACACCCGCACCGCCGATTGAGGTCGGGAGCACGCCAACGCCCAGGGTGGGAGAGTTGCCACCCGTCGTCGTCAGGGGCCCGCTCACGTTCACGTTGACCAACGAGCCGCCCGAGTCGTCATCGGCTGCACACCGCCACGAGCCGCTGAGCATCTTGTAGATCTCGTTGGCGCCGCACAGACCCAGCGTGATGGTCGGCGTCGCACCGCCCGAACTCGAAAGCGGCAAGTTGGCCGCGACAGAGGTGATGCCACCCGGCGCGCAGACCACGCTGCCGGTGCTGGGGTTGATGCTGATCACCCGATCGTTCACCGCGCACGCGAGCACCGGGCCCAGCGGCAGGTACGTGCCGGCGTGGTTGTGATCGCTGCGGCCCGCAGTGGTCGCGGTGCCACTGCCGGCGAAGCTCACGGCCAGCGCGACGTTGCCGGTCGAGCCGCCACCGGTGAGGCCTGCGCCCGCGGTGATGTTGGTGATGGACGTCACGCCCGCATCGTTCGCCCCGACGGCCTGGCAGACCACCGTGCCGTCGGCGTTGATGGTCTGAATCGCGGCGCCCGCTCCACAGGCGCTGCTGACGCGCTGCTGAATCTGGGCGGCGGTGAGCGTACCCACCTGCGCGGCCACGGTGCTGCGCAGCGCGTACGGCACGCTGAGCACCGGGGTGCGCGGGGTGAGCACGGTGCCTCCCACGGAGACCTCGAGGTAGAGCGTCTGGCCATCGAGGATGGTCGCGGTCAGCGGCGTGCTGGCGCCGAGATCGACGTTCACCGCGCCGTCGACGACGGCCACGCCCATGCGCGTCTCGCTCCACACCTCGGAGCCACCCATGATGGTGGGGAAGAGCTTGAAGACGAAGTCGCGTGAGCCCGTGACCGGCGCGCCGCTGTCGACGATGCGGCCCGCGAAGTTCACCTTGGTGGGAACGGCCTGAGCGAGGGCGCTGCCGGCCAGACAGAGAGCTGCGGCGAAGAACGTGCGAAACATGAGGGGCTCCTGGAATCGAATCATCGTTGCACCGCCGCGGCGCCGGTCACTTCGAGCGAGCCGCCGGTCATCTTCGTCGAGGGCGTCGCGTGGCCCACCTGCACGTCCATCGTGATGGTGCCGCCCTGGAGCCGCGCTCCGGCCGAGGTCAGCTCGTAGAACTGCGGCAGCACACCGCCATCGTTCGCCGTTCCACCACCGCCGCCTGCACCACCACCCGCAGCGCCACCACCTGCACCACCACCGGCCACGCCGCCACCCGAGCCACCGCCGACCGCGCCACCTCCACCAGCGCCGCCCGTGCCTCCACCCGACGCGCCTCCGCCCTGCCCGCCACCCGTGGTGCCGCCGCCTTCACCGCCACCCGAACGCGGGCCCACGGCGCAGTGGCCCTCGACACAGGTCTGCGTGGAAGGACAGTTGACGTCGGTGTTGCAAGGCGCGCCCACGACCTGGGGAATGCAGCCCGCCAGCGCGAGCAGCGAGCACGACAACCACAGTCGACTTTTCATTTTGAGTTGGCTCGACATTTCAGCGGCACCGATCGATGGGCGTGGTGACGGTCGCCGCGTTGCACGCGAGGAGCGCGCCGCCGGTGGCGCAGATCAGGATGCTGGTGGTGCACGTGCGGTAGCTGGCGCTCACGCCGCAGCCGGGCAGCGTGCTGGCCGACCAGCCTGAGTTGGTGCAGTTGCCCGTGGCACAGGTGCCGTCAGCGCAGCCGCGCGTGTTGTTGAACTCGTGCGTGTTGGCCGCGTTGCAGTCGTAGTTGAAGTTGAGGCTGCTGCAGGGGCTGGGCACCGGCGTCGAGAAGAAGCCGGTCTGGTTGGGCCGCACGTTCATGTTGGCGTCGCAGCAGTCGGTGTTGCTCGCCACGTACTTCGTCGGCGTCAACGGGAGCGCCCCGCAGAACCGCGCGCCCGCGGCCGGGTTGCCGAAGCCGTCGTTGTCGAGGTCGGCGTAGCCCTGCAGGCAGCTGCCACTCACACAGTCGGTGCTGTTCACGCAGTTCGAGCCGTCGGGCAGCTTCTGCACGCAGGCCGTGCCCTGGCAGTAGTGCGTGGAGAGGCAGTCGCTGTTGGTTCCACACGCCGTCAAGCAGTCCGAGCTGGTGCTGTTGCACTGGAAGCCGTTGCAGCTCGAGCTGCCGAAGTTCTGGCAGGTGTTCGACGTGCCCACGCACCGCGGCGCCGGCGTGAACGTGCCGTTGCTGCAGTTCGACAGGCCGCAGGTGGTCGTCGAGCTCTGGAAGCCGT
This sequence comes from Archangium sp., assembly GCA_046595925.1. GTDB lineage: Bacteria > Myxococcota > Myxococcia > Myxococcales > Myxococcaceae > Archangium_A. The sequence goes on along the minus strand of JBKJSE010000026.1, from coordinate 15,347 downwards.
CGGCAGGGCAGCTCGCCACCGCTCCGTTGCAGGCCTCGGCCACGTCGCAGCTGCCCGCTGAAGCCCGGCACACCGTGTCGCGCGGCGAGAGCACGTCGTTGGGACAGGAGGCCGCAGAGCCCGTGCACACTTCAGGCGGGTCGCAGGCCCCGGCGCTGCCGCGGCAGGTGGTCGAGCCACCGCGCAGAACGTCGGCCGGACAGCTGACCGCGGTGCCGCTGCACACTTCCTGGACGTCGCAGACGCCCGCGCTGGTGCGGCACACGTTGCTGGGCCCGAGCAGCACGTCGGTGGGGCAGTTCGCGTTGCTCCCGGTGCAGCTCTCTGCGGCGTCGCAGTTGCCAGCCGACGGGCGGCACTGGGTCGTCGCGCCGAGGAAGTCGCAGCTGCCCGTGGCCGAACACGCCTGGCAGGCCCCGTTGCAGGCCGAGTTGCAGCAGCGCCCGTCAGCGCAGAAGTTCGAGCTGCACTCGTTGGGGCCACCGCAGGTCGCTCCGAGGGCCTTCTTGCTCACGCAGCCGTTGGCGCCATCGCAAAACTGCGAAGAGCCGCAGCTGGAAACGTCGTTGGGGCAGCTCGCGCCCCCCATGCAGCGCTCAGCGGAGTCGCACGCGCCGCTCGAAGGGCGACACACCGCCGTGGTGCCGGCGAACAGATCGACCGGACACGCCGCAGAGTTTCCGACGCAGGTCTCGGCCACGTCGCAGGGACCCGCGGCAGCGCGGCAGGTGGTGCCCGTGGCGAAGCCGTCGGCAGGGCAGGCCCCGCTGATGCCGGTGCACTGCTCCTCGACGTCACACCCGCCCGCGGCGACGGGGCGGCAGCTCACCCCCGAACCTAAGAAACGATCTCCGGGGCAGCCGACCGTGAGGCCATCGCAGGTCTCGGCCGCGTCACACGCGCCCACCGCGGGGCGGCATTCGACGGTGTTCGCGCTCAGCCGGTCTGAGGGGCACGCGGCCGATGAACCGCTGCAGCGCTCGGCGGGGTCGCACAGGCCACCCGAGACACGGCAGACCTGGGTGTTCGCCTTGAGTGCATCGGCGCCGCAGGTCGGCGAGCTGCCCGTGCAGAAGTCAGCCTCGTCGCAATCACCCGCCGCGGCGCGGCAGACCGTGGTGGCCGGCTCGAGCGCGTCGGCGGGGCACGCTGGTGACGAACCGGTGCACGACTCGGGGCTGTCGCAGTCGCCGGTCGCAGCGCGGCAGCTGGTGCCCACCGCGGCAAATTCGTCAGCGGGGCACGCATCGGTGGTGCCGTCGCAGAGCTCTTCCACGTCGCAGCCGGCATCGGCGGCGGCACGGCAACTGGTACCGGGCTGCACTTTTTCGTCGGCAGGGCAGGCGCCGCTGGTGCAGGTCTCGGCGAGATCGCAGGCGCCGCCCGCGGCACGGCAGGTGCGGCTGGCGCAGTCGGCGTCGGCGCAGTCGAGCTCGCCATCGTTGTCGTTGTCGATGCCATCGGCGCACGTGCCGTCGGGACCTTCCACGATGCCCGCGTCGAAGCCGCCATCGAAACCGGCGTCCGCACCCGCGCCGCCTCCTTGCGAGCCGCCGCCACCACCCATCGACCCACCGCCGCTGCCGCCACCGGTGACGGCACCACCATCACTGGCGACGCACGCGCCCTCGAGGCAGAACTGCCCGCTGGGACAATTCGCGCTGGTGTTGCAGGGTGCACCCGTGACGACGGGCTGACACGCCACGAGCGCCACACAGCAGGTCAGCCAGAGTCGGTTGGTCATGGTGTTCCTTACTTCTCGATGAAGAAGAGGACGATCGCGGTGGCCGCAGCGACGCCCGCGACGCCGTAAGCAATGTTCGCCCCGGTCGCGAGGCCGTTGGCGTTCTGGTTGGCGGCATCGAAGCGCGCCTGCACCTCACCTTCGGGGTGCGGCATGCCATCGGCGGGCTTGGTGAACTGCTCCATCGCGCCGTTCGAGCCGACGCCCAGGCCGATCGCGGCGCCGAGGCTGGCGACCGCGACGCCGCCGGCCACGTAGGTCCACAAGCGGCCCTTCTTCGTCTCGACCGGCGTGACGACCAGCGGCGGCGTGGGGGGCGGGGTGCCTGCCTCGGTGGTGGTCTTCGGCTCAGCCTTCGGGGCATCGCTGGCCACCGGCTCTTTCCCACTGCTGCCGGCAGGGCGCAGCGAGATGGTCATCTCGGTGGCGCGGGTGGTCTGCATCACGAACGCGCGCTCGACCTTCTCGAAGCCATCGGCGGTGACGGTCAGGGTGTGGTTACCGGCGACGAGCTCGACCGACGCAGGTGAGCTGCCGAGGTCTTTCCCGTCGACGGCGATGCGCGCGGTGGGCGGGTCGGCGAACACCATCAGCTGCTGCATGCCCTTCTCGCGAAGGCGGCGCTCGAGGTTGGCGATGGCGTCCGAGACGGTCTCCTTGTCCTTCGCGTCGGGCGCCAGGCGCAGGTAGTCGCGGTACGCGCGCAGCGCCTTGGCGGTCTCACCCAGCTGCTCCCAGCACTTGCCGATGTTGAAGTAGATGACCGGGTGCGGGCGCACCAGGTAGGCCTCTTCGAACTTCGAGATCGCCTCGGCGTAGCGCGCCTGCTTGTAGAGCTTCTGGCCTGACTGAAAGAGGTCCTTGGCCTTCTTCACGTCACCACTTTCATCGGTGGTGGCGGCGGGAGCGGGCTTCGGAGCTGCGATGAGCAGGGCGATGAGGAGGGCTGGGATCATGGGCGTTTAGAACGGCGAGTCCTTCAGGTCTTCTTCTTGCGAGTACGGGTCGTCTGCGAGGCCGTTCTGCCTGGGCTTCCTGGGGCCGGGGCCAGGGCCCTTCTTGTCCTTCTCGAGCTCGATGGGAATCGTTTGCTCCGAGTCGAACCGCACTTTCTTCGTCACCGGCTTGAAGCCCCTGGCGGCGAAGGTGAGCTCGGTGACTTCGCCGGGCGCGCGTTGGAGCACGAGCGGCGTGACGCCGAGCAGAATGTCGCCCTCGGACACGTCGGCCTTGTCGGGGGTGCTGGTGAAGTTGAGCTTCACCTTTTCCGCGGTGACGGGCGACTTCGGGTCGGCGGGCTTCTCGACCACGACGGGCTTGTCCAGCACCACCGGCGGCTTCTCGACGACAGGCTCAGGGCCGGGGCGCAGCACCACCACGCCGACCGCGATGAGCAGCAAGACGATCACCACGCCCAGAATCAGAGGCAGCTTCGATTTCTGCAGCTGCGGCAGCGGCTCTTCGAGACCGGTGGTGCTCGAGGTCGTCACGCCCTGCACGCGGCCCGAGGCGCGCACCACCGAGACGCCCGACTGAGGCTTTTGCGGGGTGGCGGCGCGCGGGTACCCACCCGACACCCGCTTGAGCGAAGGGTCGTTCGACTTGAGGCGGGCCCAGAGGTTGTCGAGGACCTCGATGACCTCTTCCATCGTCTGGGGCCGGGCCGCGGGCTCTTTCTCGAGCATGCGGAAGACGAGGTGCTCGAGCTCTTCGGGAACGCTGACGAGCGGGCCGGGCTCGAACGGAGGCGGCGCTTCGACCACGTGCTTGACCATCAACATCGACGGCGTCTCGGCCGCGAAGGTGGGCCTTCCGGTGAGCAGCTCGTAGATGATGAGCGCCATCGAATAGATGTCGCTGCGGGTGTCGACGGGGATCGCCTTGGCCTGCTCGGGCGACATGTACTGCGGCGTACCCACCACCATGCCCACCGCGGTGTGACCACCCTGCCCGTGACCCGCGGAGACCTTGGCCACGCCGAAGTCGAGCACCTTGACGAAGTCGGGCTGCCCGGGCCGCTGGAGCAGCATGATGTTCTCGGGCTTCAGATCGCGGTGCACGATGCTCTGGGCGTGGGCTGCAGCGAGCGCGCGGCAGGCCTGCGCCGCGATGTTGAGCACGCGCTCGGTGGGCTGGGCGCCCTGGCGGTGAATGAGGCTCGAGAGCGTCATGCCGTCGAGGTACTCCATGACGAAATAGAAGCGCCCGTTGGACGTGCGGCCGAAGTCGGAGATGTCGACGATGTTCTGCTGACCGATGCGGCTGGCGGCGATCGCCTCGCGCTTGAAGCGGGTGACGAACTCGGGGTCGTTCGAGAGCTCAGGCAACATCACCTTGAGCGCCATCGCCTTGCCCAGCTCGACGTGTTGCGCGCGGTACACCTCGCCCATGCCGCCGGCGGCGAGCTTGCCGACGATTTCGTAGCGGCCGTCGATCACGCTGCCCGGCGTGAGCATGGAAGAGATCGAGCCTCCGCCGGGCGCGGGGGCGTTGGGGTAGCCGGTCTGCGGCGACTTTTGAAAGGGCGTGGGCCGGCGCGCGGTGGCGTCGATCGCGCCTTCGTTCATGGGGGGTGGCGCGGCGTTGCGGGCGCTGCTGCCGGCGGGGTTTCGAGCCGAGCTGCTGCCCGGGTTGGGCGGGGCAGACCGCATCGGCGTCGGGGTGGCCATGGTGCCGCTGGGTCCCGCGTTGGCGGCGGTGACGTGGCGAACGACGAGCTCCAGCCGGCCCAGGCGCAGAAAGGTGCCCGCGGCGAGCGCGCCTTTGTCGCTCGCTTCACCATTGAGCCACATCAGGCGCTGCCCGGTCAGATCACGAATCCACGGCACCCCGTGGGGGTCGAGGCGCACCTCAGCGTGCTTCTGCTGCACGTCGGTGGCCTGAAAGCGCACATGGCACTCATCGCCGGCGCCCACGTAGAAGTGATCACCGGGGAATGGATAGGTTCTCCCCTTCTCGGGGCCTTCACTGACGACGAACTCGAATTCCCCCATGGCGTGGGGCGGAACGTAGCAACGCAAGGGGCCACAAAGAAGCCCGCATCACGTGCCCTTGCGGTCGGTGACCGGGCCTGAGAAGGGGGGCAGGTGAGGCATCTTCGCCGCATTCGCAAACACGGCGCCTGGCTCGCGATCAGCCTGCTGGTGCTGTGGGCTTCCCGGCAGGTGATCCCCGAGGCGGCGCTGCGCGCGGCCACCGAAGTCGGGGGCAATTTCCTGCAGACGTTTGGCGGCATGTACGGGGTGATCGTCGCCTTCGCGATCTACCTGGTGTGGACGCAGCACAACGACACCCAGGTGGCGATCGAGCACGAAGCCACCGCGCTGGTCGAGCTGTACCGGGTGCTGGGCTGGTTTCCGTCGTGGCCCCATCGCGACACCGTGCGGGCGTCGCTGCGCGAGTACGCCCAGGAGGTGCCCATCGCGTACCAGGCGGGCGCTCCCCACCATCAGGAGCGCGTGGTGCTCGAGCGCGACCTGGGGGCCTTCCTTTCACACCCGCCGTCCGGCGATTCCGAAACGCGGCTGTACCAGACGGCCATCGATCGGTTTCACGAGCTCAACCAGGCGCGCGGTCACCGGGTGACGGCGGCGAAGCTGCGCATGGGCGAAGGCATGCGGTGGTTCGTGTACATCGGCGGTGGGATCACCGTGGCGGGGCTCGAGCTGGTCTGGGTCGATTCCTTCGCATTGCACGCGGTGTTCGTCGCGGGGCTGACCTGGGTGGTGGTGGCCGCCGCCTCGATCGTCATCGATCTGGACGACCCGACCTCGGGCGACTTCATCGTCGACTGGAGCCACTTCACCCACGCCGCGGCGGCGATGGAACAGGCCCAGTGCCCCGCCGCGCACCCCAGCCGTCCCTGAGCGTCGCCGAGTCGGTCCCGGCCAGGGCTTGTTCCCCGCGAGCGGCTGGTGTCTCTTGCGCGGCACGTATGCAACGAACACGTCACAACGGCCTTCTGCTGGCGTCGATCTTCCTCCTCACCGCGTGCCCCAAGCCGGGCGGCGGCGGAGGCGTGCCTGACGCGGGTTCGCACCGGTGCGAGGTCGATCTCTCGGCCACCGGCTACTTCAAGCAGGGCGGCGCGGGCTCGTCGGCGAAGGTAATCGACTCCGAAAGCCAGCTCATCGGGGGCGAGCAGGCGATGGGCCGCGCCGGCGACGTGCTGCTGCAGAACGACCTGGTGCGGGTGATCATCGATCAGCCCGGCCGCACCATGGGGCCCCTGCTCTCGGGCGGCGGCATCGTCGACGCCGACCTGCAGCGCGCGCCCGGCGAGGCCGGCAAAGACGCGTTCGGCCGCATGGCCCTGTTCTACGCGTTCGGCCGGCTCTCGAGCGTGAAGGACGTGGAGATCATCTCCGACGGCTCGAACGGGGGCCCGGCGATCGTGGCCTCGACCGGCAAAGACGTGGTGCACGATCTGATCAACCTGGGCTCGGTGGTGCGCAACCAGGCGGGGCTCGACATCAACTTCGTGGTCGACCCGAACAAGCCGCTGCCGCTGCGCCTGACCACCTACTACGTGCTCAGCCCCGGCGAGTCGCGGGTGCGCGTGCTGACCGCCTTCTGCAACGACGGCGAGTCGCCGGTGCTGGCGCCCATTCTCGAGCTGCTCGATGTCGGTGCCTTCGAGATCTTCAACCCGGGCCGCTGCGGCGCCACCCTGGGCGGCAGCAAGCTCGACCCCAACGACGACTGCACCTTCGCGCCCTCGAAGTGGTTCGGCACGCAGGGTGACGGAGTCGCCTACGGCATGCGCAGCTCGTCGCTGGCCGATCTCAACCAGCCGGTCGCGGCCAACGCGCTCATCGGCTACGGCGGCGTGATGGGCGTGTTCGTCGAGGGCGAGTCGCTCTCGGGCGTGCTCACCTGGACCAACCCCGACGTGCGCACGCGGCCCGGCACGTTCAACGTGCGGCCCGGGCAGTGGCGCGGGTACCTCCGCGACTTCATGATCGCGAAGGATCTCGCGGGCGTGAACGCGGTGATGCTGGACGCTGACGGAAAGGCCACCGGCAACGTGAGCGTGACGGCCACCCTGCCCGGCGGCGCACCTGCGCCTCACGCGCGCGTGAGCATTCTCGACGGAGCAGGCGCGATGGTGGCGGTGATGGAAGCCGACGCGACGGGCCTGGCCACCGCGAAGCTCGAGCCCGGGACCTACAAGGTCAGCGGTTCGCTCGCCGGCCGGCTGGTGGGACCGCAGGTGACGGTGACGGTGGCCGCGGGTCAGACCGCGACGGGCGCCGTGGTGATGGGTGAAGCGCACCAACTGACGGTGACGGTGAAGGACGCGGCGGGCACGCCCATGCCGGCGAAGGTGACGGTGTTCTGCTCGGGTGGCCCCTGCCCCTTCAGCGCAGCCACCTACGCGCAGCACTACCTCCTCGAGTCTTTCGACATGGGCGCGGCGAGCATCGGCTTCGTGCCGGTCAATGGGCAGCTGCAGCTGACGCTGCCTCCGGGCGAGTACGACGTGGTCGTCTCTCGCGGCCCCGAGTACTCGACCTGGCCCGACACCTGGCCCGGCGCGGGCTTCCACGTCGACCTGCGCACGGCCGACGCGACCGCCGCGGCGACGCTGGGCCGCATCGTCGACACCCCGGGGTGGATGTCGGCCGACCTGCACGTGCACGCGATCAACAGCACCGACAGCGCGGTGCGCAACTCGGTGCGCGCGGCCAGCTTCCTCTCGGAAGGCGTCGACGTGCTGCTCTCGACCGACCACGAGTTCATCACCGACTTCGCGCCGATCGTGCGCGAGCTGGGCGCGGACCAGCTGATGGCGACCATGATCGGCGAAGAGGTCACCACCTTCACCCACGGGCACTTCAACACCTTCCCGCTGGTGCGGAACGAGGCCTTCGCGAACGGCGGAGCGTTTGATCACGCCGGCGGCGAAGACGCGCCCACGCTGCGAATGCCGCAGGTGTTCTCGGGCATCAAGGAGCAGCACCCGGGCGCCGTGGTGCAGCTCAACCACCCGCGCGGCGGGAGCGGCGTGCTCACCCAGCTCAAGGTGGACACCGCGACGCTCGCGACCCACGGCATCCCGGCCGAATTCAACATGGCGGTCGATCCCACCGCGACGGCCGATGACACGAAGTTGTTCGGTGATGGCTTCGACCTGATCGAATCGGCCAACGGCCCCTCGCCCAGCTACACGGTGCTCAATGACTGGATGACGTTCCTCTCGCGCGGCACGGTGCGCACCTCGAGCGGGGTGTCAGACACGCACAAGACCTTCAAGGACAACGGCGGCTACGCGCGCACCTGGGCGAAGGTGGGCAGTGACTCGGTGCCGGCGTTTCAGCCCAGCGCGTACGCCGAGGCGATCCGCAAGCAGCACGCGTTCTGCGGCAACGGGCCGATCATGTCGTTCAGCGCACAGAAGCTCGACGCGAACATGATGCCCGTGGGCGCGAAGGTCGACATCGGTGACACGCTCTCGGTGGCAGCGAACGATCGCATCGAGCTGACCGTCGACGTGCAGGGCCTCGAGTGGATGCAGATCAACCGGGTGGAGATCTACTCCCACACGCCCGGGCGCGACTCGGTCAACGGTCAGGGCAACGACACCTGGCCCGACGGGCGCATTCTGCAGAAGAAGGACCTCGACGTGCTCGCGATGCCGGTCGAGGCGGTGCCCGGCACCACGCTGCGCCGCGTGCACATCGTGGAGAAGTTCGTGGTGCAGCCGAGCGCGGACACGTGGTTCGTGGCGATGGCGCGTGGCACCACCGGCCGCAACATGGTGCCGCTGCACGACTCGCGGCCGATGGCGTGGTCGAACGCGATCCTCGTCGATGCCGATGGCTCTGGCGCGTACGACGACTTCCCCCTGAAGCCGGGTCAGCCGTTGCGCGCGGTGCTGCCTGCTCCGGCGCTCGAGCCGGTGACGGAGAGGTCGTTCGCCGAGGCGATCAAGAAGCTGCTCGAGCACAAGCACGACTGAGCGGGGCCGCTACGGCAGCTTCGCGCGAATGCGCCGCTCTTCTTCGCCCAGGGCGCGCACCGCCTCGAGCGCGCGATCAGAGATCTGCTGGTCGGCTTCGGGGCCCTCGCGCACGCCGTCGAACTCGAGCGGATGCCCGAACACCACCGTGACGGGGCCGCCCGTCTTCAGATAGTTGCCGGCAACCTGGCGAACGAAATCGTTGCTCAGCCCGTTGATGAAGACGGGAATGACCACCGCGCGGCCCCGGGTGGCGCGGATGATGCGGCCCACGCCCGGGCGCGCGGGAAGCAGCGTGTACGGGTCGTTCGACTTGTTCCGCGTTCCCTCGGGGTGAAGCCCGACCAGGGCCCCGCCAGCGCGCAGGAGCCGCACCAACTCGTCGACGCTCGCCCGGTTCAGCGCGGTCTTGTCGCGATCCCGAAAGAGCGGCGGGTACATCGCAAAGAAGCTCATCGCCCCGTTCACTGCCAGCCCCAGCGGTGAGTCGTAAAAGAACTGCGAGCGCACCGGGAACATCAGCCGCTGCTCGAGGCCCCGCTTCACGATCACCGACGAGACGACGAACAGGTCGAAGAAGCTGCGGTGGTTCGAGACGAGGATGGTGCTGCTGTCGCGCCCGAAGACGGGCAGCCGGTCGACTCCGTGGACGCTGAGCAGGTTGCGAATGGAGAAGTCGATCCAGTTGGCGGAGATGCGCCGCTGCAGCACCCGGATGACCCGGTCGACGGGGGCCGATGCGAAGGTGCGGCGCACGAACTTGATCTGCAAACGCTCGACGGCGGTGAGCTCGTCGAAGTCGAGAAGATCCCGGGCGGCCTCGGGTGGGTCGAGCGAGTTCAGCGCCACGGTGGTTGATTCCTCAAGGGGCGGCCGTAGCACCCCTGACGGCTACGTGCGAATGCCCGGGAGCGTACCGGTGCTGTCACCGAAGCTGGTCTCGTTCACGCCGAGCCCCTGCGCCAGGGTGACGAAGAGATTTCCAACCGACGGCTGATCGGGGAAACGCAGGTGCTGGCCGGTGCGCAGCGTGCCGCCCGCCTTGCCGGCGACGAGGATCGGCATGTTGTAGTGGCTGTGCGAGTCGCCATCTTCGATCTCGCTCGAGAAGAAGAGCGCGGAGTTGTCGAGCACGGTGCTGCCGTCGACTTCGCGAATGGCCTTCAACTTCCGCGCGAGCTTGGCGAACTGTTCCACTTCCCAGCGGTTGATCACCTCGAGCGCGTCGAGCTTCGCCTGATCTCCCCCGTGATGAGAGAGCGTGTGGTGACCGTCGGTGATGGGCGAGCCTCCGCTGTTGAGGAATCGGTAGACGTAGCCGCTGCCGGCGTTCTGCTGCATGTACGTGACCGAGCGGGTGAGATCGCACTGGAAGGCGAAGGCGATCAGATCGAGGAACTGATCAGCCTTGTCGCGAATGTCCGTCCACGCGGGCGGCCTCGCACCCGGTGAGCACACGGACGGCTGTTCCGAGGCGACGCGTACCTCGAGCTCACGCACGCCGCTCAAGTACTCGTCGAGCTTGCGCTTGTCGGTCGCGCCGAGCTTGCCCTGCAGCGAGGTGGTGTCTTCCTTCACCGCGTCGAGCACGCTCTGGCGGTACTTCTTTCGTTTCGCCACGGCGGCGGCGGTCTGGTCGGGATCGACTCCGGCGAAGAGCCGATCGAACACGGCCTGCGGGTTGGTCTCCTTCGCGAGCGGCTGCGTGGCAGAGGCCCAGGCGATGTTCCGCGCATACGCACACGAGTAGCCGGAGTCGCAGTCACCTGACGCAGCGCCGCCGTCCTGGCCCAGTTCGAGTGACGAGAAGCGGGTGCGGCCGCGCCAGGCATTGGCGAGCATCTGATCGAACGAGATGCCGTTGCTGATGTTGGCGCCGTTGGTCTTGAACGGGTGCGCATTGGTGAGGAAGGCGCCGGTTCCCGAGGCGTGATCTCCGGGGCCGTCGGGTTGCGCCGGGCGGTTGGCGAGGTTCGTGAGCACCAGGGTGTCGGCCTGGAGCGAGGGCTGGCCATTCCACGCGCCGAGCGGCTGGAGGATGGAGCTCAAGGCGTAGTTGGCGCCCGTGGCGGCGGGCGTCCACTTGTTCATGCGGATGCCGCAAGGCACGTAGAAGGCCACGAAGCGGCGCGGCATCATCGATTGCGCGCGCGCGATGGAGGGCAGCATCGCCTCGAGCGTGGGCAGCGCGAGCGCGGTGCCCAGACCGCGGAGCAAGGTGCGTCGAGAGAGCTTCATCATGGTGACTCTCCGTGGCGGTGCGTGAAGGTGTCGCTCGTCACCAGCGCAGTGATCAACGCCGGCAACCGCTCGCCATTCTGAGTGAAGGCCTGCGTCATCGTCTTGAGCGTGCAGGCATCGCTGGCGATGGGCGCCCGGCCCAGTGCGTAGGTGAACAATTGCCGCGCAGCACAATCGGCGAACTTCGGGTCTGCGCTGATCACCTGCGAGAGCTCAGTGGGTCCATTGAAGGTGCGCCCGTCGAACAGCACCCCGGTGCTGTCGATGGCGAAGCCGCCGGTGTCGGTGGTGCGGTAGTGGCCGACGGCGTCGTAGTTCTCCAGCCCGAACCCGATGGGGTCCATCATCGCGTGGCAGCCCGCGCAGGCCGGCTTCGAACGATGCGCCTCGAACTGTTGCCGCAGCGTGCCGGTGGGCGTGCCCGAAGGCGTGAAGGCCTCGACGTTGGCGGGGGGCGGCGGCGGCTCCATGCACAACAACTGCGACATCACCCACTTGCCGCGCTTCACCGGGCTGGTGCGTGTCGCCTGTGAGGTGATGGTGAGCAGGCCCGCGTTGCCGAGCAGACCGCGGCGGTTGGTGGGCAGGTCGCGCACCCGGGTGAGCGCGCTCGAGCCCGGCAGCGGCAGCCCATAGTGCGTCGCGAGCGAGTCGTTGAGGAAGGTGTCGTTCGCGGTGAGGAGCTCGTGAGCGCTGCGATCTTCGCGGAAGAACGTGCCGAAGAACTTCTCGGTTTGTTCCTTCATCGCCGTCTTCAGCGCGGGCGTGATGTTGGGGAACAGCACTGGATCAGGCGAGACCTCCTCGACGCCCCGCGACCACAACCAGCTGCCGCCGAACTGCGACGCGAGTGAGTCGGAGCGCGAATCCGCCAGCATGCGGCGCACCTGCGGTTCCAGGTTCGCCCGCAGCGCGCCGGTGTCGGCGAGCGCATTGAGCTCATCGTCAGGGGTGGACGCCCAGAGGAAATACGAGAGCCGCGCCGCGAGCTCGTGATCATCGAGAGGCCGGGGCGATGTCGAGAGATCTGCCTCGACTCGGAACAGGAAGTTCGGCGAGAGCAGCACGGCCTGCAGCGCGAGCGTGAGGCCCTGCTGCACGTCATCACCTTCGGTCTGCGCGAGCGTCACAAGCGCACCGAGACGATTGAGTTCGACGTCCACCAGGGGCCGCCGCCAGGCCTTGCGCCCGAAGCGAGAGAGAATGTCGCGCACGCAACTCGCGCCGCCGGTGGTGGGGTCGCAGGTGAGAATGCGCGCGTTGCCACCCGACGTTCCGGAAGCGGGGCGCGTGAGCTCGACCCACTCGACGTAGAGATTCCGATCGTTCGGAGCGAGGTAGTAGTCGTTGAGGAACTCGGCGCCGAGGCGGTGCATGCCGGCGGTCAACGTCACCTGGCGGCTGTAGACCTGCGGAGAAGGAGCGGTGGCGGCCACGCTCACCGGGGTTCCCTGCGCCACGCCGTCGACCCGAAACGCCAACTGCGAGCGCTCGGAGCCGGCGGCGTCTTCCCACGCGCGCACGTTCATCGTGTACGTGCCGGCCACGGGTACGGTGACTTCGCTCTCGATCGTTCCGTTCGAATACAGATTCCACGCCGCGCCCGACTGGGAGCCGGTGCTGGCCGTCATGCTCGAGGACTGCAGCCGCTCGTTGAAGCCGGGCCGGTACTCCGCCGCGAGCGCCCGCTTCACCAGCGCCAGCGCCGCGGCGTCGTACTTCTCCACCAGCAGCGGCGCGGTGCTGAGCACGTCGCCCTGGTTGTCGTAGCCGTGGCCGAAGTCGTCAGCGGGGAACGCGTTGGCCGGGTGCGTGCCGTCACCCAGCAGATCGCGCACCGTCGAGTCGTACTCGAAGCGGTTGAGCCTTCGAATGGTGACGCGGCCGACATCGCTCAGCGCGGGCTGACAGGCGTCGGCTTCAGGGTCGGTCGCACGAACGGGCGCCTTGTCGGGAGGCGCTCCGGGCACCCAGTCGGCGGCCGCGAGAAAACCCTCGCAGCCGCTCAGGACGAGGACACACAAGCTGAACGGAATCCGGGACATGGTGGGCCCCACCTGTGCAACCGGTTGACCAGCAGCAACCCCGCGAGGACTGGAGCATTGTTCAGGGCGTTGGCGTGGGGTTGCCACCGCAGGTGAGCACTCGAGTTGTCAGCGCTGTCCACCCGTCTGACTGGTGGCGTGCTCCCCATCGGGGCGGCTGTTGGAGCTGACCGTTGGGCCCGTACGGTGCCGCCGCCGTGTCTGCCCCCCCTGTCGTGCGCCGAACCCTGACGCTGTCCATCGTCGATGGGGTCTTCTTCTCAATCATGGTCGGCGCGGCAGAGACGTACTTCAGCCCCTACGCGATCGCGCTGGGCGCTTCGAACCTGACGCTCGGCTTGCTGCTCGCGCTGCCGGTGCTGGTGGGTTCGCTGGCGCAGCTCTTCTCTGTGCGCCTGCTCTCAGTGGTCGGCAGCCGGCGGCGGTTGATGGCGCTCTTCGCGGGGCTGCAGGCGTTCGCGTTTGTTCCGATGATCGCGGTCGGCTTGTCGAAGGCGCCCGCACGCGGCGGCCTCTTCCTGGCGATCGTCTGCGTCTACTTCGCCTTCCAGCTGGTGGCGGCACCGGCGTGGATCTCATTGATGGGCGACCTCGTTCCAGAGCGAGAACGGGGGGCCTACTTCGCGCGCCGCAGCCGCTTCCTTCAGCTCGCCACCTTCCTCGCGATGTTGGCGGCGGGGCCGGTGCTCACCTGGTTTCGAGATCGCGGCGAGACGATGCACGGGTTCGCGCTGGTCTTCGTCGTTTCCATGGCGAGCAGGCTGGTGTCGATGGGTTTCCTGCTGGCGCACCATGAGCCGCGCTGCCCCACACCGCTCGAGGAACCGCCGTGGAAAGCCGTCGCACGGGTGCTGCGTGAGCCTTCGCATCGGCGGCTGATCCGCTACCTCTCGACGATGAACTTCGCGGTGTACCTGTCGTCACCGTTCTTCACCGCGTACATGTTGCGCATGCCTGAGCGGCACGGGCTCGCCTGGCCGTACGCGACGTTCACCCTGGTGACGGCGATCTCGGTGGGCTCGAAGTACGTGTTTCTGCCGCTCTGGGGAAAGGCGGCGGATCGTTTCGGCAGCCGCAAGTGCCTGGCGTTGTCGGCGTGGCTCGTCTGCGCGCTGCCGCTGATCTGGCTGTTTCCGCCCGAGCACGCGTCGCTGTTTCTCGCGGTGATCATCGCCTCGCAGGTGTGGTCCGGCTTCGCGTGGGCCGGCCACGAGCTGTGCAGCTTCAACTTCGTGCTCGACACCGCGCGGGCTGATGAGCGCGGCTCGGTGGTGGCCGCGATGAACGCAATCAACGGCGTGATGCTCTTCGCGGGTGCGTCGGTGGGCGCGTTGTTGGTGGAAGCGGTGCCCGCGGGCTGGAACCCCTTCCTCGTGGTGTTCTGCCTTTCTTCGGCCGCGCGCCTCGTCACCTGCTTCACCTTGCTGCCGGAGCTCAAGGAGGTGCGGGTGGTGGAGCACATCTCGTACCGCTCGTTGTTCTTCCGCATCGCGTCACTTCGGCCACAGCTGGGCGCGATGTTGCGTCTGTTCGCGCTGCCGACCGCCGAAGAAAAAGAGTGATCAGCGGTAGTCGTCCGGCGCGAGGCCGTGGGCCTCGAGCAAGCGATACAGATAGCTGCGGGCGATGCCGGCCTCGCGCGCGACGGCAGAGGCGGCGCCCTGGTGCTTCTCCAGCAGGGCCTCGAGGTAGCTGCGTTCGAACGCGGCGAGCGCCTTGTCACGCGCCTGGTGAAAATCTTCCTTCGTCGCCTGGGCAGGCTGATCAGGCAACGGCGCTTCTCCGAAGGTGACCGCGCGCTCGACCGCGTTCTTCAGCTCGCGCACGTTGCCCGGCCAACGCCACGCTGAGAGCCCGGCCAGCGCGCTCGGAGGCAGCGGCGTCTTCGCTCCGGCCGCGCTGGCGAAGTGTTGTGCGAGCAGCGGCACGTCATCGAGGCGGTCGCGCAGCGGGGCGAGCTCGAGCGTGATGGACGCGAGGCGAAAATAAAGATCACTGCGAAAGCGGCCTTCCTTCGCTTCACGCTGGAGATCGCGGGTGGTGGCGGCGACCAGGCGAAAGTCGGCGTTGCGCACCTTGCCTTCACCGACGCGCTGGAAGGTGCGCGACTCCAGCACGCGGAGAAGGACCGGCTGAATCTCGGCGGGCAGCGACGACACTTCATCGAGGAAGAGCGTGCCGCCGTTCGCCGCTTCGATCAGGCCTTCGCTGTCTTTGACGGCGCCCGTGAAAGCGCCGCGCACGTGACCGAAGAGCACCGACGAGACGAGTGAGCTCGTGAGCGCGCCGCAATCGACGGTGATCAGCCGACCCGTGGCGCGGGGGGAGAGCGCGTGGAGGGTGCGGGCGACCAGCT
>JBKJSE010000385.1:0-20278 GCA_046595925.1 Archangium sp. | reverse complement strand
GCGATTTCGTCCGAAACAACAGACCCACCGTTCGCATCGAGCGCAGTCGAGATGCCACCTCTGCATCGCTCGCCAAGTGACCCCTCGACTTCGCTCGGGGGGAACGGTGCTGTTCCTGAGGAGTGCAGTCGAGGGATTACCTCCGCTTCGCTCAGCGAGTGCCCCCTCGACTGGGCTCGGGGGTACCGGTGGTGGACCTATTTCACCAGTCTCAGGCGGAGAGGGCAGTCACACATCACTCATGAGACACTCAGACCTATGAGACGAATTCTCTCCCTCGCGGTCATCGCGATCGCGGTGATCAGTTGCAAAGAGAACAAGGTCCAGAAGATCGCCCCGACGTTGGCGGTCGACGAGCTCAGCCTCGACTTCGGGCCGGTGCGCGTGGGCACCACTTCAGACAAGACGGTGGTGGTGCGCGCCGCGAACGGGGCTGACGTTCAGCTCACCGAAGTCATCCTCGAGGGCGCCGGGGCCTTCACGCTGGAAACCCCTCCCACCTCGCTGCGAGGCCTGACCAGCGAAGACCTGAAGCTCCACTTCAGCCCGGTGGCCGCGGGCGATCTCACCACCACGTTGATCATTCGCAGTGACGACGAGCTCAAGCCCGAGGTGCGCGTCGAGCTCACCGGCCGCGGCGCCTTCCCCCGGCTCGAGCTGGTGGTGGGCTGCGAGACGAGCGCGGCGTGTGAGGCGATGGTGAGCAGCACGCCGCCGAGCATCACCTTCGCGCCCGAGCCCTTCGTGCGCCTGCGCGCCATCGACCCCGCGACGTTGCCGGTGCTGAGGCTGCGTTCGACCGGTGAAGTGCCGGCGGTGGTGATCGGCCTGTCGCTTCAAGGCACCGACCGCGGCGCGTTCAGCTTCGTGGGCAACGCGGCGCTGCCCGATGGCGGCCTGGTGCTCGCGCCGATGCAAGAGGCTTCGGTGCCCGTGCAGTTCCGCCCGCTGAGCGATTCGCAGCAGGCGTACGTGGGGGAAGTGAAGCTGGCCACGGATGATCCGACGGCGTTGATCACCCTCATTCCGCTCTCCGGCAACCTGCGCCCGAACTTCCCGCCGCAGGTCTGCGCCAACGTCTCGCGCGTCAGCCCCGTCGGAGCCCAGCCTCGTGACTACGACACCTCCGCGGCCTGGGCCGAGGTGCGTGAGGCCGATGGCGGCGCGAACCTGAGCGCGACCCGCGACGTGCCGCCGCGCGCTGAGGTGGTGCTCTCGGCGCTGTCCAGCCCCAGTGAGAGCTTCTGCACGACGGACCCCGAAGATGGGCGGTTGGGGCTGACCTGGGCGTGGCGGTTGATCTCGACGCCCAGCGGCTCGACGGCGCCGGTGCTCAACAACGCCAACACGCCGCGCGCCACGTTGCGGCCTTCGGCGACGGGGCTCTACACGGCTGAGCTCGCGGTGACCGACAGCCAGAACAACGTCGGCCTCACCACGGTGACCTTCGAGGTCGCGGTGAAGAACGACCTGGTCGTGCAGCTCGACTGGACGGGCAGCAACGGCGTCGACGTCGACCTGCACCTGGTGCGGCCGGGAGCCAGTCCGTTCTCTTCGTTCGCGCAGCCTGATGGCGGGCTCAACTCGGGCGACATGAACGGGTACTCGGCGACGAGCCGGCCCGATGGCGGCGCCTACGACTGGGGCTTTTCGGGTGTGTTCGATGATCCGCGGCTCAACTTCGACGACACCGGCGGCGGTGCGTTGCTCGAGAACATTTCGCTCAATGGTCCGGAAGGCGACGGGCTGTGCGCGAGCGGGCCGTGCACCTACGGCGTGTACGTGCACGGCTTCCGCGACGCGCGGACCGATGCGGGGGTGGTGAGCTGCGTGGTCGATGGCGGTGCGGGCTGTCTCGATGGTGAGTCGTGTGGTTGCGCCAACGGCCTGGTGTGCGTGGCGCTGAACGCGCCGCTGGGTGGTGCCGCGGTGGGCACGGGCCGGTGCGTGGCGCCGGTGGCGCCGGTGGTGCGGGTGTTCTTACGCGGCAGCGCGACGGCGGCGGTGACGGTGCCGCTGGTGCTCGGCGCACCGTGCCAGATGATTCACGCGGCCGATGTCGTGTGGCCGATGCGGGGCAGCGACGCGGGGATCCAGGTCAACGCGGCTTCGGGCGTCACGCGGTACGGCGTGCGCAGCGGTGGGCTGCAATGCGCGCCTGATGGTCAGCAGTCGGGCGTGCCCTGGTATTCGCTGCAACCTCGTTGACCCAATCTCCCTCTCCTTGCGAAGCGGGGAGAAGGTCGGGGTGAGGGGCCGCGCGGGCTCGGAGGTCGTCTCGCGCGCGTATCGGCTCTGAACACAAACAGCTCTTCAGATGCGTGGTGCGTCTGGGGTCCTCCGGGTTGCGCGACACGAGCAGGCCTCTCGGCTTCAGGCGAGGGCGTGAAATTGGCACCTGTGGTTTCAGCGCGCGTCCCCACGTGCGGTCAGGCCACAGGTGACACCGAGCCGAGCCGCGGTGCTCGAGCGAGGGCGTGAAGTCGGCACCTGTGGTTTCAGCGCGCGTCCCCACGTGCGGTCAGACCACAGGTGACACCGACCCGAGCCGCGGTGCTCGAGCCAGGGCGTGAAGTCGGCACCTGTGGTTTCAGCGCGCGTCCCCACGTGCGGTCAGACCACAGGGAGCGCTCACCTCGTCGAAGCCAGCCTCAGCGGATCAAGAACAGTGCGGAGCGAGGGCCCGTTTGCTTCGGGCACGCGGCGAACTCGATCTCACCCCGCACCCCAGGGCTGTTCTGCCTTCGTCAGCTCGTCACTTCACGAAGAACCTTCTCGAGCATCGCGCGGCTGTACGGCTTGGGCAGCGCCCGAACACCCGGGGGCAACGGCCCCGCATCATCCACCGCCGAGTAACCACTCGAGAGCACCACCGGCAACCTCGGAGACAGCACCCCCAACCGCCGCGCCGCCTCGTACCCATCCATCTCGGGCATGGAGAGGTCCATCAACACCACGTCGAACCGCGACGCGTCCTTGCTCACCGCGGCGACCGCTTCCGCCCCGGTGCCCGCCTCTTCCACCGTGCAGCCGATCGCCTCGAGCAGCCGCCTCGCCGTTCGCCGGATCATCGCCTCGTCATCGACGAGCAGCACCCGCGCGCGCAGCGGCGCACTCGTGTCGAGCTTCACCGCCGGCACCGGCGCGGGAGCCATGCCCTCGAGCGCCGGGAGGTACACGCTGAACGTCGAGCCGCGACCCAGCTCACTGGTCAACCCAATCGCCCCGCCATGCGAGCGCATGATGCCGCCGAGCGCCGCCAGGCCGAGCCCACGCCCCGAACCCTTCGTGCTGAAGAACGGATCGAACAGACGCTCGCGCACCTCGGGGGTCATGCCCTTGCCCGTATCGCTCACCATCAGCCGCACCACGCGCCCCACCGGGCAGGCACCGATGACATCGGCGGGCGGCGCCGTGAGCTCGATCAACTCGGTGCGCAGGGTGACGGTGCCCTCGACTTCACCGATGGCCTCTGAAGCGTTGGTGATCAAGTTCATCACCACCTGCTGCAGCTGCCCGTCATCAGCCATCACCGCCGGCAATCGCGCAGCGAGCACCCGCTCGAGCTTCACCTTCCGCGACACCGACACGTTGAGCAGCTCGCCCATCGTGTCGACCAGCCGGTTCAAGTCCATCGGAGCGTGGGCCAGCTTGCTGCGACCGGCGTAGGCGAGCAGCTGCCGGGTGAGCGTGGCCGCGCGGGTGACGGCCATCGACGCCATGCCCAGCGTCTCGTGCACCGGCTTGCCATCGGCGAGCTGCAGCTCGGCCAACGAAAGACTGCTCGAGAGCACGGTCAACAAATTGTTGAAGTCATGCGCGACGCCGCCGGCCAGCAGCCCCAGGCTCTCGAGCTTCTGCGATTGCACGCGGCTCGCTTCCGCGGCGACCTCTTGCGTGACGTCGCGAATGAAGCCCAGAAACCGGGTCGCCTTGCCACTCGCGTCACGCACCACCATGCCCGACGCATGCAGGTTCACCACCTGCCCGTCCTTGTTCAACGCGCGATGGCGGTGTTCGAAGCGAGCGCCGCTCTCGATCGCCGCGCGCACGGCCTGCTCCACGGCCTGGCGATCGTCGGGGTGAATGGAGTTGACCCACGGCACCGCCATCAGCAACGGCGCGACGGGAAGACCGAGCAGCTCGGCGAACCGCGGTGACATGTAGATCTGGTTCTTGATCAGATCGGCGTCCCACACGAAGTCGCGGCTGGCCGAGACGGCGAGCCGGAAACGCTCTTCGCTCTCGCGCGCCGCACGAAGGCTCGCCTCGAGTTCTTCACGCTGCTCGGCGCGCTCTTTGAGCTCGGTGGGCACCCAGCGGCGCACGAGCCAGAACAGCACCACCAGCGCCACCATCACGTTGAGCAGCTTGACCAGCGTCAGGAACGTCGGCTCACCCAGCACCTTGAACGCGGGGTGAAGCAGCCCGTAGTTCGCGCCCCACACGAGGCCGAAGTACGCGCTCTCGACCATCGTCTTGAAGGCATCGAGGATCAACACGGTCAGCAGCAGCCTGATCAACGCATCGGCCTTCGCCGCGCGCCGGTGCCGAGCATAGAGCACGAGGATCGTGCCCCACAGGAGCGTCAACAGCGCATACGTGGCGACTGCACCCAATCCGCTGGTCACGACACATCCCCCGCGCTGACTCTACGTCACGCAGGAAGAGAGTAACCGGAACAGTTGGCCCGTTCGCGGCGTTGATGCGCCCGGGTCAGAAACACGCCACGTTCCTGCCCGGTTCCATTGCCTTTGGGGGAATTCCCACATGCGTCACGTGCTGCTCGCCGTCGCCCTCGTCTCAAGCCTTGCTTCTGCTGCGGGCGCCAGGCCTGAAGCCATTCCGCCCGGGCTCTGGGAATGGGCGCCCTGGGTGCTGCACCACGAGAAGGACGCGCTGTGTCCTTTCCTCCAGGGCAGCGAGCAGAAGGCCTGCGCGTGGCCGGGCCGCCTGGCGTTGACGCTCGACGACAAGGGGGGTCGCTTCACCCAGTCTTTCAAGGTCTTCGGCCGCGACACGTGGTTGTCGCTGCCGGGGGAACCCAAGCGCTGGCCGCAGCGGGTGCAGGTCGATGGCCGGCCCGCGGTGGTGGTGAGCGACGAGCAGCACAAGCCGTCGGTGCTGCTGAGCGCAGGTGAGCACGCCGTCACCGGTGACTTCGAGTGGGACGCGCTGCCCGAGGCGCTCGAGATTCCGCCCGACACCGGCCTGCTGACGCTGTCCGTGAAGGGGCAGCCCGTGGCGATCCCCAACCGTGATGGAGAAGGCCGCGTCTTCCTGCAGCGCGAGTCGACGCAAGAAGAGACCGACCGGGTCGAGCTCGACGTGCACCGCCTGGTCACCGACGAGATTCCTCTCACGTTGGTCACCCAGCTCACCTTGAAGGTCTCGGGTCACAGCCGCGAGGTGCTCTTCGGGCGCGCGCTCCCCGAGGGGTTCGTGCCGATGGAGCTGACGTCGGGGCTGCCCGTGCGCGTCGAGCCAGATGGTCACCTGCGCGTGCAGGTGCGCCCCGGCACGTGGCTGCTGCAGCTCACCGCGCGTGGTGAAGGCCCTGTCGCCTCGCTCACGCGGCCTGATCCCCAAGGCACGTGGGTGGAAGGCGAAGAGATCTGGGTGTTCGACGCGCGGCCTTCGCTGCGCCAGGTGTTGGTGGAAGGCGTGAACGCGGTCGACCCGACGCAGACCACGTTGCCCAACGAGTGGAAGGGGTACCCCGCGTACGCGATGGGCGCGAAGGACGTGATCAAGCTGACCGAGCGCCGCCGTGGAGACAGCGAGCCTGCGCCGGACGTGCTCAACCTGTCGCGCACGTTGTGGCTCGACTTCGACGGCACCGGCTACACCGCGAGCGACAAGATGAGCGGGCAGTTGCACCGCTCGTGGCGGCTCGACGTGCTGCCCGGCACCGAGCTGGGCCGCGTCGTCACGTCGGGCTCTGATCAGTCGATCACCCGCCTCGACGCCGCGGCCAGGTCGGGCGTCGAGCTGCGCCAGGGTGGTCTCGCGCTCGAGGCCGACTCGCGCCTCGTGGGCGACATCAGCAAGCTGTCCGCCGTCTCGTGGGACGCCGACTTCAACTCGGTGCAGACCACGCTGCAGCTCCCTCCGGGCTGGCGGTTGATCAGCGCCAGTGGCGCCGACAGCGTGCCGGGTACGTGGGTGGATGAATGGACGCTGTTCGATCTCTTCCTGGTGTTGATCATCGCCGTCGCGACGGGGCGGCTGTTCGGTTTGCCGTGGGGAGGGCTCGCGCTGGTGACGCTGGGCCTGGGCTGGCTCGAGGCTGACGTGCCGCAGTACTCGTGGTTGGTGGTGCTGGTGCTCGAGGGGCTGTACCGCGTGTTGCCCAGGGGCAGCCTCAAGTCGCTCTTCAAGGCGGGCCGGTTCGCCGCGTGGGCGGGCCTGGTGGTGATCACCCTGATGTTCTCGGTGCAGCACGTGCGTGAAGGCATGTACCCCGCGCTCTCGCAGAACAACCGCTCGCTGGGCGGCGTGAAGACCTGGAGCGAATACAACCTCGACAACGAGCTGCAGTACGCGCGCAGCTCGAGCATCGAGGCGTTCGGCCAGAGCCAGAACCAGCTGGGCAACGACTCCGATGGCGTGGTGCAGGGCGGGTTCAAGGACTCGCTGTCGCGCAACAAGACGCCGCAGCAACAGCAGCAGAAGGAACTGTCCGGCAAGAAGCGCAGCTTCAACGTGCGCGACTACGACAAGAACGCGACGGTGCAGACGGGCCCGGGCCTGCCTCGTTGGGACTGGCGGCCGATGCAGATCAAATTCTCAGGTCCGGTGCAGCGTGATCAGCAGCTCTCGTTCATGTACCTGGGGCCGACGGCCAACCTGGTGCTCGCGTTCCTGCGCGTCATCTTGCTGGGGCTGCTCACCTTGTGCGTGCTCGGCTTCCCCGGTGGTTTCTGGCCGACCTCGTTGAAGCGCCTGGTGAAGACCGCGCCGCCTGATGACGAAGAGCCGAAGCCGGACCCGCGAGGCAGCGCTGCTTCGGGCATGGCCGTGGTGCTCATTCTGCTCGGTGGTTTGAACGCGCAGGCGGGCGGTGAAGAAGCCGAGGCGCCCGAGGCGGCGCTGCTCGAGCAACTGCGTCAACGCCTGCTCGAGAAGCCCGACTGCGCGCCGTCGTGCGCGTCGATTCCGCGCCTGCAGCTCGAGGCGACCGCGAAGGTGCTGCGGCTGCGGCTCGAGGTGCTCTCGGGTGCGCAGACCGCCGTTCCAGTGCCTGGCAGCGCGGCGCAGTGGTCGCCGGAGCTCGTGATGCTCGACGGCAAGCCAGCCAGCGGCCTGCGCCGTGAGCCTGATGGAACGCTGTGGCTGCAGGTGCCCCCGGGTGCGCACCAGGTGCAAATCGAAGGTGCGTTGCCCCCGCGCGACACGGTGCAGATCGCGCTGCCGCTGCGTGCGTACCGCGTGGAAGCGAAGCTCGACGGCTGGACGCTCGATGGCCTGCATGAAGACGGCGTGGCCGACGAGAACCTGCAGCTCACCCGCAAGGCCACCAACGACAAGGGTCAGGGCGCGGCGTTGCAGATGGGCACGCTGCCTCCGTTCGTGCGAGTCGAACGCACGCTCGTGCTGGGCCTGCAGTGGACGGTGGAGACGCGCGTCTCTCGCGTGACGCCGGTCGGCAACGCGGTGGTGCTCGAGGTGCCGCTGCTCGCCGGTGAGTCGGTGACCTCGAGTGACGTGCGCGTGCAGGGCGGCAAGGCGCTGGTGAACATGGGGGCGAACGCGACCGAGGTCTCGTGGAGCTCGGTGTTGGAAGCGAAGGCGCCGCTCGAGCTGACCGCGCCAAAGGGTCTGCCGTGGGTCGAGGTGTGGCGGCTCGACGTGAGCCCGGTGTGGCACGTGGCGCTCAACGGAATTCCCGTGGTGCACCAGCAAGACGCGAGCGGCGTGCGCATGCCGGAGTGGCGGCCGTGGCCGGGTGAGAAGGTGACGGTCGAGGTGCTCCGGCCTGAAGCGCAGCAGGGGCAGACGCTCACCATCGATCAATCGTCGCTCACCATCACCGCCGGGGCGCGCGCGACCGACGTGACGTTCACCGCGAACTTCCGCTCGTCACGCGGTGGGCTGCACGCCTTCACGCTGCCTTCGGGCGCGACGATGCAGAACGTGACCATCAACGGGGCGCAGCAGCCGATTCGGCAAGAGGGTCAGTTGGTGAACATTCCCCTCGTGCCTGGCTCGCAGTCGGTGGTGCTGACCTGGCGTGAAGGCAGCAGCATGGGCACCACGTGGAGCACGCCGGCCATCGACGTCGGGACGCCCACGGTGAACGCGGACCTCGTGGTGAACGTGCCGCAGGATCGCTGGGTGCTGTTGGTCCGCGGCCCGGGGCTGGGGCCTGCGGTGTTGTTCTGGAGCTTCCTGCTGGTGCTGCTGGTGGTCAGCGTGGGGCTGTCGCGCACGAAGCTCACGCCGCTGTCCACGCTCAAGTGGGTGCTGCTGGCGCTGGGGCTCAGCCAGGTTCCGATTCCGGCGATCGTCTTCGTGTTCGGGTGGCTGCTGTTCCTGGGCTGGCGCGAGAAGACTCCGGAGTTGACCTCGGGGTGGTTCAACCTGCGTCAGCTGGCGGTGGTGGGCGTGACGTTCATCGCGTTGATCATCCTGGGGACGTCGGTCTACGAAGGCCTGCTCGGTCAGCCTGAGATGCAGGTGCGCGGCAACGGCTCGAGCGCGTCGATGTTGCGCTGGTTCATGGATCGCACGGCGACGCAGTACCCGACGGCGTGGGTGTTGTCGGTGCCGATGCTGGTGTACCGGGGCGCGATGCTCGCGTGGAGCTTGTGGATGGCGCTCTCGTTGATGTCGTGGCTGCGCTGGGGCTGGAAGTCGTTCTCGACCGGTGGGCTCTGGCGCACGCCGCCGAGGCCGCCGCCGCTGCCGATCAAATAGAAACATCTGACTTCGCCGGCGATTTCGTCCGAAGGAACAGGCCCACCGTTCGCATCGAGCGCAGTCGAGATGCCAGCTCTGCGCCGCGCGGCAGGTGACCCCTCGACTTCGCTCGGGGGGACCGGTGGCGCCGGCGATTTCGTCCGAAGGAACAGACCCACCGTTCGCATCGAGATGCCACCTCTGCGCCGCGCGGCAGGTGACTGCTCGACTGCGCTCGGGGGGATCGGTGGCGACGTATTTCACACCCCGAACCTCTCCCTGCTTCGCATGGAGAGGGAGCGCGGCATCAGTCGATGGTCTGCAGCCAGCCGAACTTGTCGGGCCTGGTGCCGCGCTGAATCGCGCCGATCTCGGCGTACAGCTTCTCTGCCACCGGGCCCGGCTTGCCGCCGTTGATGACCAGCTTCTCGCCGACGAACGCGAGCTCACCGACCGGGCTGATCACCGCCGCGGTACCGGTGCCGAAGACTTCCTTCAACGTGCCGCTCTGGTGCGAAGCCTTGATCTCCTTGATCGAGATCGGCCGCTCTTCCACCGTGAGGCCATGGTCCTTCGCCAGCGTGAGCACCGAGTCGCGCGTCACGCCCGCGAGGATCGAGTCGGTCAGCGGCGGGGTCACCAACGAATTGCCGATGAGGAAGCACACGTTCATGGTGCCCACTTCTTCGACGAACTCGTGATCCTTGCCGTCGAGCCAGAGCACCTGGTCGAAGCCCTCTTTCTTCGCCTTCATCGCCGAGAGCAGCGAGGCCGCGTAGTTCGCGCCGGCCTTCGTCGCACCCAGGCCACCGCGGGGCGCGCGCACGTCGTGGGTCTCGACCCAGATGCGCACGGCCTTGAGGCCCTTGCCGCCGAAGTAGTTGCCCGCGGGAGAGGCGATGACGAAGTAGAGGTACTTCGTCGCCGGCCGCACCCCCAGGAAACCCTCGGTCGCGATGAGCGTGGGCCGCAGGTAGAGCGACGTGCCTTCCGACTTCGGCACCCAGTCCGCGTCCACCTTCACCAGCGCCTTCACCGCCTCGTGCATCTGCGCTTCGGTGGGCGTGGGCATGCACAGCCGGGGCGCGCCGATCGCCATGCGGCGAGCGTGCTGCTCCGCGCGGAACAGGCGAATGTGCCCGTCGTCACCGCGAAACGCCTTCGAGCCTTCGAACATCGCCTGGCCGTAGTGAAAGACGCCCGCGGCGGGGTCCATCTGGAACGGCGCGTACGGCTGAATGCGCGCATCGGACCAGCCCGTTTCGGGCGAGTAGTCCATGGCGAAGAGGTGATCCGAGAAGAACTTCCCGAAGCCCAGCTCGGCTTCCGGAGGCTTCACTTTCGGCGCGGTCGTCTTCGTGATGCGAATGTCCATGGGGCTGACTCCTTGCCTCGGCAGCTACTACGCGCCTCCGGACAGACCAAGACCCCAATACACCGGTACAGGCGGTACCCAGCCGCACCGCGTCACCATTTCGAGACGCAAGACCCCACGATGTTGACGGCGCCTGAGCTGTTGGGTCGAGAGCGACGCTTCACTTCGTCGGGCAAAACCAGGCCGGAGGTGGTTTCGGTGTCCCCGTGCGCATCGAAACGGCGTGACGGAGCGGGCGGCTGTCGAGACCCTGGGTGAACGTCACCAGCGTGAGCGCGTTCGGTTCGATTCGCGAAAGCTTGAACTGGCCCATGCGGGAGTTCATCGCCAGCTCATGGCAGCCGCCGAACTCGTCGACCAGCATCACGCACCGATCCGACATGAAGGCCACGGCGTAGCTGTCGAGCTCGTCGTCAGCGGTGGGCTGCGTCGGGTTCCGATCACGGCACTCCCGGCCTGTCACCGGGCGGGTCGAGCCGGCATAGATGGGTGCGGGCGGGCCGAAGGGGCTGCGCGTGCGCACGAAGTCGACCTCGTCGCCCTCCAGCCTGCGGGGATGGGGGTACGGAAATCGAATGGGCGTGCTTGCCAGCTCGCGGACGTAGCGCCACGTGCTGGTGGTCACCGCGAAGTCCACCACCCACTCTCCGTTGCGAATGCGAGGCCGGTTGAGTTCGAACGCGTCGACGCTCATGAGCGGTCCCCATTGACTGAAGGCACACAGCAGACCCGCCACGCGAATGAACGAGCCAGTGCCCTGGGCGGTCACTTCGAAGCGCTCGACCGGGCCGCTGGGAATCGCCGGCCCCCTGGCCCACGAGACGCCTCGCAATTGCTGAGCCGCGGCAAAGGAGGTCAGTTCGACGTCGAACGCAGGGCTCGCCGAGACAAGGACGTTCATCCCAAAAGCCTCTTTCTGCTGCCCCGAGTTGAGGGGCACGGGTTCAAAGGGCTTCGTCGACTCGGCCTCACCAGGGGGCGGGGTCCGCAGCGGGGGGGCGGGCTGCACGGAGGCGGTACAGCTCGCGCTCTTTGCGCTGGTCTGAGGGTCGACGCACAGGCCGTGCTTCACCAGGGGCGCGATGGTCGCCTGGGAATCAGCCTGGGTGCCGTGGCTGAGCGTCACCGACCAGAGGCCGCTCTTCCGGTCGAAGGCCAGACTCGAGAGGACCGCGGTCGGGGGCAGCTCCAACGAGAGCTCGCTGAGTCCACGGCAGACCTGAGGGCTGGTGCTCGCCGCCCGAAGTTGAGCGATGACGTCGGCCCAACGCTTCAAGCGCTCGTCAGCTTCGTCATGTGCCAGGGCCGGAAGGGCGACGGCAATCAACGACACCACGGCGGCGCGAAGGAACATTGTGGGCCGAGTAGCCCATCCGTTTCCGTGGCGCGCCCCTGGGGGGGGACATCATTTCGGACATGAGTCGTCGAGGCTCGATCGGAAGCGGCCGCCCGCCTCAGCACTCGACGATGTTCACGGCGAGCCCACCGCGGGCCGTCTCTTTGTACTTCACCGACATGTCCGCGCCCGTGGCGACCATCGTGGCGATCACCTTGTCGAGTGAGACCTTGTGCTTCCCATCACCCGACAGCGCCAGGCGCGCGGCGTTGATGGCCTTCACGCTGCCCATCGCGTTGCGCTCGATGCAGGGCACCTGAACCAGGCCACCGATGGGATCGCAGGTCAGGCCGAGGTTGTGCTCCATGCCGATTTCCGCGGCGTTCTCGACCTGTTCCGGAGTTCCGCCCATCACCTCGGTCAACGCACCAGCGGCCATCGAACAGGCCACGCCGACTTCACCCTGACAGCCCACCTCGGCGCCTGAAATCGACGCGTTCTTCTTGTAGAGCGCACCGATCGCGCCCGCGGTGAGGAGGAAACGCTGCACGCCCTCGTCATCTGCATTCGGCACGAAGCGCCGGTAGTACTGGAGCACGGCTGGAATGATACCGGCCGCACCGTTGGTCGGCGCCGTCACCACGCGCCCGCCGGCCGCGTTCTCTTCGTTGACCGCGAGCGCCCAGAGGTTGACCCAGTCGATGATCACCAGGGGGTCCGCGTTGCCGTGCGCTTCGGCCTTGAGCCGGCGCGAGAGCGTGGCGGCGCGGCGTTTGACCTTGAGGCCACCGGGCAGAATGCCTTCCCGCTCGCAGCCGCGCTTCACGCAGGCATCCATCGCGGCGGCGATCTCGAGCAGGCCCGCGCGCACGTCGGCGAGCGGGCGCTGCGCCTTCTCGTTCTCCAGCATCAACGTGGAGATCGACAGCCCGTGCGAGTTGCACTGGCTGAGCAACGTGTCGCCGCTCGAGAACGGGTACGGAATTTCGGCGGCCTCTTTCGTGACCCCGTCGTTCTGCGGCGTGCCCTTGTCGTCCACCACGAAGCCGCCACCTACCGAGTAGTACACGCGCTGGAAAATCGGCTCGTCACCCGCGAAGGCAGAAAAGCGCATGCCGTTGCTGTGCAGCGGCAACTTCTCGCGCCGATGAAAGGTGAGCGACTCGGCGGGGCGAAAGGTGATCTCTTTTTCACCGAGCAGGTTCAGCTTGCCGGTGACGATGATCTTCTCGACGCGTTTGGGCGCCGCGTCGATGTCGACCGTGCGCGGCTCGTTGCCTTCGAGCCCCAGCATGACGGCCAGATCGCTGCCGTGCCCCTTGCCGGTGAAACCGAGTGAACCAAACAGCTCTGCCCTCACCGAGGTCACGCGCGAGAGCAGGCCCCCATCACGCAGCCCGAACGCAAACCGGCGCGCCGCGTTCATCGGGCCCACGGTGTGAGAGCTCGAGGGTCCGATGCCAATCTTGAACAGGTCGAAGACGCTGATGTGCATGGGGCACCTGCTTCATAACCTCATCTGCTCAACCGGGCGCGAACCTCGCCGGTCGAACGGCTCATGCGCACGCCCCGTGACGGGGGGAACTTCGCGAGGCCCTCGGCCCTGAGCTTCGGCGCGCGCTCCTGCTCGTACTTCGCGAAGGCGGCGGCATCGGCGAACGCGTACCGGGCCTGAAATCGAAGCGGGGCCAACTGCACCAACACCGCTTCCCGCGCGCCACCGTCGAGCACCTCCTCGAGGTGCCCATCACGCAGCCACGCGGCCCACTCTGCGCCCACCGCGGCATCGTCGAACTCGGCCGTCACCGTGTACTCGAAGGTCATCATTCTCAAACCGTATACCCAGGCGGGCTGTGACATGGTTCCAGGTCATGCGCTTCGTCTCGCTGGCCGTGCTCTGTGGAGCCGCTGCTTCCTTCGCCGCCCCCCGATCCCCTGTCGTCGCGTTCCTTCCCCCGTCTTCCAGGGATGCGTCGTTGACCCAGCTGGCGCTGTTGATGGAAGCGCGCGCCTCGGAGCTCGTCGAGGAGACCAACAAGGTCAACGAGCTGCACCTCAAGCAGACCCTGCGCGCCATCACGGAAGAAGGCTTCAGCGGCGACCTGGCAGATCCCAAAAACGCCAACGCGCTTCGGCAAGCGATCGGCGCCGATGTCGCCGTGTCGTTTTCGCTCGAGGCGTCAGGTGAAGGCCTGGTGCTCGCGGGCGTGATGGTCGACGGCAAGAAGCCCAAGCCGTTCTCCGCGAAGTTGCCGAAGGGCTGGAGCGCGGCCCTCGAAGCGGGTGCTCCGGTGCTCGCCAGGGCGCTGGTCCCAGGCATCGCGCTTTCGAAGAAGACGGCGGGTCAACCGGCCTCTGCCAACGACGAGGCGCTGCAGCAGTTGGGCGCCTGCTACCCGGTGGTGATGCGCCAGCCGTTGAGCGTCGACACGCCTTCGCTGGTCGATCAAGCCGAGCTCGAGCGCGCGGCCACGGCGTGCCAACGCGCCGTCGAGTTGGACCCGAACCTGCGCTTCGCCACGGCCACCGGCGCGCTGGCGCAGGCGATCATCGGGGGCGATGCTGCGGCCGCGAAGTCGCTCGCGGCGCTCGGCGAGACCGACGACATGCTCGAGATCTACACGCTGGCGCGCTTCTGGTTATTGACCCGCTACCAGTCGAACGAGGCCGGCGTGGCCTTCTTGACAGAGGTGGTCAAGAAGCACCCGGGCGAGCTGATGGCGCGCAGCTATCTGGGCGATACGCAGTTCGCGATCGGCGCGTGGGCCGACGCCGAGAAGACCTTCAAGGGCTACGTCGAGCTGGCGCCGAACTCCGCCTGGGCGTGGGGTCGGTTGAGCAAGTCGCTGGCGCGGCAGAACAGGCACGAGGAAGCGGTGCTCGCGGCGAAGAAGGGGTTCGCTCTCTCGCCCACGAGCCCTGAAGCGCGCCTCGAGCTCGGCAGCCGGTTGATCGACGGGAACAAGCCGGGCGAAGCCAAAGAGATCCTCGAGCCGCTCTCGCGCAATTCCCCCGCGCGTGGTGAGCACCTGCTGCGGCTGGGTTGGGCGCACTGGCTGCTCTCTGAGCTCGAACCCGCGCAGGCGTACTTCCAGCGCGCGCTCGACGTGGCGACCGCGCCGGGTGAGTGGCGCACGCGCGGCCGTGCTTCGTACGATCTCGCGCTGGTCGAGGCGAAGAAGGGCCGCAAGGACGCTGCCAAGGCGGCTCTGCGCGCGTCGATGCAGACCGGCTATCGCATCAAGGAGCTCGATCCGACGCTCGCGGCGCTGGTGCAGGAAGTGGAACGCGCCGACGTGGCGCGCGATGCGGGCTCAGTGCCCCGGCCCTCGTTCCTCCCGCGCGAGGCGAGCCTCTTTCCCGTCGACGCGTACGGTGAGCCTGACGTGAAGGCCAAGAAGCCACCGCCGCCCGCGGGCCTGGTGCTCTTTCACTTCTGAGAGTGCGCGAATAGGCCCCGAGGGGTGTGGTGCGTTGCGGGTCTGAAGCGTTGCACGAAGCCAACAGGCTCTCCGCTTCGGGCGAGGATGCGAAATTTGGCACCTGTGGTCTCAGTGCACGTGGGGGCGCGCGGTCAGACCACAGGGGAGCGCCCACCGCGTCGAAGCCAGTCTCAGCGGTTGAATGACGTTGCGCAGCGAGGGCCCGTTCGATTTCGGGCACGCAGCGAACCCGCACTTCACCACGCACCCCGAGGCTTGTGTCCGTTCACGGGCTCTTCGCCAGGCGAATGAAGCCGCGAATGATCCGGCCCAGGCCGACCCCAATCGCGCCCGTCGCCACCACGTAGCGACCGCCGTTCGACGCCGCCGTGAGTGAGATGACGGTCACCCCGACGCCCACCGCGAGGAGGATGCCGCCCACCAGGAAGTCTGCCCCGGGAGCGACGGGCTCGGGCTCTGCAGGCCGCAACCCAGCCGCTGCCATCAACGCCGGCGTGTTGTTGGGCGAGCTCGACACCGCGCCCTTGAGCGCGAACGCCGCCACCACGAACCCACCCGCGTTGAACAAACTCACCAGGGGCATCGCGATGCTGACGCCGGGATATCGATAGACCTCGTAGCCGATGAGCTGGTGCTGGATCGCGATGCTCAGCCCCGTTCGCATCAACGAGAGCGCGGCCACCGTGCCCAGCACCGGCAACACCCACGCGTGGGTCTTCAGCGTCGCCTGCACCAGCGCGAAGATCAGCACCCCGCGCGTCGCCAGCGAGATCAGCATCGAGACGTCGTAGGCGATCGGGCCCCCGATCTTGTCTTTGGCCAGGGTGAACGCGAGCTCGAAGACCGCCTGAACCAGCAACGCAGCGGCCGCGGTGCGCAAGGCCAGCCCGTCCTCGACCAGGGCCGAGAGCTGAAAGAGCCCCGTGGCCGCGGTGACCATCGCGCCGAGCCACAGCAGCTCTTCGATCATCGGCCAGGCGCCTTCGGAGCTGCCGGGTACGAGCTTGCCGACCACGAAGGACAGGAGGGTCAGACCCAGGTTGGCAGCCAGTCCTCCGAGCACCAACGTGGAGGCCGATGAGGCCCGCTGTGAGTCGGTCACGTTCATGCCCTTCAAGACACCACGACCGGGCTGGTGCGTGCAGCACTTTGCCCGGGTGGGTGTAGAACACGCCCATGCAGGCCTTCCTCGACGCCCTCGCCCGCGACTTTCCGGCCGACTTCTCCTCGAAGGATCCCGGCGAACTGGCCACCTACGGGAAGGACTGGACGAAGGTCTTTTCCCCTGCCCCTTCCTTACTGGTGCGGCCGCGGACGACCGACGAGGTCTGCCGGTTCCTCAAGCTCGCGTCGGCCCACGGGCTTGCCGTGGTGCCTTCAGGCGGCCGCACGGGTCTGGCTGGCGGAGCAGTCGCGGCCAACGGCGAGATCGTTCTTTCCCTCGAGCGCATGCGCGCCATTCACGCGGTCGATCCGCTCGCGCTCACCGTGCAGGTCGAGGCTGGCGCCATCACCGAAGCGGTGCACCACGCGTGCGCCGAGCATGGGCTGTTCTGGCCCGTCGACTTCGCGTCCAAGGGCTCGAGCCAGGTCGGTGGAAACATCGCCACCAACGCAGGCGGCGTGCGCGTCATTCGCTACGGGCTCACGCGCCAGTGGGTGCTGGGCCTGACCGTGGTGACGATGGCGGGCGAGCGCATGGAGCTCAACGGCGCGCTCGAGAAGAACAACACCGGCGTCGATCTGCGCCAGCTCTTCATCGGCAGCGAGGGCATCCTCGGCGTCATCACCGAAGCGACGCTCAAGCTCACCCGGTTGCCCGGCAAGGTCGACGTGTTCCTCTTCGCGCTCGACTCGCTGCAGGGCGTGCTCAAGCTGTTCGAAGAGGCCCGCAAGGGCCCGTTCACGATGATGGCCTACGAGTTCTTCACCGACGCGTGCAGCAAGCGGCTCGAGAAACACCGCGGCGTGCGGCCTCCGTTCGAGAAGCTGCCGTCACACTGCGTGCTGCTCGAGGTGGAAGACGCGAAGCCGGGCGCGCTCGATGCGTGGTTGGCGTCGTTGTTCGAGCGCGAGTTGGTGCTCGACGGCACGCTCGCCGCCGACGTGAGCCAGCAGCGCGCGCTGTGGACGTTGCGTGAAGGCATCAGTGAGTCGCTGTCGGCCACCGGCATGCCGCACAAGAACGACATCGCGTTACCGCTCGCGAAGCTCTCGGTGTTTTGCGGTGAGCTCGAGACGCTGCTCGCCTCGCGGTATCCCGACTGGGAGCTGTGCCTGTTCGGCCACATCGGCGATGGCAACCTGCACGTGAACATCATGAAGCCCGAGTCGATGTCGAAGGAAGACTTCCTGGCCCGCACGCACGACGTCGATCGCGACATGTTCGGGTTGGTGCGCAGTCACAAGGGCAGCGTCAGCGCCGAGCACGGCATCGGCCTCTTGAAGAAGGAGTGGCTCGAGTACACGCGCAGCCCGATGGAGATCGACCTGATGCGGCACTTGAAGGCCGCGCTCGATCCGAAGGGGCTGCTCAACCCGGGCAAGGTGCTCTGAAGGCGCGCCCCGACGGCACACGGTCAGCCCATCGAGATGCGGTCTTTCTTCTTCTTCAAAGGGGCAGGCAGCTCGGGCGCGGAGTAACGGTTGCCACCTGCGGCCTGTGCCTTCTTGAGGGCCTCGGTCGCCTCGCGCACCAGGCCACCGAAGCTCACCTGCTCCTTCGGGTTGACCGTCGGGTCGAAGCTGGCCACGCCGACCGAGACCGTGCCGTTCTGAAATGAGTCGAGCTTGCTCAACCGCTCGACCACCCGCCCCGCCACCACCGTGCAGCCCTTGAGCGGCGTGTGAGGCAGAAACAGCAGGTACTTGTCCTCGGCGAACGGCATCGCCACGTCGATGTCGCGCAGGAGCACCGAGAGGCCCTCGAGCGCTTCCGAACGAATGGCCGCGCGCTGGAACTCAGGAGCGCTCTCGCCCAGCGACTCGCCGAGCTTGTCGAGCGAGACCAGCAACAGGGCCACCGGGTACTGGTAGCGCTTGCTGCGCTTGACCTCGAGCAGCATGTACTTCTTGAAGAACGCCTCGTCGGGCGCATTCACGCCGACCGGTGAGGCCTTGATGCGCACGCCGGGCTTGGGCGGCAGGTTCTTCAGCTCGGCGAACTTCGCCTGCAGCAAGCGCAGCTGCGCCGCCAGCCCGTTGAGCCGCGTCACGGCCTGCACCATCGCCAGCACGTGATGCTGCTTGAGCGGGCCGACCATGAAGCCTTCCACGCCGGCCTCTCGCGCACGCTCAGGCGCACGCTCTACTTCGGACGGCAGGTAGGTCAGGATGATGGCCGTCTCAGGCGCCTGCTTGCGCACCTGAGGGGCGAGGATCTCGCCGTCGAAGCTGTCGGACACCGCGGCGATCAACACGTCGGGTGCCCGCGCCCTGACCAACTGCACTGCTTCATCCACGTACGTGACCACCTGCACCTCGGCCCACCCATCGAGGAACTTCCTCAACGCGTTGGCGATGGGCAGGCTGGGTTCAGCGATCAAGATACGTGGAAGGCTCAACTCATACCTCGAGCACTTCCTTTTCCTTCTTGGCGACCACGTCGTCGACCTGCGTGATGCCCGCGTCGGTCTCTTTCTGGACCTTCTCGGTGGCGCGCTTGCTGTCGTCTTCGGTGATGACCTTGTCCTTGAGCAGGACCTTGAGCTTCTCGTTCGCGTCGCGGCGATCGTTGCGAATGGCCACCTTGTGCTCTTCGCCGGTCGCCTTGACCTGCTTGGCGATCTCCTTGCGGCGCTGCTCGGTCAGCGGGGGAATCGGCAGGCGGATGATCTCGCCGTCGTTCTGCGGCGTGAGGCCTAAGTTCGCCTCGAGGAGCGCCTTCTCGATGTCCTTCAAGATGCCCTTGTCCCACGGCTTGACCGTGATGAGCCGGGGCTCGGGCACGGCCACCGCCGCGCACTGCGGCAGCGGGGTCGGGGTGCCGTAGTAGCTGACGCGCACGTTATCGAGCATCGCGGCGTTCGCGCGCCCGGTGCGGATCTTCGTCATCGACTGCTTGAGCGCTTCGAGCGACCGCTTGATCTGCTCGGTCAGCACCTTCACTGCATCGTCGTGGGCCGCCATGTGAGTCCTCCTGGTTGGAACTTATGAAAAAGGTTCAGGCCATCACCGTCTCGTCCGCGCCGACCACCGTACCGAGGTCGCCGGGGTGGAGCACCGCGCGCCCGATGTTGCCGCGCGCCGTCATGTCGAACACCACGATGGGAAGCTTGTTGTCCATGCACAGCGAGATGGCCGTGGAGTCCATCACGTTGAGCTGCTTCTTGAGCACGTCCATGTACGTG
The DNA here is from genome assembly GCA_046595925.1 of Archangium sp. Classification (GTDB taxonomy): domain Bacteria; phylum Myxococcota; class Myxococcia; order Myxococcales; family Myxococcaceae; genus Archangium_A. The sequence continues at coordinate 874 of JBKJSE010000385.1, read as the reverse complement.
ACCGTGCGGTAGCGGCGCGCGTCTTTGTTCTTCTTGGGGTCAGAGTCGTAGACACCATCGACCTTGGTCGCCTTCAAGATGACCTCGGCGTTGATCTCCATCGCGCGCAGCGAGGCCGCGGTGTCGGTGGTGAAGTACGGGTTACCGGTGCCAGCGGCGAAGATCACGATGCGCCCCTTCTCCAGGTGGCGCACCGCGCGCCTTCGAATGTAGGGCTCGGCTATCTGCTCCATCTTGATGGCGGAGAGCACCCGGGTGCTCCCGTTGAGCTTCTCCAACGAATCTTGAAGCGCCAGCGAGTTGATGCAGGTGGCGAGCATGCCCATGTAGTCGGCGCTCGCTCGATCCATGCCCTTGGTGGCGCCTTCCACCCCGCGGAAGATGTTGCCTCCGCCGATCACGATGGCCACCTCGACGCCGGCCGCACGCAGCTCCATCACCTCTTCGGCGATGCGGAAGAGCGTGGGGGGATGAATGCCGTACGTCTGGTCCCCCATCAGCGCCTCGCCCGACAGCTTCAGGAGGATCCGCTTGTAGCCGCCCGTCTTCACTGGGGTGCCCATGACGGCGCGAGGCTTACCAAAAACAAACGCGGGCAGGCCGGAATTAACCGACCTGCCCCAATCACCCCGAGGAGCGCGAACGATTTACGCCTTGCCAGCGCCGAGCGTGGCAGCGACGTCAGCTGCCAGATCGCCCTTCACCTTCTCGATGCCCTCGCCCACTTCCAGGCGCGCGACGCGGCCGACGGTGAGCGCGGCGCCGACCTTCTTCCCGGCTTCGGCGACCACGTCCTTGATCTTCTTGCTGTCCTCTTTCACCCAGAGCTGATCGACGAGGCAGTTGTTCTCGTAGAACTTCTCGAGCTTGCCGC
>JBKJSE010000172.1:0-3115 GCA_046595925.1 Archangium sp. | reverse complement strand
GGCGCTGCCGAAGGTCGACCGCGAGTACTACGTGATGCAGGGCGACTTCTATACGGACGCCGATTTCGGAGCGAAGGGGCTGCAGCCCTTCTCGATGAAGCGGGCGATCGACGAACGTCCTTCGTACGTGGTGTTCAACGGCAGCGCGCTCTCGCTGGTCGGCGATCGCGCGCTCAAGGGCAAGGTCGGCGAGACGGTGCGCCTGTTCATGGGCAACGGCGGCCCCAACCTGGTCTCGAGCTTCCACGTGATCGGCGAGATCTTCGACAAGGTGTACACGGAGGGTGGTGCCAACGCGCAGCAGAACGTGCAGACCACCGTGGTGCCCGCGGGCGGCAGCGCGATCATCGAGTTCAAGCTCGACACCGACGGTACGTACATCCTGGTCGACCACTCCATCTTCCGCGCGTTCAACAAGGGCGCGCTCGGCATGATGAAGGTCGAAGGCCAGGGCAACAAAGAGATCTATTCCGGCAAGCAGGTCGACGAGGTGTACCTGGGCGACGAGTCGGTCGCTTCGTCGATCACCGCGAAGACCGGCGGCGCGGCCGAGGTCGCCACCCCGGTGGATGGCAAGGCGCTCTTCATGGCGAACTGCTCCATGTGCCATCAGCCCGAAGGCCAGGGCATTCCGCCCGCGTTTCCCCCGCTGGCGAAGAGCGACTTCCTCAAGAACATCTCGAACACCAAGCGCAACGAGCTGGTCGAGCTGGTGCTGCGCGGCAAGACTGGCAAGGTCACCGTCAACGGCGTCGAATACAACGGCGTGATGACGGCAGTCGCCGGGCTCGACGACGTGAAGCTGGCCGCGGTGCTCAACTACGTGAGCAACACCTGGGGCAACCAGGCCAGGGCGTTCACCGCCGACGAGGTCAAGAAGCTGCGCGAGGCGCTGCCGGCCACCCCGTCGCCCGCGGGCGGTCACGAGTAAGGGCTCGCCATGAAGACCCACCGGTTCGTCATCAGGCTGTGGTTGGTGCTGACGTGCTCACACGCGGCGACGGCCCTGGCCAGCGAGCCGGTGTCGTTGCCCGCGGGCCGCTTCACGCCGCTGTTCGGTTTGGACGTGGGGCAGACGGACTTCCCAGTGGGCGCCTTCTCGCTCGCGCGGCGCCCGGTCTCACGCGCCGAGTGGTCGAAGTTCCTCGAGGTCAACCCCGCGTGGCGGCAGGGACAGCCGCCGAAGGTGCTGGTCGACGAGCGCTATCTGTCGTCGTTCAAGTCGCCGCTGGCGCCGCACGCGCCGGTGGTGGAAGTGTCCTGGTTCGCGGCCCGCGCCTACTGCACGTGGAGAGGGGGCCGGCTGCCCACCACGCTCGAGTGGGAGTACGCAGCCGCCGCCGATGAAGAACGGCGCGACGCTTCTCGAGACCCCGTGTTCGCGCAGCGCATTCTCGATTGGTACGCGCGGCCCGCCCGCCCGGGCGATCTCGAGCTGCCCGGCAGCCCGAAGAATGCGTACGGCGTCGAGGCGCTGCACGGGCTGGTGTGGGAGTGGACGGAAGACTTCAACGGCGTCTTCGTGTCGGGGGACAACCGGCAGGACGGCGACAAGAACGCGAAGTACATGTGTGGCAGCAGCGCCACCGGCAGCGCGCGCCGCGAGGACTACGCCGCCTTCATGCGCTACGCGTTGCGCTCGAGCCTCACTCCGCGCACCGCGCTGACCAACCTGGGCTTTCGCTGTGCCTTCGCCGCCAGGGTGACGCCATGAAGAAGCTCGCGCTCTGTTTCATTCTGTGGTCGGCCCTCGCCCACGCGGAGGACGAGCCGAAGAACGTGCTCGCGCTGGACACGCGCTGGCGCGACGAGGCGGGTGAGCAGGTGTCACTCGAGACGTGGAAGGGCCGGTGGTACGCGCTGACCTTCGTCTACACCTCGTGCGCGGGAACCTGTCCGCTCACCACCAAGAAGTTGAAGCGGCTCGACGCGGCGCTGGTGAAAGCGGGGAAACCGCTCGAGCTGGTGGTGGTGAGCCTCGACCCTGCGCACGACACGCCGGAGGCCGTGGTGGCGTACCGCGCGCGCTACCAGTTGGAGAAGGAGAAGCGGTGGCACGTGCTGGTGGGCGATGACGCGCAGGTGCGCACGCTGACCATGCTGCTCAACTTCAAGTACACGACCAACCCCGAGTCGGGCGTCATTCTCCACGACAACGCGGTGTTCCTCATCGCACCGGACGGCAGCGTGAAGACCTCGATGTCGTCGCTCGATCAACCGATCGACGCGTTCGTGAGCGCGCTCCCGAAGAAGTGACTGTTCGTCGCTGTTCCAAATAGGAACGCGCCGAGAGGACCGCAGGGGGAAGCGCGCTGGCCCCAACGCTGCAGTGTCCTGCTGCATGTGGCGAATCTGCTGGTGGTGCCTCGCTTTCGTTTCGGCAAACGCGATGGCGCAGTCCGACGCTGGGGTCGTCGACGCGGGGACTCCCGTCGTTGGGTTCGACGTCGCGCCGACCCCCTGGGGCCCGGGGAGGAAGACCTCGGGCGAGCTCTTTCGCAGCGCTGCCGTGCCGGTCGGCGAAGGCCCGATGCGCTGGCGGTGGAATGAGTTCTCGCTGGCGATCGGCGGCCAGTATTTTGCGCGCGCCGACGTGCGCGACAATCGTGACTTCGCCGTGGGGGTCGAAGACCACTTCCTGGGTATCGACCACCGCGCTCGCCTGAGCGTGAGGGCGTCGGCCTGGGAGCGGTTCGGCGTGCTCCTCGAGCTTCAGGACGTGCGTGGCTGGGGCTCTGAACCCAACACGGTCACCGTCACGCCCAACACCGGCTTGCACCAGGGCTACCTCGACGTGAAGGCCACCTCGTTCCTCGACGTGCGCGTCGGCCGTCAGGAGCTGTCCTACGGAGACGATCGCCTCATCGGCAGCCTCGACTGGGCGCAGAGCGCACGCGCCTTCGACGGCTTGTTCGTGCGCCTGACCGCGTCACCTTTCGTCACGCTCGATGCGTTCGGCATGATGCTTTCGCCGCCCGCCTGGTTGACCACCGGCGGCGCTCGCTTTCACAACTCGGGCAGCTACTTCACCGGGCTCTACGCGCGGGCCCGCTTCGGCAAGGCCGGCCTCGACGTGTACGGCCTGGGGCTGCTCGAAGATCCTTCCAGCGTCGCG
>JBKJSE010000164.1:0-82266 GCA_046595925.1 Archangium sp. | reverse complement strand
CGTGGCCAGCAACGAGCGCGTGAAGACGGAAGGCGGTGTGCGCGGCTCGGGTTGCGGCGCTGGCGGAGTTTCTTCTGAACCGGGCGCCACGGGGACCATCGGCACGGGCGGCACGTCAGCCGGCGGTTGTCCGGTTTGCGACAGCGCAAGCAGCACCACGAGCGACAACGTCATGCCTTCATCCTGCGGCCGCGAGGGCGACAAGTCACGACGAAGCTCGACGCAACGTTTGCATACACATCGGTGGGTGCCATCCCCGCTCGACGCTGGCCTGAGGGCTGCATCGTTCAAGCGCATGCCGTATCGATCCATCGGGGCCGTGGTGTTGGCGTTGAGCGTGTGGGCGCGTGCCGCAGGGGCGTGCCCTGATTGTGTCCCGGCCCGATTGGCTCAAGCGACCTTCTTCGATCACCGTTTCTGGCTGAACATGGTGTTGATCGCCACGCCGCTGCTCGTGCTCGGCGTGATGTGCGCGTGGCTCTATCGGCTGGGCATCGAACAGACCGATACCGGGAGACCCGAACATGAGTGAGCGATTGCATCGCGGCGCTTTGATCGCTCCGGGAGCACTGCTGGGCATCGGGCTGGGCGGGCTTCTCGACGGCGTCGTGCTCCACCAGATTCTGCAGTGGCACCACATGCTCTCGGGCGTGGTCGCGCCGGGCGACGTGGTCGCCCTCCGATACAACATGGTGTGGGACGGGCTGTTTCACGCGTTCACGTGGGTGATCACGGCGATGGGCCTCGCGCTGCTGTGGCGGGCGGGGCAGCGAACCAACGTGCCGTGGTCAACGCGCACCTTCGTGGGCTCGCTCGCGCTCGGGTACGGCTTGTTCAACCTGGTCGAGGGCGTGATCGATCACCACCTGCTCGGCCTTCACCACGTTCACCCGGGCCTGAATCAGTTCGCCTGGGACGTGGGCTTTCTGGGCTTCGGCGCGGTGCTGGTCATCAGCGGTTGGTCGCTCATCTGGGGCGGGCAGGGTGACACCGCACCGCGCGCCTCTTCTTCTCTGCCTCTCGCTCTGGGAGAGGGTCGGGGTGAGGGCCGAACCAGGAGACCAACCGCCCCCTCGACTGCTCTCGGGGAGACCGGTGTTCTTCCCCTGCCTCCTTCGCCTTCACGCGAGCGAGGTGCTCCTTCGCTTTGAGCTTCGCGACGCGCTCGATCAACTTCAGCGGAAGCGGCTCGGACAACGGGAAGCGCAGCGTGCCCTTGCTCGCCCGGTACGGCGCGAGCTTCTCGCCCAGCACCTCATCGACCAGCCCCGTCGCCGGGTAGATCGAGATGTGCTCCTTCCATCCCGCGAAGAAGATCACCACGCCGCCCGGAAGGCGGAACGCGGGAATCTGGTAGCTGATCACTTCTTCAGCCGCCTTCGGCATTGCCTTGCGAATGGCCGCGCGCACCTGCTTCAGCGCCGCCTGCACCGGCTTCGGCTGCGCAGCGAGGTACTGCGCGACTGACTCGAAGCCGGGTCTCGCCATCGCCGTACCTTACTTGCGGCTGCGGCGACGCAGCAGCGTCAACCCCAGCGCGAGCAGCGGCAACAGGCCCGCGTCGACCGAGTTGCAGTTGCAGCCCATCGCCACCGCGCCGATGCGGCCACTGCCACCGGGCGTGGTCTCTTCACCACTGCCGTTCGAGTTGCTGCCACCACCACCGCCAGCGCCCGCGCCCGCGTCGACACCACCCGAGCTGCCCCCCGCGCCGCCGCCCAGGCCACCACCGGTGCCGCCGTCGGGATCCACCGGCAGGCAGAAGCGGCCTTCGGTCAGACCCGTGCAGACTTCACCCTCGGGGCAGGTCTCGAACTCGTCGCTCGCGCAGACCGCGTGGCACTTGCCGCCCACGCACTGCTGATCAGCGCCGCACACCGGCTCGTCGCGCCAGATGAAGCAGCCGGTCGGGCCCTGCACGCAGGACTCCGGGCGGCCATTGCGGCACTGGCCTGCTCCCGGCGTGCAGTCGTTCTGGCAGGGGGGAATGCACACGCCCATGTCGCAGCGTTCACCCGCGCCCACGTTGCACTGACCGACAGCCACGAACGCCGTGCAGCCCATCGGGTCGAGGCGGCACTCTTCGGTCGCGCCGTTCGCGCCGCAGCGCCTGGTGCCCTGCGTACAGCTGGTCGCACACTGGTTGCACACGCCGCTCTGGCAGAAGTTGTTCGCCGCGCACTGCTGCGTGGGTCCCCACGCGGGGCAGTTGTTCGCGTCGCGGATGCAGGTCTCGACGCCCGAGGCGCCCTGGCAACGGGTCTGGCCCGCGGTGCAGCTGGTGCCACAGGTGCCGCACGCGCCGCCGCTGCAGAAGTTGGTGCAGGTCTGGCCGCTCTGCCACGAGGTGCAGCCCGCCGCGTTCGCGACGCAGGTCTGCACCGTATTGCCCGCGCAACGCTGTGCGCCCGCGGTGCAGGTGGTGTTGCAGCTCGCGCAGGCGCCGGCCTGGCAGGTGCTGCCCGAGGCACAGGCTCGCGCGGTCCACTGCGTACAACCTGAGAGCACGCTCCACTCGCAGGTCTCGACGCCGGTCGCGGTGCAGCGCGAGGCGCCCATCGCGCAGGCCTGGCACGAGTTGCAGCTCCCCGCCGCGCACAGCTCGCCGTAGCCGCACACTTCGGCGGTCTGCCACGAGGTGCAGCCCTGGGCGTTGGCGACGCACTGCTCTGCGTCACCGTTCGCGCAGCGCAGGGCGCCCGCGGTGCAGGCGTTGGTGCAGGCCTGGCAACTGCCGTTGCTGCAGGTGCTGCCGGTGGTGCACTGCTGCGTCGTCCAGGTGGTGCAGCCGATCGCCGTGTCCATCTGGCAGACCGAACGTGCGCCCGTGCCGCTGCAGACCGCCGCGCCCGCCGTGCAGACATCTTTGCAGCAGGTCGCCGTGCTGGCCGCGATGGTGTTGAGCGTCGAGGTCAGCTGCGCCTGGCTGTTGGCCGCGTACGCCGAGCCCGTGCCGCCCGCCGAAGCGATCGCGTCGAGCACGGCCTTGTTGTTGCCCGCGGTCAGCGCGGCGTCGAAGCCGACCACGAAGACCTTGATGTTCGAAGCGAAGAGCTGCTGCGCCGCCGAGACGGTCGCGGTGTTGTCGAGGCAGTCCTTCGAGCCCAGCGCGCACGTGCTGGTCGCCGGCGTCGGGCCACAGCCCGGAGTGGTGGGCGAGCACGCGTTCGGGTCGAGCGCCGTGTTGCAGTTGGGCAGGCCGTCGGTGATCAGCAGCACGTAGGCCGGCGTGTTCAGCCCCTGGGCCAGCAGGTGGGTCCTGACGGCGAGGAGGGACGCCGCCGTCGGCGTACCGCCACCGGGAACGGCGGTGTTGTAGGCGGTGGTGATGCCCGTCGTCGTGTCGGCGATGGGCGTGACCACCGTGCCGGTCGTGCAGTTGAAGGTGGTCGTGCTCTGGGGGTACATCGCTGCGCCGAAGCGGAAGCGGTTATTGAAGTTGGTGGCCAGCGCAGGGACCACCTGGCGGGCGATGCTCCACTTGGAAGGATTGGTGGTGGACGCCGCAGTGCCATCAGGGGCGAAGTTCATCGAGCCCGACTTGTCTTGCACGATGAAGAGCACAGGCAGCTCGACGCAGGGAGCAGCAAAAGCGGTGGAAGCGGCGAGGGTGAAGATGGCGATCAGGCTGCGCATGCGGTGTTATCCGCTGTTCACACCTCAATGTTTCGTAAATCCCTGTTTTCAGGGTACTTTTCTTGAGTCCTGAGAGTCACAGGGCCCAATTCGGGAGCGTCGATGTCCACTTCGAAAGCGCTTTTACACGGCGACGGGCTGTTGACGGCCTTGACGGAGGCCGCGCTCGAGGTTCAGCGCACCCGTTTGATGAGCGAGCTGCTGCCTGCGGCCGGTCAGGCGCTGGAGCGATTCGGTTTCGAGGTGGCGATCATCGCGCTCGACGCGTCGGGCTATGCCATTCGCTACGTGTCGGCCAAGCCGCATCACCAGGTGCTCAGGGCGAGCCTGGTGCCCGGTGATCGGCAGCCCATCAGGACGGGGGGCGCCTTCCTCAGCGCCACGACCCAGAAGATCCCGGTGCTGGTGCCTCACTTCCGCCAGGTGATTCGCGCGTACGGCCAGGCGCAAGGCCGGCCCGTGCCTGCCGAGGCGCTCTTGCAGACGCCCGATGTGGGCGTGGTTGCGGCGCTGCAGGTGCGCCAGTCGCAGTGGGGCGCGCTGGTGTTGATGCACGACGACGTCGGCGAAGCAGATCTGGCGAGCCTTCGCCTGTTCGCGCTGCAGCTCGGCTCGGCCATCGAGGTCTGCGAGGGGCTCGAGCAGCTGGAGCGGCGCCGTGCCGAGCTCGACCTCGTGCACGAGCTGGCCGTGTCAGGCCCCCGCGCTGATTTGCGCGCGTTGTGCCGCCGTGCGCTCGAGACGGTGTGCCGCACCACCGAGAGTGACTGCGGCATGCTGCATCGGTTCGATGTCGAGTCGAGCGAGTACCACCTGGTGGGCGACGCGTTTGGGTACGAAGGGCCGCTGGTCGAGATCTACCGCCGCTTTCGCATCGATCACGAGAACCCGCTGGCCCGCGCGCCGCTGGCGATGGCCGCGAAGAGTCTTCCTCACGGCTCGGACGTGTTGATCGCCGAGGGGCTGATGCACATGGCCATCGTGCCGCTGGCCATCGAGGGCAGGCCGGTGGGGCTGCTCTCGCTGGCTCGCAAACGTGAAGTCGCCTACGCGGAACACGACATTCGGTCGGCTGAGATCCTCGGCGTGCAGATGGCCTCTCAGCTCGAGCGCGCGCGGCTCTACGACGAGGCGAACCGGCTCTACGGCGATCTGAAGACGTCCTACGACGAGCTGGCGCGCACGCAGCAAGAGCTGGTGCGGCACGAGCGGCTCGCCGCGCTGGGTGAGCTCGCGGCGGTGATGGCGCACGAGGTGCGAAACCCCCTCGGCGTGATTTTCAATTCGTTGACCACGCTCAAGCGGCTGCTGCGGCCGACGGGTGACTCCGAGATGTTGCTCAACATGGTCGGTGAAGAAGCCGATCGTTTGAACCGCATCGTCGGTGACCTGCTCGACTTCGTGCGTCCGTACGAGCTGGTGAAGAAGCCGATGGCGGTCGAGCCGATCATCGCCAGCGCGGTGGACGCCGCGGCCCAGTCGACGCTGCATTCCAGCGTGCGCGTCTTGACCGAGTTCCCGCGTGAGCTGCCCGCGTTCCCGCTCGACGCTCATCTGCTCAAGCAGGCGCTGGTGAACCTCATCGTCAACGCGGCCCAGGCCATGCCGCGGGGTGGCACGGTGACGGTGCGCGCCACCGTAGAGCAGGTCAACGGCGTACCCTGGCTCACCGTGCGCGTGCAGGACCAGGGGGTCGGCCTCACGCAGCGCGCGGCAGAGAAGATGTTCCAGCCGTTCTTCACCACCAAGGCCACCGGCACGGGGCTGGGCCTGGCGGTCGTCAAACGCATCGTCGACGCGCACATGGGGGAAATCACGGCGCGGCGAAACGATGAAGGCGAAGGCACCACCTTCACGGTGCGGTTTCCGCCCACCACCGAGACGCGTTCGGGCGCGCTCACGCCCCCGCGGCCTTCGCCCGCGATTCGCAACGGCTGAAGTGCAGGGCCGCTTTTCCGGTTCCCGGGGGCTCGTCGACCTCGACGTGAATCACGTCTGGCGCTGGCTGACCTCGAGCACCCCCATCGCCAGAGCCCGGAAGCGCTCGGCCAGCGGCGCGGGTCGCTGGGCGCGCGGGTTGTCGAGCAGCTCGGCCAGGAACTCCAGAAAGCCGCCGGCGAGAAACCGGGCCGTCATCGCGCGGCTCGCAGCCGGGACCTTCAGCGCAGCGAGCTCAGCGCGAACGAGCGAGACCAGCACGTCTCGAAAGCGCCACTGCACCTGCTGCCCGCTCTGCCGCCCCACCACCAGCCTGAAGACCCGCTCGTTCTGGGCCGCGTGCGTCAGCAGCGCCTCGGCGAAGGTGAACGGCGCCTTGGGGTCGTGGGGCAGCGCGGCCATCGCCGCCTGGAGCTCATCGAAGCCGCTGAGCAACAGGCTCTCCTTGTCGGCGAAGTGAAGGTAGAAGGTCGAGCGGCCGACGTCGGCGTGCTCGCACACGTCGCGCACCGTGACCGCGTCCCACCCCCGCTCGAGCATCAGGGTCACCAGCGATTCTCTGAGCTGGCGCTGCGTACGGCGCACGCGGCGGTCTTCCTGGACACTCGGGGCCGACTGTCTGCTTTTGGACGTTCGCGCCCGGGTGTCGATGGCGGCTTTGGGTCGGGGGGCCATAGATGGACATCATGTCCACAACCGAACAATCAGACCAGCAGGCCGGCGCCGTCCACCTCGAGGGCGTGACCCGGCGGTACCAGTCGGCGCAGCGGGCCTTCACCGCGCTCCACGAGGTGTCCTTGACGATCGCGCCCGGTGAGCACGTGGCGATCGTCGGCCGCTCCGGCAGCGGCAAGTCGACGCTCCTCAACATGCTCACCGGCATCGACCGACCCAGTGCGGGCACCGTGCGCGTGGCGGGCATCGAGCTGGGGACGCTGAGCGAAGGCGAGCTGGCCACCTTCCGGGGCCGCCACATCGGCATCGTCTTCCAGTTCTTCCAGCTCATCGCCACCCTGAGCGTGCGTGAGAACGTGCTGCTCGCGATGGAGCTGGTCGACGTCGTCCCCTCCGCGGCCCGTGAGTCGCGCGTGCAGCGACTGCTCGAAGAGGTGGGAATCGCCGACCAGGCCGACGAGCTGCCTTCCTCGCTGTCAGGGGGTGAGCAGCAGCGCGTGGCGATCGCCCGGGCGTTGGCCAACGACCCCGCACTGCTCGTCGCCGACGAGCCGACCGGCAACCTCGACGGCGAGACCGCGAAGGCCATCTGCGCGCTGCTGGCAGAGCTGGCGCGGCGCGGCAAGACGGTGGTGGTGGTGACGCACGATCAGGCCGTGGCGGCGAGCTGCTCGCGCGTGGTGACGGTCGTCGATGGGCGGGTCTCATGAAGCTGCAGCTGACGCTTTCGATGCGCGAGCTGACGCTCCAGCCTCGTCGCACGGCGCTGGTCGTCGGGGCCCTGACGCTGGGCCTGTGGGGCATGGGCATGCCGCTGGTGGCGTCGCGCATTCTCGATGCCGACCTCAACGAGAACTTTCAGCGCACGCGGCCGCCGCACGTGGTGCTCACCTCGAGCGACTTCGCCGCGCTCGACCTCGGCGCGTTCAGCGCGCGGCCCGAGGTGGAAGCAGCCACGTTGCGCGACTTCGCGCTGCATCGAATCGAGGTGCGACCCGACACCTGGCTTCCCCTCTATCTCTACGGCGTCGAGACCTTCGAAGACGCGCCGGTGGGCCGGCTGTCGCCCCAACGCGGCGCCCGCGTGCCACCGCCGGGCACCGTGCTGCTCGAGCGCGATGGCCTGAAGGTCGCGTCGTTCGGCGTGGGCGATGCGCCGAGAATTCGCGTGGGCGCCCAGCTGCGCACCTTGCCCATCAGTGGCATCACCTTCGACGCCAGCCAGGCGCCTGCGACCCAGGACGCCTTCATTTATGCCTACGCCGACAGGCCCACCTTCTCGGCGATGACCGGCGAGCCCGGGGGCCGACGCCTCATGGTGCGCCTCAGGGGGGTTCAATCGGCAGACGACGTTCGCCGGCGGGCCGACTCTCTCGTCCGTGCGCTGGGGACGCAGGGCGTGACGGTGTCGTCGACCGAGGTGCTGAGGTTCGAGCAACACCCGCACCAGTGGCAGCTCGACACGCTGCTGTTTCTCGTCAGCGCCATCGGCGCGCTCGCCTTCGCGATGGCCGCGGTGCTCGTCTCGCAGGCGATGCGCGCGGTGCTCGCCGGGCAGGTGCGGCAGATAGGCGTGCTCAAGGCCATCGGCGCGACCCGAGGTCAGGTGCTGCGCGTCGCCGTGATGACCTCGTTGGCCATGGGCCTTTCGGCCGGGCTGGTCGGCGTGCCGCTCGCGGCGCTCACGGGGCGCGCCTTCTCGGCGTTCGTCGCGGCCACCCTCAACTTCGACCTCCTGACCCGCGGGGTCCCGCTCGAGGCGCTGGCCGTGCTGGTCGCCTCGAGCCTCGCGCTGCCCTTGCTCTTCTCGCTGCCCACGCTGCTTCGCGGAACGCGGCTCAGCGTGAAGGAGGCGCTGCGGGACGTGGCCTCGAGGGTCGTGGTGGGGCGTCGTCGGGTTCGTCGGGGCACGGTGTCGCCCGCGTGGCAGTTGGCCTTTCGCAACGTGCTGCGCGACCGCGCGCGGTTGGTGGTGACGGTGCTCTCGATGGGCCTGGGCGTCGCCATCTTCGCGTCGGGCTTCAACGTGCGCGCCGCGCTCGGGCGCCTGCTCTCGAACGTGAGAGACGAGAACCGCTACGACGTGGTCGTTGCCCTCGGCGCGGCCACCGATCGGCGCGAAGCGCTCGCGCCCTTCTCGGGTCTGCCCAACGTCGCGCGCATCGAGACCTGGAGCGGAGGCCAGGGCGAAGTGCAGTCACGCGTGCTCGGAACCCGCGAAGGGGTGGGGGTGGTGGCGCTGCCGCGCGACTCGACGCTGCTGCACCTGCGGCTCAGCGAGGGGCGCTGGCTGCAGCCGGGGTCGGGGCTCGAGGTGGTGCTCAACCAGCAGGGCTGGGCCGCCTACGGGAAGCCGGCGGTGGGCAGCCGCATCGAGGTGGCCATCGGGGCTGAGCGCGCGACGGCCACGCTCGTGGGGCTCGCTCAACAATTCGAGAAGTCCAAGCTGTATCTCGATGAGGCCGACTTCGAGGCGCGCTTCCATCGCCCGGGCCTGGTGACGACGTTGCTCTTCGTCGCGCAGCGCGATGACGACGCCGCAGTGATGGCGTTGAAGGCCGACGTCGAGCGGGCGGTGGTGGGCTCGCGGTTGAAGGTGCTGTACGTGATGGCCCACGTCGAGCGGGTGCGCATCATCTTCGAGCACCTCGACATCATTCTGGCTGTGTTGCTGATGTTGTCCTTCCTGGTGCTGCTCGTGAGCGCGTTGGGCAACGCCTCGGCCACCGGGGTCGCGGTCATCACGCGAACGCGCGAGCTGGGGGTGATGCGAGCCATCGGGGCGAGCCCCGCGGCGGTCCTGCTGTTGCTGCGCCGCGAGGGGCTGGTGATGAGCGCGCTCGGGGTGGCGCTGGGCCTGATGCTGGCGGTGCCGCTGACCTGGGTGGCGACGGGCTTCTTCTCTGTGCTGATGATGGGCCCCGGCGGTCAGCTCGAGCCGACGTTCAGTCCGCTCGGCGTCGTCATCACCGCGGTCGTCACCTTCAGCTTCGGACTGCTCGCCAGCTGGTTTCCTGCGCGCGCGGCCTTGAAGGTGCCGACGTACGCGGCGCTCTCGTACGAGGCGTGACGTCAGCGCCGCAGACCGCCGACGCCGCTGAGCGCGTTCGCTCGGGCGGCGAGCGTCCTTTCCTGCGCGGTCGCGAAGTCGCGGTCCCACGCGAGCACCTTCGGCGTCATCAGCCAGTGCCAGAGGGGCGGGACCATCGCGATCACGATCGTGGTGAGGTACCCGTTGATCATCATCGGCGCGTCCGGGTACGGCGCGAGCTGGTGAAAAGGCACTTCGCCCTGCGCGTGGTGGTGCGAGTGGCGCGTCAGGTTGAACATGCTCCACGAGCTGACTCTGCGGTTGGTGTTCCACGAGTGGCGCGGCTGCACGGGTGTCGCGGGGTCACGCACCATGCCGTAGTGCTCCAGATAATTGACGATCTCGAGCAGCGCCTTGCCCCAGAGCGCGCACGCCGTGAAGAAGGCTGCCGCCTTCCACCCTCCCATGGCGAACGCGGTGGCGACGAGGAGCAGGCTGGCCAGGTGGCCGCGCAGAAACGCGTTGTGAACGGAGAAGACGCCCAGTCGCTTCTTGCGCAGCCGCGCTGACTCGATCTTCCAGGCACTCCCATTCCCCCTCAGGGTGGAGGCCACGACGTGGAAGTACACGTTGCGCCCGCGGGGGGCGGTCGCCGGGTCGTCGATCGTCGAGACGTAGCGGTGGTGGCCGTAGACGTGCTCGATGGCGAACGAGGTGTCGAAGCTGAAGGCCAACAGCCAACGGCCGATCATCATCGAAGCGCGGTCCCACGTGCGGTGCGTGAGCTCGTGCGCGGTGACCGTGCCCACCATGCCGATCATCAGCCCAGTCAGCACCCACGCCGAGACGTGATGACCGAACGTCGTGGCGTCGCGCGCGGCGAGGGCGTGCCACCCGGTCCATCGGTGCACGGCCGCGCCGAACCCGAGTGGATCGCCCGAGCAGACGGTCCACATCGAGACGAACACGATCGCCGCGAGCAACGGGAGCCCCAACCAGAGCTGAGCTGTGAGCACGCGCGGGTGCTTGAACGCGGGCGTCGAGGTGTCGTCCCCGCCCAGGGCGTCACCCACGATGTAGAGCGCGAGCACGCCGAGCAGACCGCCCGTCGTGTACCGGCCCCCTGCGAGGAGCGCGGCGATCGAGAACAAGCCCACGAAGTGGAAGAGAGAGAACTTGAGGTAGTGCAGCACGTCGAGGACGGGGCGGGTCGCCTGCGCAGGCTTGGCGACGTCGGCCGAGGTGGTGAAGCGATCGAAACGAATGTTCGCCCGCGACACGCCCTGGCCCACGAGTCGTTCGATGGCACCGTCGACCATTGCGGGCGGGCCGCAGAGGTAGGCGTGCGCGCCTTCCTTCACGCGCCCGGGGAGCTGGTCCGTGACGAGCCCGCGTTCGCCGCTCCACGTCGAGGCCGGGGCGACCGCGGACAGCACGGGAATGAACTCGAAGGGTCCACGCCAGGCGCGCTGAACTTCAGCGATCTCTTCTCGGGCGTAGAGGTCGCGCTCCTCGCGCGCGCCGAAGAGCAAGGTGACCGGGCGACAGACCCCGGCCGCGAGCGCCTCTTTGAGCATGGCCAACAGCGGGGGCAGCCCACTGCCGCCCGCGATGAGCAAGAGCGGCGCGTCGCCTGGGCGCAGCCACATCTCTCCTTCGGGCTCAGTGACGGTGACCTCGCGGCCCGTCACCTCTTCGTCGACGATGACCGAAGAGAGCCGACCCCCGGGCACTTTGCGGACGTAGAACACGATGGTCCCATCGTCTTGGGGTGGCGCCCCGAACGAGTAGCTGCGCGAGACGCCGCTGACCCCGCCCATCGCCAGGCGGGCGAACTGCCCTGCTCGATAGTCCAGCGCGCGCTCCAATCGAAGGGTGAGGCGCGCGATGTCGTGGGTGACCAGTTCCTTGTTCACCACGCGGCCGCGAACGCCGCGCTGATCGAGCTTCACTTCGATACAGAGATCCGAGCGGGGAACGCTCTGACACGCGAGGATCATGTTCTGCGCGAGCTCGTCGGCGCTGAGCAGATAGCCGGTCTCGGTCAGCTCTTTCACGCGGCCCTCTTCGAGCCGGCACTTGCACGTACCGCAGCCCCCGACGCGACAGCTGTTGGGGAACGGGAGGCCGTTGCGCAGCGCGGCCTGCAGCACGGTCTCGCGCGGCTCGGCTTCGATCGTCTGCCCGTTGATCCTCAATCGTTTCCTGGGCTCGGAGGTCTGCATGTTCCTGCCAAGGTAGGACTGGCGTGGGTGAGCGCGGGAGGTCCGTGGTTGACAATCGCAGGTCATTTATTGACAAGCGCTCCATGGGCTCCGCGCGCCTCAGCAAAGAACGAGAGGCGTTGCTCCTGCCCATTCACTACGTGCGCCACCTCGCCGACCAGGTGCGGGGCCTCGGCGCAGACACCCGCGTCTGGCTCGCGCGCTGCGGGCTCGAGGCCACCAGCCTCGACGAGCCCGGGTTCGTGCTCGCCTATTCGACGTTCGAGCGGCTGGTGCGCGAGGCCGTCGTCGTGACGAACGAGCCCGCGCTGGGGCTGTTCGTGGGCGAGCGGCTGCTGGCCAGCTCGCACGGAATTCTCGGCTATGCGGCGACCAGCAGCGGCACGATTCGGCAGGCCCTCGAGGTGCTCGAGCGCTTCACCGGCTTGCGCACCTCACTCATCGCCGTCTCTCACGTGCTCGTCGGGCGCCACGTGCGGGTGCAGTTCCGCCCGACGCGACCGCTCGGCGAGCTCGAAAGGCCGCTGCTCGAGGCGGTGGTGCTGAGCATCAAGAACGTGCTCGATTCGATCTCTTCCGGGGCCTGCGCCATCAGCGAGGTCGCGTTCACCTTCGAGCCCCCGGGGTACGCGCTGCTCGCTCGCGCGCTCTTTCGTTGTGACGTGAGGTACGGCCGCACGTGGTCCGGCTTCGCCGTGCCCGCGGGCGTGATCGACGTGCCGCTGAAGACGGCCGATCCCGAGGCGTTTCGGCAGGCCGCGCTGATCTGTCAACGCGAACTCGACAAGCTCACCTCTGACGAGTCGCTCGCTGCGCGTGTGCGAAGACTGCTCCTCGAGTCGCAGAACGGGTTCCCTTCGCTCGAGGTGGCCGCGCGGCAACTGCACCTGACCCAGCGCACGCTCCATCGCCGCCTCGTCGAGGAGGGGACCTCGTTTCGGCAGCTGCTCGAGGACGTCCGCCACTCGCTGGCGATGGAGCACGTGAAGTCGGGCCGATTCACGCTCGAGCAGATCGCCTACACGCTGGGCTACTCGGATCCCGCGAACTTTCGCCGCGCCTTCAAGCGCTGGGAAGGCGTCGCGCCGTCGCACCGCGCCCTGCGAAGGCGCTGATGCAGCGGGGCCGTTGAGAAGTCGAAGTGGACCTCGCCGCGTGTTGGAAGTGCAGGGGAGTTGATCGCGTTCAGCGCAGCCGGGCGAGGAGCCCAGAAAGCGCGGCCTGGGCGCGCGGCCACGACTCGGAGAAGACTGAGGGGACCTGCACGGTGGGGAGCAGCCGCTCGAGTTCGGCGACGCTCACGTGCGTCGTGAGCAGGTACTCCATGTCGCGGAGATCTCCGTCGTCGGCGCGGGCAAGCTTGCTGACGATGAGGTCAGCGGGGCCGAGCGCCTCGAGGCTCAACTTTTTCAGCGAAGGCAAGGCGATGGCGCGACACCGGGCTCTCCAACCGTTCGCGAGGATGAGTTGTTCGGGCCTCCAGATATGCGTGAGATAGAGTCCGCGTGGCTCGAGTTCATCGTTGGCCGCCTCGAGTGCCACTCCGAAGTCGGCTGAGTCGATGAGCGCCTGGACCTCGACGTCATCTTGAAGGAGGTCTACGTCTTCCGTCGCCCGCGTGAGCCCATACCCCACTGTCAACGCGGCGCCTCCCAGGAGCCGGATCGTGCCCGGCCCCTTCAGGTGGCGATCGAGCGTCTCGAGGATCTACTCTGCTTCGCGCGCCACAGCTGCCCCTTCGTGGCGGGCCTGCGAATCAGCCGACCGGTGTCATAGTTGAAGCGAACGGGTGTGGCGCCACGCGGGGGCCGCAAGGAAGCAGCGATCAGCCGTGTCGCTGCGTTTCTCTCTGACTCGGGCACGAGGTCCAGGACCCAGGCCAGCGCGAGGTCTGCACGCTCTCTCCTCGCGCGGAACGCCAGCTTCGGAGCGTCGACCTGGCCCGACTGGAGAATCCGCACCACCAACTTGATGATGCGGGCATCCAGCTCTGCGTGCGGCATCAGCAACCCCACCACGAGATCCTCGAGGCAGAGGGCGTGGTCGATCGACGCCTCGATTGTCACGAAAGCCCCATGAAAGCCGCGCCCATTCGCCTGCGCGATGAGCCAGTCGGTCACTCGAGGCTCTCCCCCGGCCAATCGGCCCAGCTTTGCCCAGCAGGCAGACCAGTGCCTCGGCTGGTGAGCGGCTTGCGCGAAGGTGAACGTCGACAGTGGCATCGTCGATCAGCATAACCCTCCGATGGTCTTTCTCGCCTTCCACCTCCTGCACCTCGCACGCTGAGCTCGAGAAAATGGCTGCAGCTCAGGGCACCAGCGCCGCGTTCCCCGTCTCGGGCAGCGGACCTGGGAGCGCCCCAACACGCAGCGAGGAAAACGTGCTAGTGAAGACGTCCGCCGGGATGACGCGGTGGAGCATTTGTGAATCGGCCGTCGGCCTCTTCGCAATTCACCGTCATCCTCATTTCAAGATCTGGAATCGACTCATGAGCCCCATGAAGCTCTCGTTGTTGCTGTTGGCAGGTTCTCTCACGTTGCTCCCCCGGGCCGAGGCGCGGCCCTTTCGCGCGATGACCACGCGCACGGCAGTCACCACCGACCCCCAGCACCTCGAGTTCGGGCTGCGCTTTCAGGGCTTCTTCGTGGGCGACAGTCTCAACTCGTTGAGCTTCGCCTCGCTCTCGCCGGGCGTGCGGTTCGGCATCGTCGACAAGCTCGAGCTCAACCTCTACCTGGACCTCATGCTGCTGAGCGATCGCGGCTTCGGCACCTTCAGCGCGTACGTGGGCGACGTGCCGATCGGGCTTCAGTACACGTTCATCAGCACGCAACACTTCGCGCTCGGTGTGTGGGGCCGCCTGACGATTCCTGCCGGAGCGAGCTCGTTCGAGCGCCTCGCGTTGTCGCTGCAGGATCGCATTCCGCCTTCGTTCTCGGACGGCACGTGGGACGCCGAAGGCACGCTGATCGCCGAGTTCCGTTTCACGCCCGACTTCCGACTGATGGCGAACGGTGGCTATCTCTTTCACGGCGTGCGGCAACGCCCGGGCGGGGGCGCGTTCGATGTGCCCGACGCCATCGGGTACAACCTCGCGGCCACGTTGAACCTGGGCCAGGTGGTGCTGCTGGGTGTCGAGCTGATCGGCCGCTCGTACTTCGCGCAGGCCATCACGCCGGCGTGGACGAACAATGCGCACCAGATCGAGCTGCTGCCCTCGGCGCGGTTCGAGGTGGTGCCCAACCTCGTGCTCGAAGTGGCGCTCGGCTTCGGGCTCACGCGCGACCTCGGGGAAATCTACCGCGTGCGTGCGCTGCTCGGGTTGACCTACGAGTTCGACCTCCTGGGCCGCAAGCACCGCGGCTGACGGTCCGCAGCCGAGGGCAAGAATGGAGGTGGTTTTTCTGAAGCCGCCCCTGTGCCTGAACCCGGCGTGCCCCCTCGCGCCGGAGCACCACGAGTCCACCGAGGTCAGCGGATGCACGAGCCAACCTTCACTTTGTAAACTTTGTCCCTGAGCCGGAGCTCCTCTCCGGGGAGTGGACCTGCTCAACGCCACGCTGAGCGCCTGCACGCTTCTCACGCGCCGCGACGCCTGCTCATTTGCAAGCCAGAGCCACGCCAACAAACCGGCCGCCTTTCCCAGAGAAGGGGTGACCCTCAGGGATTAAGTTTACAAAGCGCGACTTAGCTGGCCGCCCGGCGTGCTTGACCTGTGAGATTACGGACATCATATGATGCCTGTAATCAACCTGGAGAACGCCGATGCTCAAGAATGCCTACGTCCTCGATGCCATCCGTACCCCTCGTGGTCGCGGGAAGGCCGGCAAGGGCGCCCTCTCAGGACTGCACCCCCAGGAGCTGCTCGCGCAGACCTTTCAGGCGCTCCAGCGCAAGGCCGGCTTCGACGCGGGCACCGTCGATGACGTGATGATAGGCGCGGTCTCGCAGGTGAATGAACAGGGCGGCAACATCGCCCGTAACGCCGTGCTCGCCGCGGGCTGGCCTGATTCGGTCTCGGGCGTCTCGCTCAACCGCTTCTGCGGCTCGGGGCTGCAGGCGATCAACTTCGGCGCGATGGGCGTGGCTTCCGGTGCGCTCGGCCTCGTGGTCGCAGGCGGTGTCGAGAGCATGTCGCGCGTGCCGATGGGCTCCGATGGCGCGGGCGTCGACGGGGGCAATGTGCAGCTGCGCAAGCGGGTGTTCCAGGTGCCGCAGGGCATCAGCGCCGATCTCATCGCCTCGCTCGAAGGTTTCACGCGCGAGCAGCTCGATGCCGTGGCGCTCCGCTCGCAGCGCAACGCGGCGCAGGCGATCGACCAGAAGCGTTTCGCCGCCTCGTTGTTCGCCGTGCGCGATCCCATCACTGGCGCCGTGGTGCTCGAGCGTGATGAGTACCCGCGGCCCGACACCACCGCGCAGGGCCTGGCCGAACTCAAGGCTGCCTTCGTCGGGCTCGGTGCGGCCGAAGCAGGCCCGAACAACGAGACGCTCGATCAAATCGCGCTCGCCGCGTACCCGCAGCTCAAGGGGATCAACCACCTTCACACCGCCGGCAACTCGAGCGGCATCGTCGATGGTGCGGCCGCGGTCGCGCTCGCCTCGGAAGAGTACGTGAAGGCGCACGGGCTCAAGCCGCGCGCGCGCATTCGCTCGGTGGCCACCGTGGGCAGCGAGCCGTTGATCATGCTGACGGCGCCTGCGCCGGCGAGCCTCAAGGCGCTGCAGCTCGCGGGCATGAAGCCGGGCGACATCGATCTCTGGGAGATCAACGAGGCCTTCGCAGGCGTGGTGCTGCAGACCATTCGCGTGCTGGGCATCGACCCCGAGCGCGTCAACGTCAACGGCGGCAGCATCGCGCTGGGCCACCCGCTCGGCGCGACGGGCGCCATCCTGCTCGGCACCGTGCTCGATGAGCTCGAGCGTTCTGGCAAGCAGACCGCGCTGGTGACGCTCTGCATTGGCGGCGGCCAGGGCATCGCCACGGTGCTGGAGCGGCTGTGAAACCCGCAGCGACCAAGGCCGAGCGCAAGGAGCAGACGCACGAAGCGATCCTGCAATCGGCCCTGTCGCTGCTGCGGAAACAGGGAATTCGCGCGAGCTCCGTCAGCGACGTGATGGACGGCGCTGGGCTCACGGTCGGCGGCTTCTACGGACACTTCGAATCGAAGGTGCACCTCTTCACCGAGGCGCTGCAGAGCCAGCACGGTTCCTTGTGGAGCCGCATGCTCGACGCTGCGACCGGTCAGACCGCCCGCGAGCGCATGAAGGGCGTGCTCGGCCGCTACCTCTCGCGCACGCACCGAGATCGGCCCGATGAGGGCTGCATTCTTCCCAGCGCCGCGGCCGAGGTCGCGCGCGAAGGAGAGCCGTATCGCGGCGCGCTCGAGAAGAAGCTCCAGGGTTTCGTGCACGGCCTCGAGCGGGTGCTCGGGGGCAAGGGCGCCGCGAACCGGCAACGAGCCGTGGCGACGTTGGCGTTGATGGTGGGCGCGTTGACGCTTTCGCGCGCAGTGGCCGGTACGGCGCTCAGTGACGAGTTCCTCGAAGCAGGGAAGGCGCTGGGGCAACGCGACCTGGACTGAGAGTGGAGCCAACCGCCCAGCCAATCTCTCGAGCCGTCTCTTCGCCGACCCGCACTTCGCTCAGCGTTTTGGGAATGCGGCCCTGGTTCGGGCCCAGAGGCACTTCGCCCACCATCACCTCTGCGAAGCCCGGCTCGGTCATGCCCCGCGGCAGTGCGTGCCCCTGCGCGTCGTAGCCGTCGCGCGCGCCGAGGCAGTGCAGAAGTTCGTGGGCGACGGCGACCAGCTCCAACGTGAGCGCCGTGTCGCCGGCGGTGCCTTCGACGAGCCCGATGGTGCCGCCAGCCTCGCCGAGACCTTCGACTTGATGCGCGTCTCCGTTCGCGGGCCGCAGCGCGACGAGCAACTGCACGTCGAAGTTTCCCGCAGCTCTTCCCTGCGCTGCGATGCCCTCGAGCTTCGAGCGGAGCGCGATCGCGTCTTGTGAATCGCGGATCCACTCGCCGGAAGTTTCACCCGGTGGCGAGGGGACTTCCGTCAGCACCGTCGCGGGCGCGAGCTCGAAGTGGATTGGGTCGATGAGCGGCAGACCGAGTCTCTCGGCTTCCGTCGAGAACCAGCCGTCGAGTGAAGCGAGCCCTTCGGTCCACGCGGTGGTCACCCCGGTGTCGATGGGCTCAGCGCTCGCGAGCACGACCGAGACCCGGAGCGGTCGGAGCCAGGCGTTGCGTTGATCGAGCCTGCGCTGGCGGAGCGCTCCCCACGTTCCGAGGCTCACCAGGACCGTCAGCAGCACTGCGACTCGGATTCGCTTCCAGCGCGTGGCGGTCGCTCTGCGGGCGCTGCAAGCGCGGCAGCAGGGGAGACACAGCGGGCAGACCAGCGTTCGGCAGTCTTCGCAGGGTGCTTCGCCGGTGAGCGCAGGGTGTGTGGCGCAGCGGCTCGAGGTGAGGGGGACGGAGATGGGCGTGGCGTCGACTCCGTGGTGACGGAGCGCTTCGGCGGCTGAGGCGTCCAACTCGGCTGGGAGGATTCTGGGTTCGGAGAGCAGCGTGAGCGCTTCTCTGGGGGTGAGCTTCAGCAGGCGGGCGAGTGCCAGGGCGGCTGGCATCGACTCGGTCGATTTGATCTTCAGCCTCACGGCGCCTGCCCTCTCCCCGACCCTCTCCCCCTCGGGGAGAGGGAGCTCAGCACACCTCTCTGGCTCAAGGGTGAGCGGCGGCGACGGCCACGGTGACCGCGGTTCCCACGGCGGCGGCGCCGATGATTGTCCAGAACCACCAGCGGCTCGTCACCGGCGGCTCGGGGGGAAGCTCAGCACACAGCCCCAGGGCGAACTGCTTCTGGGCCAGCGCCAGCCGGGTCTGCTCGAGCGCCATGCGTTCGTTGAAGACTTCCAGCAAGCGTTGCGCCTGCAGCCGTTCGATCAACGCTTCGATCGCGCGGGCCTGCACCGGCGGCGGGCTCGTGGTGAGGTAGCCGCGAAAGTAGCGGGTGGCCAGCTCGACGTGACCTGCGAAGCGGTGACTCTGCGCGAGGTTGAAGAGGAGCAGCGGCGCCGGCTTGAGCTGTCGCGCCTCTTCGTACTTCCTGATCGCCGTCGCGTAGTCGCCCGCCTCGAACGCCTTTCGCCCTTCGCTCGCGGCGAGCTTCGCGTCGTACTCCGGACCCGCGGCGTGCGCGTTCGCGCTGACGACCAGGGCCGCGCACAGCCCGAGCACCGCGCTAGTAGGGGTCGCGCACGCCACTGAGCAGTCCCCCTGAAGTCCGCGTCGCCGTCTTTCGCAGTGCCTGCAGATTGAGCTTGAGCCGTTGACTGCTTTCCTTCGATACCTGTCGCTCGAGCGGTGCGTAGCCATCGAGCTCGATGCGCAGCGGCATCGTCGACGGAGCGCGCACCAGCTTCACCTCGAGCGGCGTGGTGCCGAGCTGCTCGCCTGAATCGCCGAGTGAGACGCGCGCACCGGCAGGCTGCGTCTCGATCCACAACGTGACTTCTTCCGGGCGGGCAACGGGCGGCGTCTCGACGGTGTCGTGCCGCACCACCACGGCCGTGGCGGGCTCAGGCCGGACCACGAACGCCAGGGTCAGCGCGAGCGCGGCAGCGAGCAGGCCCATGCCCCGGGCGCGCGGCCCACGACGAACCGGCGTCAGCAGAAGCAGAGGCGACCGGGCAGCGAGCGCGGCCTCGACCACGGCCATGCTCCCGGGCCGATCTTCCGGACTCTTTGCGAGGCACGCCGCGATGAGCGCAGCCAGATCGGCAGGCACCGCTTCCTGGCTGGCGGTGTGCGTCGGAAGCGGAGGCAGCGGATCCTTGATGATCGCCGCCGCGAGCTGACCAAACGACGCGCCATCGAACGGAGGTTGCCCGGCGATCAGCTCGTAGAGGATGTTGCCCAACGCATAGATGTCGGTGCGCGCGTCGACGTCGAGGCCCGACACCTGCTCTGGCGCCATGTACCGCGGCGTGCCCATGACCGCGCCCTGAACCGTCTGCACCAGCGGCATTCCGTTCAGCGGCTCGACACACTTGGCCACGCCGAAGTCGAGCACCTTGACCCAGTCGTCGCGGTCCCCGCGGCTGACCAGGAAGATGTTGTCGGGCTTGAGATCGCGATGCACTACGCCCGCGGCATGCGAGGCCCCCAGCGCTGAGGCCATCTGCCGGGCCATCGAACGGATGCTCTCGATCGACGAGGCGCGCTGCGCGAGGCGTTGAGCCAGGCTCTGGCCCTGCAGGTATTCCATGACGCAGTAGACCCGCCGTGGATCGCGGTCTTCGAGGTAGTCGTGCACCTCGACGATGTGCTCGTGGTTGATTTGATTGACCGCGCGCCCTTCCTGCAAAAAGCGCTCGACCAGGTCGGCGCTGCCCAGCAGCTCGTCGCGCAGCACCTTGAGGGCGACCTGGCGGCCGAGGCGTTGGTGCCGCGCGCGGTAGACCTTGCCCATCGAGCCGGCACCGATCTCCGCTTCGATCACCCATGCACCGATGAGGGTGCCGCTGGGCAGCGACGCAGTTCGTGCGTCCGGCGATGATGATGCTTCGCTCGTCACGTCGTAGGGATCAGCGAGGTGCTCGGACATGCGGAACCTCTCTGGTGAAGGTGCAGGTCACCCAGAAGGCATGAGCAACTTGCGGGCCGCGCAGGGTCACCATTTCCCCTCGGAAAGACGGGGTCGTGGTCCCTACTTTTCCGAGAGGCGCACGACGGCCTCGCCGGCCTCGAGAGCGGTGAGGCGCAATCGGTAACCTGTCTCGCGATGCGTGCCCTTTGCGAGCTCGAGCGCGCGGTTCAACGAGTCGATCGCCGCCGCGAGCCGGCCTTCGTGCGCTGCGTCAGCGGCCTGCTTCGAACACGCGAGCTCTTCCATCAGGCTGCCCGTCGTCGCAGCATCACGCGCTTCGCCCATCACGTCGAAGCACTCGATCGGCACCAGCGCTCCTTTGGGTGCGTATCGGCCCAGCGCCCGCAGCACGAAGTCGCCTTCGCGAAGGTGCTGCACCACCGCGGCACTGACCAGCACCGTCGCGCCGAGCTGCTTGGTCATGCCCTCCAACCGCGAGGCGAAGTTCACCGTGTCGCCCAGCGCGGTGTAGCTGCGGTGCTGAGCGCTGCCGATGAGCCCCAACACCGACGGACCGAAGTGAATGCCCACGCCCATCTGCAGCGTGCCCAGCTTGCCCGCGTGACGATTGAGCCGCTCGAGCTCGGCCTGCATCAGCAGCGCAGAACGCACCGCCTCACGCGCCGCCACCGCCGGAGTCGCTTCCACGCCGAACAACGCCATCACCGCGTCGCCCACGAACTTGTCGACCAGCCCGCCCATGGTCTCCACGCACGCGGCCATGCGCGAGAGGATCTGATTGAGGGCGTCGACGAGCTCGCCCGGCGCGAGGCCTTCGGCCGCCGAAGTGAAGCCTCGCAGGTCCGCGAAGAGCACCGCGAGCTCGACCCGCTGTCCGCGGAAGCCGGCCTGGCCTGCCTCACGCATTGCCAGCTCGACCGCGCTGCGCCCCAGAAATCGGCTGACCACGTGGAGCGTCCACGCGTCGTTGCTCGCGCGGCGCAGCTCGTTCTCCACGTCAGCGCGAAGTGCCGTCGCCGAGGTCGCGTCGAGCAGTCGCAGCGCGCGCTGCAGGTATTCCACGTTGCGGCCGCCCCCGAAGACCTCGGTCTGAAAGCGTGCCGCCGAGCGCGCGATGAGCGCGTGTTCTATCGGGCTGACCAGCGTGGAGCGCTCCACCGCGTCGAGCGCGCGCACGAAGGCGGCTTCTGCGTCGAGCGTGCGTTGTTCCATCGCGGCGTGTTCGGCGCGGGTGACCTCGAGCAGCGCGAGCAGGGTCATGCGCTGGGCCGGCGGCACCGTGGCGATGTGCGCTTCGACCGAGGCGAGCATCGGGCCCGCGGCACTGGGGCGCAGGTGCACGAGCTCACGCGCCTGGTTCACCGTAGCGATCACGTGGCCGAAGGTGTCGCCAGCCTGCTCGGCGGTCTGCTTCGCGCGCTCGAAGTACGACAAGGCGCCCTTGTGGTTGCCTAAACCCCGCTCACATTCGCCCAGGTGCGTGAGCAGCTGGGCACGCAGCCGCAACGCGTTGGGGCTCTTGCGCAGCACGATGTCGTGATCTTTTTGAAACGCCTCGCGCGCAGAGAGCCAGTTTCCGTTCTCCAGCTCCAACCGGGCGAGGTTGCCCCACGTGAGGGCCGCGCCTTCGTCATCACCGTCGGCTTCGCGGCGGGTCAGCGCCGTGCGGTACTCGACGCGCGCTTCTTCCACGAGGCCCTGCGACTGCAGCAGCCGGCCGAATGAGTCGTGCACGCGCGGGCGGTAGCTCGCAGAGGCGAGGGTCAACGCACGATTCATCGAGACCGTCGCGCGCAGGAAGTCACGCTCGCGGGCCGCGGCGACACCGCGCAGATGCCAATAGCGGCCCTGATCTTCTGCACTGAGCTCCGTGAGGCGGGTCGACAGCCAGCCCAGCCCCGCGTTCAAGACCGGTGAGAGCTCAGGGGAAGCGGCTGCCAGCACACACAGCGCCACCACCTGCGTCTGCTCAGCTCCGTTCAACTCGGAGGGATCGATCAACGCGCTGGGCGGCGCGGCCAGGAGCGCCTCTACCGCGGGGTGCAGCGATGCGGGAACCAGGGAGAGCAGGGTGGGGTGCATCAGGTGGAGAGCACGTCGCGGATCGACGGATCCTTGTCGAACTGCGCCTTCGCGTACGCGCACACGGGGACGAACTTCGTCTGGGTCTCTCGCGCCCACTTCACCGCCGCGTCGAGCAGCTGCCGGCCCGCGCCTTGACCCCTCAAGGAGTCGGCCACTTCCGTGTGGTCGATGATCACCAGCCCGGGGTTGACCCGCGTGAAGGTCATCTGCGCGACGCGTTCGCCACCGCGCTCGCTGAACCAGGTGCCGCGGTGACCTTCTTCCGTTCTCTGAATTTCGAGTGGAGTCGTCATGAGCCAGACTCTGACCAGCGCCGCGGTCTGGCGCAACGCTGACCTGGCCCGTCCTTTTCTGGCCGAGAAGAATCGCTCGGCGGCACGCGTGCTAATGATCACGGCGCATGAAAACGGCTGCGCTTGGGTTTGTGGCTTTGGGGGTCGCGCTGCTGGCGGCCGGTTGCGGCAGAACGGGCACCATTTGCGAGACCGCCAGGGACTGCGCTCCGGGCGAGAGCTGCACGGCCTTCGGCTGCGTGAACCTGCTCGACGGTGGTCTCGGCGGCGGTAGCGGAGGCGGTCCTGGAGGAGGCCTCGGCGGCGGAATCGGTGGCGGAGCAGGCGGCGGCGGAATCGGTGGCGGCTCGGGCGGCTCGGGCGGCGGCGTTGGTGGCGGAGTCGGCGGTGGCCTCGGTGGCGGCGGTGGTTCGATGTGCCGGCCCGGCCAGGCGTTCTGCGTGAACGGCTGCATCGACGTCAGCTCCGACGTGAACAACTGCGGCAGCTGCCTTCGCACTTGCGCTCGCGGCCCGAACGCGGCGGCCAGCTGCTCCGGTGGCACCTGCACTTTCCAGTGCGCACCTGGCTTCGCCGACTGTGACTTGAACCCGATGAACGGCTGCGAGGCCAACCTCAGCGACCCTTCGACGTGTGGGGCCTGTCGCAACGCGTGCCCCTCGGGCCAGAACGCCGCAGCCACCTGCACCAGGGGTGTGTGCGGGCTGACCTGCGCGCCGGGCTTCGGCAACTGTGACTTCGTCGCGGCCAACGGGTGCGAGGCCGATCTCTCCGCTCCCGCGAGCTGCGGCGTCTGCGGCAACCGCTGCAGCACCGGCCCCAATCAAACCGCCCGCTGCGTGATGGGCAGCTGCGGGGCGCAATGCCGCCCGGGCTTCGCCGACTGCGATGGCCGTCCGGTCAACGGCTGTGAAGCCGATCTGAACGCGACCACCACCTGCGGCTCGTGCACCAACGCGTGCCCCGTGGGCCAGTCGTGCACAGGCGGCACGTGTGGCGGCGGTTGTCCGGCCTCATCTGTGGGCGTGTTGACCCCGAACACCACGGTGACGGGAACGCTGCTGTCGGGCGCGGCGCGCTTCCCGTTGCCGACCTGTTCCATGCAATCCAATCGCTTCGAAGATCTCTGGACGCTCACCATCACCTCGGCGAGCCAGGTCACGCTGGAGACCGGCGGCATGCTCGACACGGTGCTCATGGTGCGCTCGAGCTGCACGGCGACGACCGACCTCGCTTGCAACGACGACACTCCGGGCATCGGCACGCGCAGCCGGGTGACCCTGACGCTGCAGCCCGGCACCTACTCGGTGTTCGTCAAGCAATGGGGCGGCATGGCGATGGGCGGTGCGTACAGCCTGTCGGCGACGGTGAGCACGGCCCCCAACTCCATCTGCACGGCGGCGACCCCGCTCAATTCAGGCATCGTCCTGGCCGGTCAGGACTCTTCGCAAGGCGGCGTGCCCAGCACCGCGTGTTTCCCTGGGACCGGCGGTCAGCTGTTCTACCGGCTGACGCTCTCGCCCAACCAGCGCGCGGTTATCTCAGTCACCTCGATGGTCAGCATGACCACCCGGCTGTTGAGCACGTGCACCGCCACCGCATGCACGAACGGGGTGCAGGGCGCAGGAGCGCAGTCGCTCACCTTCGACAACCGCAGCACGGGCACGCAGACCCTCACCGTCTCGGTGGGGGCGACGACCAGCGGCGCGAACGGCCGCTTCGACATTCTCGCCGAGGTCATCGCGATTCCCTCCAACGACAACATCGCCTGCAGCCTGGCCAGGACGTTGCCGGTCAACGCGATGCCCGTCATCGGTGAGGTCATCGACACGGGAGGTTCCGGCATCACCAGTTGTCTGCCGGGTCAGCCGGGGCGCACGCGGTACTACTCGGTGTCGGTGCCTGCGCTGAGCGCGGTCGAGGTGAGCGTCTCGCCCACGGGCTTCGACCCGGGGCTGCGCGTCTTCAATTCGTGCGCAGAGACGGCCACCTGCGCGGCGTTCGCTGATGCCACGCAGGGCACGGCGCCCGAGCGCGTGCGCATCACCAACGCGGCCAATTTTTCGCAGCAGTTCATCGTGGCCGTGAGCAGCTCGTTCGTCGGCACGGGCGGCACGTATTCGATCGCTGCGACCACCGCGTCGCCCCCGGCAGCGCCCAACGCGTTCTGCAACACGCCGACGCCGCTCACCTCGGGCGTGGCCATCGCAGGCGAGCTCGCGGTGCCCGGTGGCATGCCGCTGACCAACGTGTGCCTGCCCTCGCAGAGCGGCTACACGCGCTACTACTCAGTGGTGGTGCCGTCGGGGAGCACGCTGCACGCCCTCGTCAGCCCCGGAGTCGTCAACGGTCTCGACGTCGGTGCGCGCGTGCTGGCGAGCTGTGCGAGCAGCACGTGCACGGCCGCCAGTGACAGCCCCGGGCTCGCTTCCGAGGCGGTGCTGGTGAGCAACACCAGCGGCGTCAGCCAGACCCTGGTGATCGCCGCGAGCGGCGTGAACACGAGCCCGACGTCGACCAACAACTTCAGCGTGCTCGCCAACGTCTCGGTGTCGGCCAGCAACGCCGGGTGCGCGGGCGCCACGCTGGTGTCGGTGGGCGTGCCGTTGCTGAACGAGACGCTCACGGGGGGGGGCGCACCGAACACCGCTTGCCTGGCCACGGTGACCGGGCTCACGAAGTACTACCGGGTCGACCTGGCGCCGGCCGAGCGCGTGAAGGTGTCCGCGAGCTCCACCAACTTCGACGTGAGCCTGCGCCTCTTCGAGGGTTGTGGAGCGGCCTCTTGCGCGGCCTCGGCCAATTCGGTTGTCGGCTTCGGTGCGGAGACGGTGACGCTGCAGAACGAGACGGGCGCCGTGAAGACCTACGTGATCTCGGTGAGCGCGCCGGGCACCACCACCACCGGAACGTTCTCGCTGAGCGTTCTGCGCACGCCGTATTCGCTGACCCGCATCACCGCGAGCTGCAGCGATCTTTCCATGGCCCCCGATCTGCTGGGGCCCGCGACGATGCCAATCATCAATGACGACCAGGGCACGGTGCCGCTCTCGTTGCCGTTCCCGATGACGTACTTCTCCGTGCCGGTGACGCACTTCTCGGCGTGCATGAATGGCTTCGTGCAGCTCTTCACCAG
Organism: Archangium sp.; assembly: GCA_046595925.1. Classification (GTDB taxonomy): domain Bacteria; phylum Myxococcota; class Myxococcia; order Myxococcales; family Myxococcaceae; genus Archangium_A. The sequence goes on along the minus strand of JBKJSE010000164.1, from coordinate 56,629 downwards.
CGCCGCCGGCGCCACGGATTGCGCGTTCGACAACACGCTGCTGCCTGAACCCTTCGGGCCCAACGGTCTGGTCGCGCCCCTGTGGGACGACCTGCTGCCGGCTGGGCCGCAGACGCACGTGCGCTCGCTCACGAGTGGAACTTCACCCAGCCGCAGCTTCGTCGTGGAGTGGATCGAAGCGTCCTTCCTGGGCGCAGGCACGGGCGCAGAGCGGGTGCAGTTTCAGGCCAGGCTCTTCGAGGGCACCGGCGTCATCGAGTTCCATTACTGCTCGCTCCAGGCCAACGGCGGTCTGGGTGACGTGGTCTCGGGCAGCACCTCGACCATCGGCATCGAGAACCTCACGGGTACCGACGGGTTGCTGCACTCCTTCAATGCACCCGGCAGCGTGAACACCGGCAGTGGCCTGCGCTTCGCACCGCAATGATTCGGCTCCGTGTGCTGGGCCAGTGGCTGGTGTTCGGCGCGCTGGTCGGCGTGGTGTGCGGGCTCGCCGCTGCTGTCTTCCTGCTGCTGCTCGACGTGGTGACCCACGTGCGGGTGCACGACGAACGCTTCGTCTACGCGCTGCCGCTGGCGGGGCTGGTGATCGGCCTCGGGTACGAACGGTTCGGCGCGCGCATCAAGGCGGGCAACAACCTCATCATCGACACCATTCATGACGATGGTCCCGAGGTGCCGCTCCGCATGGCGCCCATGGTGTTGCTGGGCACCGTCGCGGCGCACCTCTTCGGCGCCAGCGTGGGCCGGGAAGGCACCGCGGTGCAGATGGGCGCGAGCCTCTCTGATTGGATCTCGCATCGGCTTGGCCTGGGCCGGGAGCTGCGGCTGCAGTTGTTGGCGGCCGGGGTCGCCGGTGGCTTCGGCGCGGTCTTCGGTACGCCCATCGCGGGCACCGTGTTCGGGCTCGAGTTCATCGTGCTCGGCCGGCTCAAGTACGACGCGCTCGTGCCGGCCCTGGTGGCCGCGGTGGTGGGTGATCTCACCACGCGCGCGCTGGGCGTCACGCACGCCCCCTATCCAGTCGCGCCTCACGTGGCGTTGAGCCTGCCGCTGCTGGGGAAGTGGATCCTCTTCGCGATCGCCGTGGCGCTGGTGACGGTGGTGTTCGTCGAGCTGGTGCACTTCCTCAAGAAACAGGGTGAGCAGCGCCTGCCGTCCCTGCCACTGCGCATGTTCCTGGGTGGCGTCGTGGTGGTGGCGTTGTGGAAGCTCGTCGGCTCGAGCGAGTCCCTCGGCCTCGGCGTTCCCACGATCCTTCGCGCTTTCGAAGAACCCGCGTTGCCGCCCAGCGTCTTCGCGCTCAAGCTGGTCTTCACGGCCCTCTGCCTCGGAGCCGGTTTTCCCGGTGGCGAGGTGACTCCGTTGTTCTTCATTGGCGCGGCGCTGGGCAGTGCGTTGGCCGCGCTGCTCGGCATTCCCATCGCGCTCGGTGCAGGCGTGGGCATGGCCGCCGTCTTCGCAGCCGCGTCGAAGGCGCCGCTCGCGTTGTCGATCATGGCCGTCGAGTTGGTCGGCGTGGGTATCTTCCCCCACGTCGCGATCGTCTCAGTCGTGGCCTGGGTGCTCAGTGGTCGCCGCGGGATCTATTCCTCGCAGCGTTCGCCGAGCTGATCAGCGGCAGTAGCCCGAAGTCTGGCAAGCGCCCGCGGCACACGCGACCTGCTGACACCTCGGCAAGCACACGCCATGGCTGCCCGCGCCGTTGCTGTAGTCACACACGTAGCCAGTGCGGCAGGTCGACTGACCCGTGCCCGGCGAAGTGCAGTCCTGCAGGCATTGACCGGCGGGCGTGCACCAACCCGTCGCGCCCGCGAAGAAGCCGCCGCAGAGCTGGTCAGTCAGCAGGCACGTGCCGGTGCAATAGCCGCCGCCGGGCCACGAGGTGCGGCACTCTGCAGAGCCGAGGATCGGCTGGTAGCACTGCGAGGCGGCCGTGCAAGGCGAGCCCGCGCCCAGGTCCGTCGAGCTGCACACCTGGCTCGCGTTGCACTGGGCAGGAGAGCTGCAGGTCGAACACGTCGCGCCTCCGGTGCCGCAGGCCGCGTCGACCGTTCCCGTCACGCAGGTGCCACCTGAGCAGCAGCCGCTCGCACACGTCGCTGAGCCGCACGAGAGGATCGCGCCTTCGGTGCCCAACACGCTGACCGAACCCGCGGGCATCGTCGGCGTGTCGATGATCACATAGAGCGTCACGGTCGAGCCGGTGGTGTTGTTCCACGCGGCGGTCTCTGTCACGCCTGTTCCGCCCGCGTTCGCGTTCGCGACGCAGGTGCGCGAACCACACGCGGCGAGGCTGGTGGCGAAGTTCACTGTCACATCGAGCCCCGTCGAAGGCGTCGCCGTGATGGTCAGGCTTCGGTTGTTCGGCACCGTGTACGCGAGCACGAAGTCAGGCCCCACCGACGGCGTGATGCAGCCCGTGCCCACGCCCTGGTAGTCGTCGGCGTACGACGACGGCGTGCGCGAGACCGACGTGCCGCTCACCGCGTTCAACGGCGAGCCGCAGGTCTCTCCGGCCGCTGGCGGCGCCGAGCTGGCCGACAGCGTGTACGTGCCGCCGGTACCGGTCGCGCTGTAGTCGTCGACGATGATGTACACGTTGGCGGCGCTCAAGCCGGTGTTCGTCCACGTCAACGTCTCGGACTGGTTCGCGTTGCCCGTGTCGATCGCCGCCACGCACGCGGCGGTCGTACCGACGCAGCCGGTGGCTGAGCCGACCACCAGGCTCACCGTGGGGTCGAACGTGCTCACCGTCGGCGTGACCGTCACCGACAAGCGGTGACCTGCCGGCACGGACACGCGCACCACGCGGTCGACGCCTTGCGTTCCGGCGCAGCCATTCGTGCTGCCCGAGACGAAGTCGTTCGCGAAGCCCGAGAGCGACTGGCTCATCGAGATCGGCAACGAGAGCAACGGCGCGGTGTCGCAGCGATCGCCCGTCAGTCCACCGCCTGAGCAGTTACCCGCGCTGCAGGTCTGCGTGCCCGAACAGGTGCTGCACGCGGCGCCGCCCGAGCCGCACGCCGCACCCGAGCTGCCGCTCTGGCAGACGTCGCCCTGGCAACAGCCGCTCGGGCACGTGGTCGCGTTGCAGGTGGCCACGCACGAGGTGCCGTTGCACACCTGATTGCTTCCGCAGCTCCCGCACGTCGCGCCGCCGGTGCCGCACGCCGCCTGCATGGTGCCGGGTTGGCAGACGCTCCCCTGGCAACAACCGCCGGGGCAGGTGGTGGGGTTGCAGCTCGAGGCACACTGTGTACCGTTGCAGCTCTCACCCGAGCCGCAGCTCGCGCACGTTCCGCCGCCGGTTCCACACGCGGAGCTCGTGGTGCCGGGCTGGCAGACGTTCCCGGCGCAGCAACCGTTCGGACAGGTCGAGGCGTTGCACACGAAGCGGCACGAGCCACCCACGCACGAGTCGGCGCCGGAGCAGGTGCTGCAGGTGGTGCCGCTGCTGCCACACGCGCTGGTCGAGGTTCCGCTCTGGCACACGTTGCCCGCGCAGCAACCGCCGGGGCAGGTGGCCGCGTTGCAGGTCGAGCCGCCGGTGCAAGTGCCCGCGTTGCAGGTCTGGTTCGTCGCGCACACGCCGCAGGTCTGGCCGCTCAGGCCACACGCCGAGGTGCTGGTGCCTGCCTGGCACACGTTCCCCTGGCAGCAGCCGTCAGGGCAGTTCTCCGAGTTGCAGGTGCTGCTTCCCCCGCACAGGCCGCTGGTGCAGCTCTGGCCGGTCCCACACAGGCTGCAGGTCGCGCCGCCCGCGCCGCACAGGGCGGTGGTCAACCCGGTCTCGCAGCGGTTGCCGTTGCAGCAGCCCTGGCAGTTGCTCGCGTTGCAGGTGCTCCCGCTGCACTGGTTGTCGGAGCACGTTCCGTTGGTGCACGCGCTGCACGCCTGGCCGCCACTTCCACACGCCGAGGTCGCGTTGCCCGGCTGGCAGACGCCGTTGGCGCAGCAGCCGCCGCAGCTCTCGGGGCCGCACGAGCTGGTGCCTCCGCCGCCGCCGGTCGTACCGCCGCCCGTTCCGCCTCCGCCTCCGGTGCCGCCTCCGCTGCCGCCGCCAGAGCCCGTGCCGCCGCCGGTGTTGCTGCCGCGCGGAAGGCAGAAGCCCACGTTGCAGAAGGTGTCCGTGCCGCATTGGGTGCAGGAAAGGCCGCCCGTGCCGCAGCCGGTCTCGACCGTGCCTGGCAGACAAGCGTCAGTGGTCGGGTCGCAACAGCCGGTGCAGTTGGTGGTGCTGCACTTCTGCGGCGCCGGCGACGAACAAGCAGCGCCCAGGCCGAGCATCGAGAGGATCAAGAGGAAGCGCATCACGAGGCCCGGACCCCCGGGCGTGGATCGAAGTGCACTTTTTGTGCGCCACGCGCTCGGAAGGGGCCGTGGAAAGACGTTCTAGGGTTTGACCACCGCCTCGAAGTTGAACTCCACGCGCCGGTTCTGCTCGCGGCCGGCGGCGGTCTCGTTCGTGTCTCGGGGTCGATCCGGTCCGAAGCCCATCGGTTTGAGCCGCTCGGCGGCCACCTTGCGCTTGACCAGCGCGGCCTTCACGGCCTCGGCCCGCGCCTGCGAGAGCTTCACGTTCGCTTCTCGTTTGCCCTGGCCGTCGGTGTGGCCCTCGATGCGGATCACCGGGACCTCGAGGTGCGCGTTGAGCACCTCGGCGACGTTGTCGAGCAGCTTGTTCGAGCGGGGCAACACCACCGCTTTACCCGTCGCGAAGTACACGGACTCCTGAATGACGAGCTTGTCGGCGGTGATCACCACCAACTGACGCTGCTTGGCGGGGCAGCCCGCGTTCTCGACCAGGCCCTTGACCGCGGGGCAGTTGTCGAGCGCGTCCTCGACGTCGTCGCCGTCCTGATCCCTGACGGGGCAGCCCTTGCGCTGCAGAGGCCCGGGGTCGGAGGGGCAGGCATCGGCGGCGTCTTCCACGCCGTCCTTGTCGCCGTCTTTGAGGGGGCACCCCTTACGCTCCGCAGGCCCCGGCTCGATGGGGCAGGCGTCGGCCGCGTCTTCGATGCCGTCCTTGTCGCTGTCCTTGAGGGGGCACCCCTGACGTGACTGAGGGCCTGCTTCTCTCGGGCAGGCGTCGACCTCGTCGGCGAGCCCGTCTTGATCCGTGTCGATGAGCGGGCACCCCTGGCGGGACGCCACACCGGCCTCGCGCACGCACTCGTCGGTGGCGTTGCTGATGCCGTCGCCGTCGGCGTCGAGGGCGGGGCAGTCACGCCGCAGGGCTTCGTCAGTCCCGCTGAGATCGCAGCGGGGCAAGGTGGGCTCGACCTCGAGGGGGGGCGCCACGGCGAGGCCCCCGATGAGCCGGAAGGCTGGGTTGCCGGGGAGCCGCCCCAGGCCCGGACCGCCCAGCGCAAAGACCTCGACCCAGGCGCCCAGCGGGTAGCGCACACCCAGGAGCAGCTCACCGCCGGCCACCGGCTGGTCCAGGCCGATGGCACCGCGCAGGGTCAGCTCGCCGCGCAGCTTCGGGCCAATGGTGGTGGCCGACATCGCCGCGGTGAAGGTGGAGGCCGTGCCGTTGACCGTGACGGTGGCCTCGCCCGGGTTCCCGCGCACCACGAAGCCCACCTCACCACCCAGCCGCAGCCAACTCGCGACCGTCTTCCCCGCACCGACGCGCGGCGCGAAGGCCACCGGCTGCGCGTTGGTGTACGCGGCGGCGTTGCCGAAGGGCAGGCCCACGCCCACCTGAACAGAGAGATCGAGCGCAGCGCCGCCGCGCTCCCGAAGCAGCGCGAAGCGGCCGGTTATCCACGGCGTGCCCAGCGCGGTGGGGACCGGCGCCGGCACGTTCCACTGCGTGAGATCCGCGCCGCCCTGCCACACCACGATGGGCACCTGCAGCCCCACTTCCAGCCAGTCGAGCGGCGTCCACGCGCCCACCAGGTGGGTGGTGAAGCGGCTGCCCACCACCGCGCCCAGCCGCTCGTTGGTGTCGCTGCGGTACAGCACCAGCGGGTCGTGCTGGTAGTGCAGCAGCACCGACGCACGCCAGGCGCCCTTGCGCATCAGGTCGCCTGTGCTCGTCACCAGGCTGGCCGATGCGCCAGGGTTGAAGTCGAGGCGCTCGAGATCGAAGCCCGCCACTTGCACCTGCTGCGCCGCAGCGGGCGTGGCCGCCGCCACCAGCGCCGCCACCGCCGCAGGGCCGGCGGCCCTCATCAACCAGCGGCCGCGGCGGCGCGCCAACAGACCCAGCAGCGCCAGCGCCGAGAGCAGCAGCCCCCCGGTGCCCTCGGTGCTCCCGCACCCGCAGCCACCACCGGTGATGATGAGGTCCGGGGGGCTCAGCAACTCGGGGATCTCGAAGGTGGTGGTGGTCTGGCTGCTGTTGCCCGCCGCGTCGGTGACGCGCACCACCAGGGTGTGAACCCCGGGCGAAAGGCCGGTGATATCGAGGGGGTTGGTGCAGGGCCCGAAGGGGCCGCCGTCGAGGCTGCAGGTGGTGGTCACCGGCATCTCATCGGGCGTGATGGTGATGGTGGGGGTCCCCTTCGGGTCCTTCGACACCTCGACCAACACCACCGGGGCGCGGGTGTCGATGCGCACCGTCACCAGGTTCGAGACCGGCGAGCTGATGCCGGCCAGCGCCGCCGTTGCGGTGAGCTGGTGGCTGCCCTCGGTGAGCGCGGTGGTGGGCGTGAAGGACCACCTGCCTCCGCTGTCCGCAAGCGCGGTGCCCACCACCATGCCGTCGATGGACACGGTGACGGTGGCGCCCGGCGTGGCGGTGCCCGAGATGTCGGGGGTGTTGTCGTTGGTGAGGGTGTCGTTGACGGGCACCGTGATGGCCACGGTGACGGCGGGCGTGGTGACGGTGAAGCGGTTCGTCATCGCCCCGGGGCTCAGGTTGCCCGCGGCGTCTTTCGAGACGGCTGAGACCCGGTGCATGCCCTCGTTCAACGGCGAGAGGCCAGTGCAGCTCCACGCGCCACTCAGGTCGGCCACCGTCGTACAAACCAGCGCGTCGTCGACCGACACCAGCACCGTGCTGCCCGGTTCAGCCGTGCCGCTGAAGGTGGGGCGGGGCGTGGTGACGGTCGATTGATCAGCTGGCGCCGAGATGACCGGCGCGACGGGGGCCCTGGAATCAACCACCCAGGTGCGGCTGGCCGGGGTGCTGTCGACGCTCGCCCCGTCCACCGCGCGTACCTCGAGGGTGTGGCTGCCTTCGCTCAGGCCCATGAAGGTCACCGGTGTGGGGCACGCCGTGAAGGTGGCCGCGCCGTCGAGCTTGCACTCGAAGGTGGCGCCCACCACGGTGGCCACGAAGGAGAAGGTCGCCGAGGCCGAAGAGACCGTGCCGCTGGGGCCCGCGATGATGGCGGTGTCGAGGCTGCCAGTCACCACGGTGAAAGGCACCAGCACCGCGGGCATCGAGGTGTTGCCAGTCGGGTCCGTCGAGGTGGCCGTCACGGCATGTGGGCCGGCGCTCAGCGCGCCCGGGCCCGCGCACGAGAAGGCACCGCTGCTGTCGGCGGTGGTGGTGCAGACCGGCTGGCCGTCGACCCGCACCACGATGGTGCTGCCGGGTTCGCCCGTGCCGGTGAAGGTCGGCGTCGGCGAGGTGGTGGCGTTGGCCGACGGTGAGCTCACCGTGGGGGTGGTGGGGGGCGTGGTGTCCTGCGTCCACGACTGCGAGGCAGGCGAGGGGTCAGTGGCGGCGCCGTCGACCGCGCGCACCTCGAGCGTGTGCGGGCCGTCGGAGAGCCCACTGAAGCGGGGCGAGGCGCTGCAGACCATGAAGGCCGCGCCGTCGAGGCTGCACTCGAAGGTCGCGCCGCTGCGATCCGAGGTGACTGTGAAGCTGGCAGTGGGCTGGTTGGTGAGGCCGCTGGGCCCGGTGAGGATGACCGTGTCGGGCGCCGCAGCGTCGACGGTGAAGGGGCGGGGCAACGAGGGCATCGAGGTGTTGCCCGCGGGGTCCTTCGCGGTGGCGGTGGCCGTCTGCGGGCCCGCGGGGAGCGGGGTGGAGGCCGAGCAGGTCCACCGGCCAGAGGCGTCGGCGAGACCGCTGCACACCGGCTGGCCGTTGATGGTGACGGTGACCGTGCTGCCGGGCTCACCCACGCCCCCGAAGCGGGGCAGCGGGCCGGTGGTGGCGTCGGCCACCGGCTCGGTGATGAGGGGCGTTCGGGGGGCGGTGGTGTCCACCTCCCAGGTGGCGCGCGCGGGCGTGGCGTCGACCCGGCCGGCACCGTCGACCGCGCGCACCAGCAGCACGTGCACGCCGTCGCTCAGGGTGCCGGTGGTCAAGAAGGGCGAGGTGCAGGCAACCCAGGCGCCGTTGTCCAGGCTGCACTCGAAGGTGGCGTCGGCCTTGGTGGCGGTGAACTCGAAGCGCGCGGTGGTGCTCCGGGTGATGGAAGGCGGCTGCACGGTCAGCGTGGTGTCGGGCACCCTGCTGTCCACGGTCCACGTCTGGGTCACCGGCGTCGGGTCGCGCGTGCCGGCGGCGTTGACCGAGCGGATCTCGACCGTGTGGGGGCCGTCGCCCAGGTTCATGAAGCTCGAGGAGGCCGGGCAGGCGACGAAGCCGGCGCCGTCGAGGTTGCATTCGAAGGTGGCGCCGGGCTCGCTCGCGACGACGAAAGTGGCGGTGGTGGTGCTCACCGTACCGCTGGGCCCAGACACCAACGTCGTCTCTGGGGGGCCGCCCAGCACCGTGAAGGTGTTGGTGTTCGAAGTGGCCGAGACGTTACCAGCGGCGTCGGCGGCCGTGGCGCGCACGGTATGAGAGCCATCAGCCAGTGAGCCGGTGGGGGTGAAGGTCCACCCGCCGGTCGCGCTGGCGGTGGTGGTGCCCACGGACACCCCGTCGAGGAAGACGGTGACGGCGCTGTTCGCCTCTGCGGTGCCGGTGAGGGCGGGCGTGCGGGTGGCGATGGTAGACCCGTTCGCAGGCGCGCTCACCACCGGGGCTGCAGGTGCGGTGAGATCCACCGTGAACGTGTTGGTGTTGGAACTCGGCGAGGTGTTGCCTGCCGCGTCCGTCGCCGTGACCGCCAGCGTGTGGCTGCCTTCCGCCAGGGCAGTGGGCAGGGTGAAGCTGAAGGTGCCGCTGGCGGTGGCGGTGGTGGTGCCCACCGAGACGCCGTCGATGAAGACGGTGACCGTGCTGTTGGCTTCGGCGGTGCCGGTGATGGCCGGTTGGGCGTTGTTGGTGCTGCTCCCGTCGGCCGGGGCGCTGGCGACCGGGGCAGACGGGGCGGTGAGATCCACCGTGAAGGTGTTGGTGTTCGAGGTGGGCGAGGTGTTGCCCGCCACGTCGGTGGCCGTGACCCGCACCGTGTGGCTGCCTTCAGTCAACGCGGTGGTGGGGGTGAAACTGTAGGTGCCCCCCGCGGTGGCGGTCGTGCTGCCCACCGCGACGCCGTCAACGAAGACGGTGACCGTGCTGTTCGCTTCGGCGCTGCCGGTGATGGCCGGCTGGGCGTTGGTGGTGCTGCTCCCGTTCGCGGGGGCCGAGACGAGGGGCGCAGCGGGCGGCGTGGTGTCCACGGTGAAGGTGTTGGTGTTCGAGGTGGGCGACGTGTTGCCGGCGCTGTCGCGCGCGGTGACGCGCACCGTGTGGCTGCCCTGGCTCAGCGCTGCAGGCGGCGTGAAGCTGAAGGTGCCCCCGGCCGTGGCGGTGGTGGTGCCGACCGAAGCGCCGTCGATGAAGACGGTGACCGCGCTCCCGGCCTCAGCGGTGCCCGTGATTGCGGGCTGGGTTTCGTTGGTGCGACCGCCGTTGGCCGGGGCGCTCACCACCGGGGCCGAAGGCGCGGTGGTATCGACGGTGAAGCTGTTGGTGTTCGAGCTGGGCGAGACGTTGGCGGCCGCGTCGGTGGCGGTGACGCGCACGGTGTGGCTGCCCTCGCTGAGCGCGGTGCTCGGGGTGAAGCTGAAGGTGCCGCCGGCGGTGGCCGTGGTGGTGCCCACCGCCACGCCGTCGATGAAGACGGTGACGGTGCTGTTGGCTTCGGCGGTGCCGGTGACGGGGGGGCGGGTGTTGTTGGTGGCGCTCCCGTTGGCAGGGACGCTCACCGTGGGGGTGGTCGGCGCGGTGAGATCGACGGTCCACGAGGCCGTCGCCGGGGTGGGGTCGACGTTGCCGGCGAGGTCGACGGCCACCACGCGCAGGGCGTGCAGCCCTTCGCTCAAGCCGGTGAAGGTGGTCGAGGCGGTGCAAGGCACGAAGGCCGCGCCGTCGAGGCTGCAGTCGTAGCGCTGCACGGCTTCGCTGGCGCTGAACGTGAAGGTGGCGCTCGACGAGTTCGAGGCGGTCGGCGGCCCGCTGACGATGGTGGTGTCAGGCGCGGAGACGTCGATGGTGAAGGCGTTGGTGTTCGAGTTGGGTGAGGTGTTGCCGGCCGCGTCGGTGGCGGTGGCCCGCACCTGACGCAGACCGGTGGCGAGGTCGCTGGTGGGCGTGAACGAGAAGGTCCCCCCTGCGGTGGCCACGGTCGAGCCGATCTGCACGCCGTCGATGAAGACGGCCACCGTGCTGCCCGCCTCGGCGGTGCCGGAGATTAATGGGCGGCGGTCGTTGGTGGTGCTGTTGTTCGCCGGCGTCAGCACCGTGGGCGCGAGGGGGGCGGTGCGGTCGACGACCCAGGTGTAGGTGGCCGGCGTGGCGTCGACGGTGGCGCCCGAGCGGTACCGCACCTCGAGGCTGTAGGTGCCGTCGGTGGCGGTGGGAAAGGTGGAAGGCGTGGTGCAGGCCGTGAAGAGCACCGCGCCGTTGAAGCGGCACTCGAAGGTGGCCCCTGCGATGTTGCTGGCGAAGGTGAACGTGGCCGTGGCGGCGTTGGTGAGGGTGGGCGGCCGGGTGACGATGGTGGTGTCACCCAGCACGTTGATGGGGGTGGGGCGCCGCAGGCCCGTGCCCGCGGTGTCCGACTGGTAGACGATGGGCGTCACCAACCCCAGCGACACGCCGACCGAGCCCTGGGTCGAGAGGTCCACCTGGTTGTTGATGGTGCCCGGCGCGCCGGGATCCACAGTGACGCGCAGGCGCACCTCGAAGCTGCCCCCCACGGCGATGTTGCCGCCCGCAGTGGCGGTGGCGCCCGAGCCCAGGCGCACGGTGACGGTGCGGGTGCCTGCGGCGAAGTCGCCTTGATCGTCGCCTGAAGCATCGGTCTTGAGGCCAACCAGGCCGCCGCTGACCAGGTTGATCGAGCCGGGGACGAAGGTCATGCCCGCGGGCAGCACGTCGGTGAGCACCACGCCCACGGCGGTGTCGGTGCCGCTGTTGGTACCGGTCGCCGCGTACTCGAGCACGTCGCCGGGCACCACGTCGCCGCCGTTCAAGTCGGTCACCGTCTTCTGCACGTTCACGAAGATGGGCTTGAGGGTCGAGACCGAGGTGATGAAAGCGCCGTGAATGAACACGTCGCCCGTGGAGGTCGCCGTGAGCGCCGCCGAGGTCTGGTTGGGCGCGAGCGCCGCGGTGACGTTGAAGAGGTCGAGGTCGAGGCCGGTGACCGAGCCCTGAGCGCCGGTCAGTTGAGGAAGGTCGCCCGCGTTCGAAACGGCCACGCCCAGCGCGCTGCGCGTGCCGTTGAGGGCGTTGTCAGCCGGGTTGAGCGCGTCAGAGGCCGCGATGCCGCCGAAGGTGAAGGTCTCGCCCGTGATGGTGGGGTCCCCTTCGTAGGCGATGATGCCCAGCTTGCCGTCGAAGCCGGCGTCGGGCACCACGAAGCCCGAGAGCGTCACGTTGGCCGACTGGGTGGTGTTCACCAGGTCGAAGCCGTCGAAGAGGGTCAAGTTGCGCGGGGGCAACGAGTCGAGCCGGTAAAACACCACCAGTGACCAGCCCACGTAGAAGGTGCTGTCGTTCTGGTTGACGGGGTTGAGCGAGTTGACCCCGCTGACCCGGTAGGCGCCCACGCCGTGGGCCTGCAGCAGGGGCGTCACGTCGGCCGAGGCCTGGTAGCTCGCGTTCACCGACGGGTAGGTGACGTCGGCCACCACGGCCGAGGTGAAGACTCCGGGCCGATCGAGCACCACGTCGGTGTCGATGGTGGTGCCGCCGGTCTTGGCCGACCAGTAGAGCCGCGCGTAGGTCACCGTCGCGCCGGTGGGCAGGTTCAGCTGCGCTGTGGTGCGCGCGTTGGCCACCGTGACGGCGTTGTTGGCTTCTGCCTGGCCCGCAAGCGGCGAGTCGGACCGCCACAAGACGTCGCCGCTCGTGTCGCCGGTGTTGGTTCCGCAGGCGCCCACCGTGCCCACGACGGGGGCGATGGGCCCGTTGCCGCAGTCCGAGCTGCCGCTGTTCCCGATGAGCGTGACGTCACCTCGCTGGTCGACGCTGTAGCGAACTGTCTGCGCGGCGAAGGTGAAGGACGACAGGCACAACGACAAAGCGAAGAGCGCGCGCATGGGGGGGAGCATCGACCCTCGCCGAGTTGCAAGTCGGCGTCCGTTTCAACGCTCAGTCGTTGCGATGGGTTGCCGGTCGTTCTATGTTGCATAGTGCAACACATGGCGAGTTCTGCGGAGTCTGCAGCGATTTTGGTGGTCGACGATGACGCGGCGATTGCCCGGTTGGTGGGCACCTACCTGCGGAAGCTGGGTCACGCCGCTGACTGGTTCACCGAACGCTCGGCCGCCCTCGAGGCGGTCGCCCGCCGTCCCTACGATCTGCTGCTGCTCGACTACGAGCTCGGTGGGCTCACCGGCCTCGAGCTCGCTGCAGAGCTGCTGCGCGCGCTCGAGCGTACGGTGCCGGTGGTGGTGATGACGGCCCACGGCAGCATCGAGGTCGCGATCAGCGCCCTGCGCGCGGGCGCCAGCGACTTCATTGCCAAACCCTTCGAGTTGGCGGTGCTCCAGGTGGTGGTGGAGCGCGCGCTGGAACACCATCTCACCCGGGTCGAGCTCGCGCGACTGCAGGCGCAGCTCAGCCGCAGCGGCGCGGCGCAAGGGCTTTTGGGCGACGCGCCCTCGATGGTGCGGGTGCGCGCGCTCATCGAGCGGCTGGGCGCTGGCGAGGCGCCGGTCTTGGTGACGGGCGAGAGCGGCACCGGCAAAGAGCTGGTCGCCCGCGCGCTGCACGAAGCCAGCCCCCGGCGTCGCGGGCCGCTGGTGTCGATCAACTGTGGGGCGATCTCGGGCACGCTGCTCGAGTCGGAGCTCTTCGGTCACGTGCGCGGCGCCTTCACCGACGCCCGCGTGGACCGGCCCGGCGTCTTCCGCGAGGCGAACGGGGGCACCTTGTTCCTCGATGAAGTGGGGGAGCTGCCGCCTCGCGTGCAGGTCTCGCTGTTGCGCGTGCTTCAGGAGTGCAAGGTGCGGCCGCTGGGCGCGAACCGTGAGGTGGCCGTCGACGTTCGCGTGGTGGCTGCCACCAACGCCGATCTCGACGAGGCCGTCACCCAGGGCCGCTTTCGTGAAGATCTGCTCTTCCGGATCGACGTGCTGCGCGTGCAGCTCCCGCCGTTGCGTGAGCGGGCTGGCGACGTGGTGCTGCTCTTGCGGCACTTCCTGGCCCAGACAACGGCGAGGTCAGGCCGCGCGTTGCCCAGCCTCTCGACCGACGCGCTGGCGGCGCTGACCCGCTATCACTGGCCCGGTAACGTGCGCGAGCTGCAGAACGTGGTGGAGAGCGCGGTGCTCTCGAACGACGGCGCCCGCATCGAGGCCTGGCACCTGCCCCCACAGCTCACGGGCAAAGGCCGGTTCTCAGAAAAGGAAATGGCCGGGCCCCTGCTGTCCTTGGCCGAGCTGGAGCGCCGCCACGTCGCCCGCGTGCTGGGCGCGATGGGCGGCAACCGGCTGAAGGCCGCTGCGGTGCTGGGTATCGACCGCGTGACGCTCTACCGGAAGCTCAAGCGCGGCTGAAAACGAGAGGTGGGCTCACGCTCAGCGCTGCGACAACGCGAAGTCGAGGCCGGCGCGAACGGCGACCGCCTGGGCCTGGTTGCACTGCGCGGGCGAGCTGCGCGCGCTGTCGGGGTAGACCTCGGTGGTCGTGGTGTAGCGGGCCCCGGTGACGCTCGTGCAGAGGCCCAGAGACTTCACGGGGTACTCGATGACGCCCGGGCTGACGATGGGCGCGCCGATGAGGTGACCGCTCGAGTCTGCCGGCGCGATGTGCGTCACCTTCGAGACGGCCTCGATGATGGCGCGCTGAAACGCGGGTTGCGGGTTGGCAGCGTCATCGACCAGGTAGAACCCGTCGGGGACCTGGTCGGGCTCGTAGATTTTCCCATCGCGGGCGGCGAGCGCGGGGCGAAACTCGCTCTCGTCAGAGTCGGTCGTCTCGTGCAGGTCCAGGTGCACCAGGAACCGGCCCAGGTACGGCGCGAGGAACGTCATCAACTGCCGCGCCTCGCCAGCGGCCCCCTCGGCCTTGAATGACCGGTTGGGGTCGACCGCATGCGGGTTCCAGCGGTGAATGCGCTCGTAGGCCCAGGGGCTCACGCACGGCGCGATGATGAGGTTGAGGCGACCTTCGAACGCGCCTGCGTGCTCGGCGGCGAAGAGCAAGGCGCCGTGGACGCCGCTCGTCTCATAGCCATGCACGCCGCCGGTGACCAAAGCCACCGGCAGCGCGTCGTTCCACGCTCGGCTGCGCAGGGCGAGCAGCTCGTACGTGCCGTCAGGTGGGTACTCGAGCGTGCCGTAGCAAGTGCGTTCGAAGTTCACGCCGAGGCGCTGCACGGTCGCCGTGACGTCATCGACATAGCTGCGGCGCCTCGGCTGCATCGAGCGCCACTGCTGCTTCTCTTCAGGTCCCCACGGCATGCCAGGCGCACCAACGGGGAAGGGCGAATTCTGAGGCGACATGAACCTTCACTTCACTGCGACGGAAGCGTCAGACCCCTCATCGTCGATTCTGGCCGCCAGGTCCACGGGGTGTCAGCGCCGGCCACCGTGCGTGTCAGCTCTCTGTTCGTTCAGGAGCAAAAATGAAATTGTCCACCGAAGAGGGTACCGATGCATCGCATGCCCAACGCGTCACATCCCGCCCGTTCTGACGACCCCGCGACGACGGCCCTGCTCGAGTACGAGAGGAACCGGTACGCGGCGCTGGTGCGCGCCACGGGCAACCTCGTGTGGACGAACAGCCCCGCCGGCGAGATGGTCGGAGATCAGCCCGACTGGTGCGCCTACACGGGCCAGACCCTCGCGGAGTGCCGGGGCTACGGTTGGTCGAAGGCCGTGCACCCCGAAGATGCCCCCGCCACCATCGAGGCCTGGAAGAAGGCGGTCGAGCAGCGGTCGACCTTCCTCTTCGAGCATCGGCTGCGCCGCGCCGACGGGGAATACGTCTGGTTTGCCATCCGCGCCGTTCCCATCCTGTGGCCCGACGGTTCACTGCGTGAGTGGGTGGGGCTCCACCGAGACATCCACGCCGAGAAGCTCGCGGCCGGAAGGCTCGACGAGGCGCGCCAGGCAGCAGAGGCCGCCAACCGGACCAAGGACGAGTTCCTGGCGATGCTCGGCCACGAGCTCCGCAACCCGCTGGCCCCCATCACCACGGCGCTGCAATTGATGAAGCTTCGCGGGGCAGGACAGCTCGAGGCCGAGCGCAGCATCATCGAACGGCAGGTCAATCACCTCGTCATTCTCGTCGACGACCTGCTCGACATCGCCCGCATCACGGGCGGCAAGACCGAGCTGTCCTGCGAGCGGCTCGAGCTGGGCGACGTCATCGACCGGGCCCTCGAGCTGGCGGGGCCGCTCATCACGCAGCGCGGCCACGTGGTCTGTGCCGAGGTGGCCCGCGGGCTGGTGGTCGACGGTGACGCCCACCGGCTGGCGCAGGTCTTCGCCAACATCCTGACCAACGCCGCCAGGTACACCCCCTCGGGCGGGCGCATCAAGGTGGTTGGCACACGCGTCGGTGGCGAGGCGGTGCTCGAAGTGACCGACACCGGAATGGGCATCGCACCGCACTTGCTCCCGCGCGTGTTCGAGCGCTTCGTTCAGGGCCCGCAGGCGTTGAACCGAGACCGCGGTGGGCTGGGGCTCGGGCTCGCCATCGTGAGCCACCTGGTGCAACTGCACGGGGGACGGGTGGACGTGGCCAGCGAGGGGACGGGCCACGGCGCGACCTTCACCGTTCGACTGCCGATCGCCCTGCGCGCGCAAGCGCCGGCCCCTGCGCAGGAAAGGCTCGTGACCCCGAAGGCCGCCGGCAAACGCGTGCTGGTGGTCGACGACAATGAAGACGCCGCCGACCTGCTGGCGTCCGCGCTCGAGCTGTTCGGCTACGAGACGAGGAAGGCCAACGAGGCTGCCACGGCGCTTCAGATCGTCGGGGACTTCCGGCCCCACGTGGCGCTGCTCGACATCGGGTTGCCCAAGATGAACGGCTACGAGTTGGCGAAGGCGCTGCGTGGCCGTACCGACCTCGCCCCGCTCAGGCTGGTGGCGCTCACCGGCTACGGTCAGGACGGCGATCGTGTCAGGGCGCGCGAAGCCGGGTTCGACGCGCACGCCGTGAAGCCGGTCGACTTCGAGCGGCTTACCCAACTGATCGAGGCGCCGGCGGTGGCCGCCCCGTACCGGTAAGCTCACCCGCCTCGATCGAACTGCACCTTTGTTCGAGACCTTCGATAGAGGTGTCGCCATGAGCTCCGAGAAGGTGGTCTTCGCGCAGTCGATGGAAGGCATCTACCGGGCGCTCACCCCGCACACCCCGCAGGAGCGCGCCGCCTTCTTGAAGGCCGGCGTGAAGACCGGGGACCACTTCGACGCGGGCTATCCCATCGGGGCGTGGCTCGACATTCTCGATGCGTCCGCCGCCAGCCGCTTCGCGCATCTGCCCGAGCTCGAGCGCTACTCCGAGGTCGGCCGCGTCTTCTTTCAGGGCTTCAGCAAGACGCTGATGGGCTCGGCGCTGCTCGGGCTGCTCAAGGTGATCGGCCCGCGCCGCACGCTCGATCGCCTCACCCGCAACTTCCGCAGCGCCAACAACTTCACCGTCGGCACCTTCGAGTCGCTCGCCCCCAATCACCACAAGGTCCACATCAACTGGACTGCCCGGCCCGGCTTCTACCTGGGTCTCATCGAGTCGGGCTGCGCCCACGCCGGCGCGAAGGACCTGAGCGTCACCGTTCTGGAGACCAAGGACCTCGGCACCTTTTATGAGGTGAAGTGGGCTTGAGATGAGGTGACCGTTCGGTCATAATTGCCGCCTCATCTCGAGGAGGCACATCATGTTGGGTATCCCGCTGGGTCTGGCCGCGTCGAACGCTGGAGAGTGGTTCCTTCACAAGCACATGCTTCACGGCCTGGGCCGCGACCGCAAAAGCTTCTGGGCTTTTCACTGGCACGAGCATCACCGTGAAGCGTTCAAGAACGACATGAGGGATCCGCAGTACACGCGCAGCCTCTTCACCTGGTCACCTCAGGGCAAAGAAGCGCTGGCGCTCGCGCTCGGGGCGGTGGCCACGATTCCGCTCTTCCCCGTCGCGCCGTTCTTCGCGGGCACGGTGTGGTTCTCGA
Organism: Archangium sp.; assembly: GCA_046595925.1. Taxonomy (GTDB): domain Bacteria; phylum Myxococcota; class Myxococcia; order Myxococcales; family Myxococcaceae; genus Archangium_A. The sequence continues at coordinate 39,163 of JBKJSE010000164.1, read as the reverse complement.
TGCTCCGGTACTACCGGATTCACAAGAAGAGCCACCTCGACCCCGCGTGGGCGCGCGAGAACATGCCGTGGCACGTCGACCACCACATGGGCAAAGACCAGAACGCCAACTGGTGCGTGACGCACCCGTGGTTCGACTACGTGATGAAGACCCGCAAGCCTTACGCCGAAGATCCGAGCGGGGCGCTGCCGGCAGGCGCGAAGGGCGGCCTGCTCTCGCGCATGTGGGCGGGCCTGAAGGAGGGCCGCAAAGCCCCCGTGATGCCGTCGGCCACGCCGGTGAAGCTGCGCGCCGTTTCCTAGAAGTTCGCTTCGAGGCCGACGGTCAAGGCGACGTCGGTCTCCTTGCGGGTCAGGCCGCCCGAGCCCTGGGGGGGCATCGAGTCGAAGTTCACCAGCACCGCGGTGTTCAGCGAGAGGTTGTCGGTGAGGCGGGCGCTGAGCTTGGTGTTGTTGTTGATCAGCAGGCGGCCGAGGGTGGGCGCGAGCAGGAAGGGCACGAACTCGAGCTCTTCGGTGATGCGCACGTCCTTCGAGAAGCTCCAGCGCAGGGTGATGGCGGCGCGCGGCGCGAGAATGACGATGCCGTAATCGGTCACCGAGGCAGGCACGGGGAAGTACTGGAAGCGGGTCTCGTAACCAGCGCGCATCGCGAGGTCGAGGCGCAGGTAGAACTTCTCGAGGTCGCCTTCCTTCTTGTTGAAGAAGGTCAGGCCGGCGCCGAGCTCACCGATGGTGCGCGACTCGATGTTCTTCATGTGATCGAACTCCGAGCCCACGAGGCCGAAGAGCGCGGCGAAGCTGTCGCCCAGGGTGCGGTCGAGGCGCACGGTGCCCACGGCGCGGCGCGCGGTGATGGAAGACGCGGCGCCCGCGTTGGTGTCGGGGTTCGCCAGGCCGTACGCACCGTTGGCGCGAATGCCCAGCGACCACTTCTCCCACTTGCGATCCGCGGCGGCGCTGCCGGTCACCGTCAGCGTCTGGCTGTTGCCGGTGATGAAGGTGAGGCCGACACCCACGTTGCCGATCCACAGGTCCTTCTTCGGGTCGGCGGCCGCAGCGGCGGCGGTCGAGGGCAGGGGACCCGCGACGGCCTCGGCGATGCGCATCGCGGCTTCGGCGGCCAGCTGCGCTGCAGCGGCGGCCTTCTCGGCGGCGGCAGCCGAGCGCTCAGCCGCGCTCAGCTCCGTGGGAACGGGCGTGGCGGCAGCGGCATCTGACTGCGCGAGGACGGCGGAGAGGGCGAGCGACAGAAACATGTGTAATCTCCCAAAGTGGTGAAGCGGTTGCCCTATAGGGACGGACTCAGGGGCACGCTACAGAAACAGTGGAGGACGACGTGGCCGCAGTGAAATGGATCTTCGTGGTGATTTTCGGGCTCGGCAGTGCGGGCGCCCTCGGCATGGCGGTGGTCAGTGGAGGCGCGCCGTACGAGGCCACGCCCCGGACCGCGCCGCAGATTGCGCTTCGTCAGTTCCCCGAGATGCTGGCGAGCGCTGCGCTTCCGAAGATGCCGGACGCCGTGAAGACGCCGGAGCCCGTGGCCGCGGATCCTGAGCCTGTCGCTGCGAAGCCGGAGCCCGTGGTCGCCAAGCCTGAGCCGGTTGCTGCGAAGCCCGAGCCCGTCGTCGCGAAGCCTGAGCCTGTCGTCGCGAAGCCTGCGCCTGTCGTCGCGAAGCCCGCACCGGTGGTCAAAGCGCCTGAGCCCGTGGCTGTGAAACCTGAGCCGGTCGCTGTGAAACCTGAGCCGGTCGCGCCGAAGCCCGAGCCTGTTGCTGCTGCTCCGAAGGCGGCTCCCGCAGAGGGCATGCTCAACCTGCGCGCCACCGACACCGCCGACGTGTACCTCGACGGGAAGAAGCTCGGCGGCTCGCCGCTGATGGGCATCAAGGCGAAGGTCGGCAATCACAAGGTGCGGTTCGATTGTTACGACGCAGCGGGCAACACGGTCGCGGGTCCGATTCAGACCATCGCGGTGAAGGCCGACGCTGAGGTCGAGGTCGAGTACCCCTGCCCGGTGGAGTGACCGCGGTTCACGTGCCCGCGCTGGAGGGTGAGCTCCGCTCAGGCCGTATGACGTTCATCAGATGCGGCGCGCGTTCTTCGCGCGAAATACTGCCGCTCCATGACCCGCTCTTCCTTCGCCTTCTTCGCGCTGAGTCTGCTGTGCGCTTGTGAATCGCCTCCCACGTCCACCGCGTGTGGCTCTGACTCCGACTGCGCACCCGGCGAGGTCTGTAGCGCGAGCAGGTGCGTCTCGGGCTCGACCGACGCCGGCAGTGGAGGTGGTGGCGGCGCGACCGGAGGGGGCGGCGGGACGATGGGCGGAGGTGGTGGCGCTGGTGGTGGCGCGACCGGTGGTGGTGGTGGCGGGGGCGAGGTCGACGCCGGCTGCACGCCGCGCACCTGCGCGGGGTTGGGCTGCGGCGTCTTCTCCGACGAATGTGGCGCGATGATCACCTGCACCGCCACCTGCGCGTGCACCGAGCAGAACTTCGAGACCGCGTGCGCCTCGCGGCCCTGCATGACGCTCTCGGGCTGCGTCGACTTTCAGTGCCGCTACGTGCCCGCCACGTGCGCTCAACCCGACGCGGGCAGCGCGACCTGCACCCCCACGCCCTCGTGCTCGGGGCCCGGCTGCGGGCGGGTGTGCACCGACGCCGACGCGGGCTGTGAAGACAAGCTGTACGCGTGCGGGGGCGGCATCTGCGCGGGCGTCGAGGCCTACTGCGATCCGTCTCCGATGGTGATGAACGGCACGGTGGTCTACGCCAACCGCTGCGTCGCCCCGCCCCGGGTGGGCTGCGGCACCTGCCTGCTCGGCACCCAGAGCTGCGAGAGCGCCACCGACCGCTACACCTGCGCGGACCTGGCCATTCCCGTCGCCGATGCGGGGGTGGTGGAGTGCGACTCGACCGTCTCGGCCTCGACCTTCATCTACGTCGACCCTGCGTACACCGGCAGCAGCGACGGCAGCCGAATGCGGCCCTTCGTCACCTTCCCCGCTGCGGCGACCGCGGCGGCGGCGCGGGGCGCGCGGGGCATCGTCATCGGCGGCAACGCCGTCTTCACGGACCCGCTCGTCGTGCCCAACGGCGTGTCGATCTACGGCGGCTTCGGGGTCTCGCCCTTCTTCGTGCCCGACGCGAGCAAGCGCCCCGTCTGGAACATTCCCAATACCCCGGTCGATGCGAACAACCGGTTGGTCGGCGCTACGGCCAGCGGGGTCTCGCTTTCCGCCATCGTGCGTCACGTCGAGGTGCGCACCGCCAACACCACCGCCAACCTGAGCGGCCGCGGCTCGAGCAACCTGGGCTTCCTGGTCCTGAACTCGCCAGGCCTGAGGCTCGACGACGTCATCATCGTGGCCGGCAACGCGGGCGCGGGCGTCGACGGCGCTTCAGGCGCTTCGGGCGCGCCCGGTGGCAACGCGTCGGGGCGCACACCGGGGACGGTCAGCTGCAACGGCCAGCCGCAGGTGTGCACGGTCAACACCGCCATCGCGGGCCAGCTGGGCAATGACTGTGGGCGCGGCGGCAAGGACCGAATCTCGTTCTCGCCCCCGGTGGGCAATGCGGGCAACGGCGCCACGGCCACAACGCCCGGTGGCACCCGCGGCACGGGCATCGACGGCATGGGGGCTTGTGGCGGCACGTCGACCGCGGTGACCGCCGGCGGCTTTGGTGGAAACGGGGTGACCGGCGGTGCGGGCGCCAGCGGCATGCCCGGTATTCGCGTCACCATCTCGGCGGCAGGGACTCTCGTCGGCGGCTTCTCAAACCCCGGTTTGCCTGGAAGCATCGGCACCTTCGGGGGCGGCGGTGGCGCGGGCGGCGGGTACACCGATTCCTGCTTCAACTCGCCCGACTGGGGCGGTCCGGGTGGCGGTGGCGGTGCGCCGGGCTGCGCGGGTGAGCGCGGGCTCTTCGCAGGGCCGGGAGGACTTTCCATCGGTCTGCTCGTCGTCAACTCATCGGGCTTTTCAGTGACGGCCAGCGTGCGCGTCACCGCCGGCAATGGCGGGCGCGGCGGCACTGGTGGCGCTGGAGGCACCGGGGGCACGGGCGGCAACGGCGAGACCACCACCGCCGCGCTTTGCCCCGTCACCTCCAACCCCAGCTACCAGGGCAAGTGCGGCGGCGCGGGCGGGCGCGGCGGCAACGGCGGCAACGGCGGCTCGGCAGGCGGCGCTGCGGGCGGTGACTCGGTGGGCATCTACTGCGTCGGGGGCGCGGTTCCGTCGGCGGCTGGCGCGACCGTGAACGTCGGCACGCCGGGCGCGGCTGGCACCGCGACCGCGCCGGCGCAACCCGGCGCGACGGGCGGCAACGAAGTCAGGAAGGGGTGCTGAGATGAAGCCCCTTGCGCTGCTGTGCTCGCTGGGCGTGCTCGTGTCGTTCAGCGCCTGCCCCGCCATCACCCCTCAGGTCCCCGACGCGGCGCAAGAAGTGCCCGTCGAAGAAGTCGACGCTGGCCCCGCCTGGGCGGGCACGTGCGTGCGGCTCGAGACGGCGGGCTCACCTGCGCGCTGCACCCGCGACGAGAACTGCGGCTGCGGCACCGGCTGCGACCGGGGCCGATGCACCAGCGCGTGCGCGCTCAACGTGGAGTGCGCCCAGGGCGTGTGTGATTCGTTCGGGCGCTGCGTGTCGAGCGCGCGCGCCAACCTGCCCAACCCGGTCAGCGGGCTGCCGCGCGGGGCGCTGATCATCGATCGCCAGGACCTCGAGCTCTTCGGTCCCACCAACGTCGAGACGCTCGGGGTGGGCGCGAAGACCCTCGACCTCGCGCGCGTGCGCCTGGCTGCCGAGGCGGGCCTCGAGGTGGCGTGTGGAGAGACCGCCGCGTTCGGCAGCGAGTGCACCTTCGAGACCCTGGTGGCGGGCGCCACGCTGTCGGCGGTGCGGGTGCGAACGGCGGGGGCCTTCCCCAGCACGACGGTACGCAAGGCCCTCGACCTCTTCGCCGAGGGCCAGCACCTCACGGTGGGGGTGGCGCTGAGGGGAGAAGTCGCAGGCCCCGCAGTACCCCGCTTCGGCACCTACCGCGGCAGCGCGCAGCTGGTCGGCGCGGGGCTGCGCGCGCGCACCACGATGGACACCCTGCCCCCCGAGCTCACCCGCCTCGAGCTGCCCGTGAGCGCTGAGATCTACCCGCCCGTCAACGGCGTCTACACGCTGCGACTGACCGACAAGAGAATGACGGTCTTCCCCCCGGGCGCGACCGCCACCCTCGGGCTGCGCAGCGGCACCAATGAGTGGCAGCTGCTGATGCCCAGCACGCAGTACCTGGGCGAAGACGTGCCGACGGTGACGGGCGCGCAGCTCGACGTGCACGCAGCCGCCGCGATGGACGATGCCACTTTTCGCGACGGCCTGCTCGACGGTGACTTCGTGGTCACCTTCGAGGGCATCGCGCCGGTGGCGAGCGCGCCCTTCGTGCGCTGGCGCCTGACGCTGGTGCGCAGCGGCGATCTCCCCGCCGCAAGCACCCCGCCCACCGTGCGCACCGCCGCCGTCACGCCGCCCGACAGCCGCGCCAACACCCGCTTCGACGACGAGACGGCGGGGCGCGCGGCGCTGGGTGACTACAGCGCCCTGACCGCGCTGCAGCGCGTGACGGCCTCGGTGTGCTCGACCACCGGCACGCCGGTGACCTCTTTCCTCACCACGCTGGCCTCGCTCTCAGGACCCGGAGACCTGGCCTGCAACGTGGGCGGCGCGCCGGTACCGCAGAAGGCGTTCGGCCTCGACACGGGGTTCCTGCAGAACCGCGGCGAGTACCTCACCAACTGCGTGGCAGCGCTCGACCTCTCAGGTGCGCCTGCGTTCTCTGACGCGAGCACGCCGGGTGGGTGCGTCAACCGCGCCCGCGCCGTCACCGCGCTGGGCTACGCGACCGAGACCGACCGGCTTCGGGCGTTCGGGGGCGGGCAGCCCATCGACGCCGCGTTGTCGCGTCAGCACTTGCGCCTCTTCCAGCGGTGGATGTCGGTGATGTCGGTGGTGGCGATGGAGCCGCGGCGGCTCAACACGCTCGCCCCGCTGCTGCCCGCCGGGTCGACGACCGACAAGCTGCGGCAGTACTCCGATTGGCAGCTGGTGTTCACCTCGTTGCAGCGCAGCGTCAACGGGTGGGACCTCTTGCTTCACCCGCGCTTCGGCGCCGCGTTGATGGCCACCCCCGGTGATGCGCTCGCCGTGCCCGACTACCGCCAGGCCTATGGCTCGACCAGCACCTTCCCGCTCGGTGAGCAGGGCGTGGGCCTGCCTGTGACGATGCTCTTCACCCTCTCGCAGCAGCTCACCGGAATGCAGGGGTTGATCGATGACCTGCTCTACGTGCGCTCGCCGGTAGATCAGGTGCAGCCGGTGGCCGCCTCGCTCGCCCGCTTTCTACCGCGCAGCGTGGTCATCTTCGCCGCAGCCCAGGGTCTGCGAGACGCCGCGCGCTCGGGGGGGACACCCGCGTGGGAGCTGCAGTGGCAGGCCTCGCGCAGCGCCTGGGGCACCGCCACCGCGCGGCTGCTTCAGCAGCTCGACTACCTCGACCAGGGGAAGAACCCGCTGGGCATCGAAGACGGCGACCTGCCGCTGTACCGGCTGGGAGACCAGCAGGGGACCACCCGCCGCTTCTCGGCCGTGTCGGACGCGTTGCTGGGCAGAGAGGATCTCCTCGACCCGGCGATCGCGCCCACGTTGCTCGAGCAGGCCCGCCAGTCCGAGCTGCTCGCGCGCGCCTCGATCACCAGCATCCTCCAGCGCGATCTCGTCACGCAGCAGGAGAACGCGGCCAGCAGCCGGCGCGTGGAAGACATCAAGCGCTTCTACGGCGATCAAATCTCGAGCCTGTGCGGCGACTACAACTCGTTCACCGTGCTCGACGTGTCGCCCCCGCCGGACGCCGACAGTTGCTACCTCGCCCCGGGTTGCCGCGCCGAAGGGGTCGACTACGCCGATCGACTGAACATCGCCGACGTCGGCTACCAGATCTGCATGGCCCAGAACCTGCGCCAGCGCTTCGGCACCGCCATCACCACCGGCGACGCCGCGCTCGACGCCCAGCTCGATGCGTTGCCCGTCGTGCCCTACGACGCCACCAAGCCGTTCTTCTCGAGCAGCTTCGAGAGCTCGTTGGTCAGAGGTTTTGAGCAGGGGTACAACGGCGTGCCGGTGCCCGAGCTTCGCATTCCCTCGGGCATCGACAGCGCGGCCGTCGCTTCGGTCGAGTCGTTGTGCGGCTCGATGCGCGCCGCGAGCCTGGGTGCCCGGCCCACCATCACGCCCACCAGCTGCCAGAGCACCGACGAGTGCCCCAACGGGCTCATCTGCCGCAGCTCCGTGCACACCTGTGTACCGGACGACGTGATCCCCGACCCGGCCTGCTACCGGGGAAGCCTGGGAGACGCCGCGCTGGCCGTGATGGGGGCCGCCACCGAGGTGGACATCGCGCGCGCCGAGCTCGAAGAGTTCAGCGAGCGCTATGACGGCGCGATGCGGGGCTGCTTCATCCTCCAGCAGGGGAACGCGGCCATCGAAGGCGCGATCACGCAGCACAACTCGACCATGTCGAGCCTCTCCAACGCCAAGTTCGCCGCTGATCAGACGGCGAAGATCGCCCAGAAGGCGCGCGACCTGTTCAGCCTGGAAAATCCCTGGCAGTGGGTCGGCAGCTTGATCTTCGGAGCGGTCCAGCAGGTCGCAGAGAGCACCGCCGACACCCTGGGGCTGCGCATGGAAGAGGTCGGACGCCAGCACGAGCTGACGGTCACCCGGCTCGAGGGGCAGACGGCGCTGCGGCAGTGCATCAACGAGGCAGAGATCGAGCTGGTGGGCGCGCGCAGCGCCTCGTTGCGCATCAGACGCCAGGCCCAGGCGCTCAGCCAGACGCTGGTGCAATTCAACAACCTCAAGGCCTCGCTGCAGGGCGCGCTCGACGACGGGCACAGCTCGATCGAAGCCGAGGCGTACCGGAAGGTGGCCGTGGCCCAGGTGGACTTCTGGCTCGACTCCAACCTCGACCTGCACACCCAGCGCATGCGCCGCGCGCGCCGGGCGCTCTACCTGGCCATCCTCGCCACTGAGTACGAGTTTCAGTTCACCAGCGTGGAGCGCGGCAAGGCGCTCTCTGCGAAGACCACCGCAGAGCTGGAAGAGGCGCTGCGGCGGGTGCGCGACCTGGTGCGGCGCGGGGCGCCTTCGGGCGGCGGCAACCCCACGCAGTTGATCACCGTGCTCAGCCTCAAGAGCAACCTGCTGCAGCTCGCCAACCGCCAGACCGCGTCACCCGGCGGGCAGCAGCTCGACGAGACGCAGCGGCTGCAGCGGCTGCTCACCGCGCCGCAGTACGCGGTCTACGGGCCCGAAGGCCGCTACCTGGGCCAGGAGTTCCCCTTTTCTCTGCAGCCCCTCGCCGCGCTGGGGCTGGGCGATACCGGCGCCGTGCCGCTCTTGAGCGGCCTCAACTGCTCCGAGCGGGTGTGGTCGATCAACGCCTCGGTGCTGGGCGAGGGCCTCATGGTGGGCACCAACACCAGCATCGTCACCTTGCAGTTGCGCAAGCGGAACACCTTCGCCAGCCAGCGCTGCAGCGGGGGCGGCGAGCTGCAATCGGCCACCACCCGGCCCTCGCAGAACCTGTTCGTCGACCCGTACAGCGCGAACACCTGGGGCAACGACAGCGTGCTGGCGAGCCTCACCGATACGCGCGAGACGAGCACCTACAGCTTCGCCACCGTGCAGGCCCGCACCAACGTCGCGCAACGTGAGCTGGAGCGGCTCGACTATCAAGACGGTCAGTCGACTGCGTTGGCGGGGCGGGGCGTGTTCGGCGACTACACGCTGTTCATTCCCGCGACGACGCAGAGCCTGCAGGGGAGCGCGGGGCTGCAGCTCGACAAGGTGGAGGACGTGTTGATTCGCCTCGACTACGTGGCGGCCGAGCTGCGCTAGCCCTCCTCAGGAGAAGGAGCGACGCGAGGCCGCACGAGCAGGCTCTGACACCCGCGGCCGATCGGCCCCTTCTCGTCCCACAAGCGCGTGTCCGACAGCCCGACACCGTCTTTGGTCACCGTGGTGTGCGCCTCGAGGCAGATCCACTCGCCCTTCGGCCGCCGCAGCAGCGACAGGTTCAGGTCTGCGTTCACGAAGGTGAACTTCGAGAAGTCCATCACCTGCGCAACACCATTCCCCGAGTCCGCCGCGCACACGGTGCGAACGAACGGAGAGGGCTTCTCATCGGGCAGCAGCGGCACCTTCATGCGCATCCACACGGCGACGGGCGACTGACCGAGCTTGCCGCGCGCGAACCGCATCTCCATCGCCGTCTGGTACCCGACCTCGACGGGGAAGAACCCGAACTCGAACGGCTCGAGCCCCGCGGGCGGCGTGGGCCCCTTCTCGACCGGCAGCTCGAGCTCGGTCGGCATCTTCTTGAACGCCAGCACCTGCGCGCGGATGAGGGGCTTGCCGTCGGCCTCCAGCACCGCCGTCCCCCGGCGCGCGTTCTCACCTTCGGTCGCGACCTCGGTGCGCAGGGTCAGCTTCGCGAAGGGCACCGGCCGCAACAGCTCGAAGGTCGCCCGCACCAACTGAAAGTCATCGGGCAGTGAGCGCTCGAAGCCACGCGTGACGAGCGCACAAGGCGGGCCACCATGGAGGAACTCCGCACTCCACGGACCGGTCGCGTGCGCCTGCGGGAAGAAGCCATCACCATCGGGTACGAAGAACGCGTCAGTCATCCTTCTTTCATACGCGCTCCGCGTGCTGATAACTGCCTGCGTGTGAGTGACCTCCCCGCATGTCCCAGGTGCAGCTCGGCGTTCACCTACGAAGACGGGCCGCTGCTGGTGTGCCCCGAGTGCGCGCACGAGTGGTCGCCCGCCGCCGCGACGAAGACGGAAGTTGCCGACGAAGGGCTGGTGGTCAAAGACGCGCACGGCACCCGGCTCGTCGAAGGCGACTCGGTCACCATCATCAAGGACCTCAAGGTGAAGGGCGCGGCGTCGGCGCTCAAGGTCGGCACCCGGGTGAAGAACATTCACCTCGTGGAAGGCGACCACAACATCGATTGCAAGATCGACGGCTTCGGCGCGATGCAGCTCAAGTCGGAGTTCGTCAAGAAGTCCTGAACGTCAGGGTCTCCTTCTTCGCCTCTCTTCGGTCCCCGGGGCCATCGCGAGCAGATCGTGCTCGTCGCGCGCGAGGATTTCCTCGAGGAGCGGGTGCTGAAATCTGCGCTCTGCGGTGATGGCGTAGAAGGTCTCGAACAGCTCGGGGACCACGCAGTACTCATGCAACACGCGCTCACGAAGTTCGTCTCGAACCACCACCGAGGGGAGCAAGGCCAGCGCCCTCGTATCGCGCGCCACGAGCCGCATCGTCGCCATGTCATCGACCTCGGCGAGCACGCGGACCCGCAGGCCCCGTTGTTCACACAAGGCGTCGAAGCCCGAGCGGATGTCGCTCTCGCGCCCCGGGAGAATCATCTGTTCATCGGCGATGCTCGAGGGGAACCGAAAGCCTCTGCGCCGCCTCGACCCGACGATGCTGACGGGCTGACGGGCGATTCGCCGACAGCGGACCCGGCCGGTGAACTCACGCGGGGGGGGCCGGTTGGCGAGCACCAGATCGATGCCGTGGTCCTCGAGGCGAAGCAGCAGATCGGCGAGCACGCCCGACTCGAGACAGAGGCGCACGTCGGGTTGATCGAGCAGCGGCTTGACGAACGATTCCTGAAAATTGCGCGACAACGTCGCCACCGCGCCAATCCGTAAGACCTGCTCGGGCTGTCGGCCTCGCTCGAGCGTCGAGAGGAGCTGGCCACCCGTCGCGAAGATCTCCTCGGCGTAGGCGAGCACGATCTTCCCCGCCTCGGTCAGCACGAGCCGGCGTCCGTCCCGTTTGAACAGCGGCTCTCCCAACTGCCCCTCGAGCTGTTGAATCTGAAACGAAAGGGCGGACTGGGCGACGCGCAGCCGCGCTGCCGTTCGCGTCAGGTTGCCGTCCCTGGCGACCGCCCAGAAGTACCTGAGGTGATGGAAATTGAGCTGCTCGATGTTCATCGGCCATCTCCAGAAAAGAACGATATGAGCAGATTTATGTGTTTTTCAAGAACGGACTGAACGGCCTACTCAGGGCCCATGAGCCTTCCCGAGCCCTGGTTGCCGGTCCTTCCCGTCCTCGCGATGGCGATCCCCGTGGTCTTCGGGTGGGTCGCCCTCACGTCGCCTCGCCGGGCCCCGGCTGCCGGCCTCATCGCGCTGGGTCTGGCGCTTCTCTTCACGCTCGGGGTCGTGCTCACCCGAGGTGACTCGACGATGGGCGTCACGAAGTTCGGCGTTCGCCTCGACGCGCCCACCTGCGTGATGCTCATGCTGGTCGGCGCCCTGGGCGTGGTCATCATTCGCGCCTCGCGCACGTATCTTCACGGCGACCCGGGGTTCGTGAGGTACCACCGCTGGCTGTTGCTGACGCTGGGCGCGGTCACCACCCTGGTCGTCGCGAACAACCTGGCGATCGTGGCGCTGGGGTGGACGGCGACCAGCCTTTCGCTGCATCAGTTGCTGACGTTCTACGGTGAGCGCCCCGCCGCGCGCATCGCCGCGCACAAGAAGTTCCTGGTCAGTCGCCTGGCCGACGCCTGCCTGGTGGTCTGTCTGACCCTGGTCTACCGCAGCGTCGGCAGCCTCGACCTCGATGCAATCGCTGCCTTTGTCGGTGCTCAGCCCGCGCTGACCCCCTCGATGGAAATCGCCGCCCTCTTCGTGGTGTTGGCGGTCGCGCTGAAGTCTGCGCAGCTCCCGTTTCACGGGTGGCTGATTCAGGTCATGGAAGCGCCCACCCCTGTCTCGGCGCTGCTTCACGCGGGGGTGGTGAACATCGGTGGCTTCTTCCTGATTCGCCTCTCGCCGTGGCTCGACCGAGCAGAGGTCGCCCGGCTTCTCCTGGTGGTCATCGGGCTGGGCTCGGCCGTCGTCGCCTCGCTCGTGATGACCACCCGGGTCAGCGTCAAGGTGTCGCTGGCCTGGTCCACCTGCGCGCAGATGGGCTTCATGCTCGTGCAGTGTGGTCTTGGCTTGTGGTCACTGGCGCTGCTCCATCTGGTCGCGCACTCGCTCTACAAGGCACACGCCTTCTTGAATGCCGGCTCGGCGGTCGAACGCTGGGAAACCCAGTCGCTGGCGAAGCCGCGGCCTGCGCGCTCGGGGCGGGCCCTCGTCGTCACCATCGTCGCCGGGGTCGGTGCGGCGGGGCTCTGCGTCGCTTTGCTGAGCCGGTTCGGCACGCTGCGCTTCGATGAGGTGCCCGTTCTCATGGTGCTCGTCGCGCTCTCGCTCCTCCCCTTGCTGGCCCGTGGACCTGTCACCTCGGGGGCGATCTTCGCAACGGGAGCCCGAATCTGTGGGGTGATTCTGCTCTCCGCAGCCGGGCACGCCGCGGCGGCGTTCGTGCTGCCCGAGCCCGTGAGGACGAACCCCTGGGGCCTCGCGCTCTTCAGCTTTGGCTTGCTGGTGTTGTTCGCCTTGAAGGCGGCGCTCCAGCTCGACCCGGTCGGCCCGCTCGCGCGCGCGCTCTACCCCGGGCTGTTCGCCGGGTTCTGTCTCGACGAACGCTTCACCCGAATCATGTTCCGCGTCTGGCCGCCCGAGCTCACGTCACCTCGCAAGGCCCCCCTTCCGCTCCCCACCGCCGCGGCCCTGGAGGCCTGACCATGAGCACTCTTCCATCACGCGTCGAAGCGCCCAGAGGGCAGCGCCTCGAGAAGGCCGTGGAGCAGGCCTGCTCGCGCATCGCGCCGACGTGGCCACTCGATCGTTTCATCGCCGTCAATCCGTTCTGGTCACTCATCGATGCCCCGCTGAGCGAGGTGGCTGAAAAGCTGCGTTCTTTCTCGGGAGCGCGCCTGCTGATGCCCCGCTCGTGGTTCCGGCAGGCGCTTCTCGAAGGTCGACTTCGTGACGAGCACCTGCAGGCTGCGCTCGACGCCGCTCAGTCCACCCAATCGCTCGCCGGGCTGCACGAGCTGCTCGAACACGAAGAGCCGCCGGTGGCCACCCGCGCCCGGGTGGTCGACGTCGTCGACGCGGGCAGAGACCTCGTGCGCCAGCCGTCGTGGCGCAGCTTCGTCACCAACAGCATCAGTCAATTCTGCGCGGCCTGGTTCGATGAGGGGCAAGCCCAGCTGGGGCCCGATCGAAGCGGCGGCCTGTACGCGAGCTGGCGGCGGCAGGCCCTGACGGACCGGAGCCCGGCGCTGCTCATGGGCCTGGGGCCCCAGGGCCTGGCCAGCGAGGCGCTGCCCACCTCGGCGCGGGAGCTCTGCGAGGTCGCGCTGGCGGCGCTCGAGGTGCCTGAAGACGAGCAGGAGAACTACCTCTGGACCCTGCTCCTCGACCAGAACGGCTGGGCGTCGTGGTGCGCGTATCGAGGCTGGCTGGCGCGCCTGGAGAGCCGAGCCGACGACACCGTCCGTGAGCTGCTGGCGATTCGGCTGGCGTGGGAGTGGCTGCTTCACCGCAGTGGCGGCGCCGCGGTCGCTCGGCGCTGGAAGGTCGCCATGGCGGCCTGGCCGCAAATCGACGCCCTGGCGGCGGCCGCGCGGCCTGAAGATTGGCTGCTGCAGGAGGCCCTCGAGATCGCCTGGCGAGAACCCATTCTGCGCGCGTTCCCTTCGGGCTTCCGCACCGAGCGCTCCACGCAGCCCTCGGTGCAGGCGGTGTTCTGCATCGACGTGCGCTCTGAGGTCTTTCGTCGGGCGCTCGAGGCGACCGAGCCCTCGCTTCGCACGCTCGGTTTCGCCGGGTTCTTCGGCCTGCCGCTCGACTACCAACCGCTCGGTGCCCCGTCGGCGCGACCTCAATTGCCCGGCCTGCTCGCCCCCCGGCTGCGCGCCGCGGACACGGGCGCAGGTCAAGACGCAGAGACCCGACGCGATCTCCACCACGACCTGGCAGCGGCCTGGAATTCTTTCAAGACCGACGCGGTGTCGACCTTCACCTTCGTCGAAGCGCTCGGCCCCACCTTCGCAGTCGAGCTGTTCCAGGAGACCTTCAACCTCAAGCGGGCTCGAGGCATCGACCGCGAGGGGCTGTCTGCGGAACTCGACGCCCGGCGAAGGCCGCGCCTGGTCGCCTCGGTGACGGGCGAGCGCATCGACCTCGAGGCGAAGTGCGAGCTGGCGGCGGGCATGCTGCGGGGCATGAGCCTGACTCGCGGCCTGGCGCGGGTGGTCATGTTGGCGGGTCACGGGAGCACCACCCGAAACAATCCACACGCGGCAGGCCTCGACTGCGGGGCGTGCTGCGGACAGACGGGCGAGGTGAATGCGCGCGTGGCAGCCGCGCTGCTCAATGAGCCCGCCGTCAGAGCGGGGCTCATCGAACGAGGCATCGACGTCCCCTCGAGTACGTGGTTCATCGCGGCTCTTCACGACACGACCACGGACGACGTCGTCGTGTTCGAGCTCGACGAAGTTCCGCCTTCGCATCGCGATGAGGTCGAGACGCTGCGCAGGTGGCTCCTGGCTGCAGGTACGCGCGCGCGGTCTGAGCGCGCGGCCTCGCTCGGGCTCGAGGGCCTGACCGCTTCGGGGCTGAAGGCGGCCGTCCGCGCGCGCGCCACAGACTGGGCCCAGGTTCGCGCCGAGTGGGGCCTTGCAAACAACGCTGCGTTCATCGTCGCGCCGCGTGAGCACTGTCGGCACCTGAACCTCGAGGGGCGCTCGTTCCTTCACGAGTATCGGCACCGTGAAGACAAGGGCTTCGCCGTGCTCGAGCTGATCATGACGGCGCCGATGGTCGTCACGCACTGGATCAACTTTCAGTACTACGCGTCCACCGTCGACAACGAGCGCTACGGCAGTGGAAACAAGGTGCTGCACAACGTCGTCGGCGGTCACCTGGGCGTCTTCGAGGGCAATGGTGGTGACCTGCGCATCGGCTTGCCCCTGCAGTCGCTGCACGATGGTGAGCGGTGGGTGCACACGCCGCTGCGGCTGAGCGTCTTCATCGAGGCACCGCGACCGGCCATCGACGCCGTGTTGGCCCGGCACGACCATGTCCGCGCGCTGGTCACCCAGGGGTGGCTCTCGCTCTTCCAGCTCGATGAGGAAGAGGGCTCGATTCACGTGAGGAGAAAGGCAGGCTGGGCGGTGTCAGGGCCTTCAGACTGACGACACCTGAAACAGCCGCTCCCAGGGCAGCAGCCCGAAGCCCACTCCCATCGCGGCGCCCGACAACACGTCAGAGGGAAAGTGCACGCCCAGCCAGACCCGCGAGAACGAAACGCCCAGCGCCCAGAGCGCTACCCACGGCGCGAACGGATGACCGATCACGAAGAGCGCCACGGCAAGCGCGATGGCGGTGGCGGCATGCGTGGAAGGAAACGACCGGGTGGGTCCGGGTGCCCAGATGGCCGCGCTGATGCCTCGCTCGGTGGCGAAGGGACGGCGTCGGCCCGCCAGGCGCTTGACGATGCCGCCGACCAACAACGCCGCGAGCGCCGCGATCATCGCGATGAGGAACGACATCTGCCGAGGCATGAAGTCGAGGCCCTGCCGGTTCGTGAGCCACAAGACGCCCGCGAGCGCGAACCACACGCCGCCTGCACCCGACCACGAGAGCGCGGAGAAGAAGAGGTTGGGCGCGCGGGCGCGGCGCGACTGCAGCGCCAGGCTCGACCGGGTGTCCCACTGAGCGATGGCTTCGAGCAACGAACTCACGGCGCGAAACCTAATCGGTGCGGGGCACAAGTCGACGCTTCACGAGATGTGGCGAGGTGCGGTGCTCGGAGACGTCGCCGCTCGCTCAACGCGAGAGCGAAGCCTGCACCGTCCACGGGCTGACCGTGGTGTCGACGAAGAACAGGCTGCGCTGATCGACGCCGGGGCCCGCGCCGACGATCGCGAAACCACCCGGGGCCTTGTCTGCGACAGGCGTCAGTCCCGCCGGGCTCAGCCACATGAAACGACGGGCGACGACGCCCGACTCCTCGACCCCGAAGCGCATCGAGGTGCCCTGCGCAGGCGAGGCGGCAGGCGGAAAGAGCACCATGCCGGTGGCCGCATACGAAGCCTGTGCGGCGGGGGAGCCCCCTCCATACGAACCAGCCTTCACCGTCGCTGGCCCCATCACGCAGGTGTCGTCGGTGGGGAGCACCAGGACGCAGCCCTTCGTCTCGAGCGTCGAGGTGGTGCTGAACGCGATGGTCCGTCGAATGACGTTGAGCACGCCCTTGACGGCGTCTTTCTTCGACTTGAGCACCGTGGCCGAGCTGGTCAGGTCTTCGGAGATCACCAGCAGGGTGTCTTCATCATCGAGCACGCCGACGTTCACCGAGCTGCGGATCGCGCCAACCACGATGGCGGCGATCACCCCACCGCGTTGACCGCTGGAGTCCACGCTGCTGCGAATCGCGCGGCTGACCTCGCTGGGGTTCACGCGCACCAACGCGCCGGGAGAGACCTGGCGCGCGACCTCGACGTCACCAAACGAAACGGTCGCGGGCGTCGAGCCCGCGTTGAGCACGTAGAAGCTGCTCACTGCCGCGCTGATCACCGAGCCGCCGGGCAACGCACCACCGAGCAACGAAGCGCCTTGGCCGAGCGCACTCCCCGTGGCGTGCAGGCCTGCGTTCACCTTGCCGACCCAGGCCACCTGCAGCTCACCGTTCTTGCCTTGCACGAAGTACGGCGAGGCCTCGACGTCGGCCTCGGGCGGGCGGGAGAACTCGAGGTCGGCGGTGTTCGCGCACGCCGAGACGTCGGCGTCATTGCGCAGGCCCATCTTCGCCAGCGTCCCGGCCGTGCCGCCGAAGTCGGTCATGCAGTCACCGTCGGTGTCCACGCCGACTTCGAAGTGGGCGGTCGCGAGGCCCGCGTTGACCTTCTCGCCGAACGTCGCGCCCTGGGTTTGCCTGGCGATCGTCAACTTCATCGAACTGCCTGAAGGCGTGGTGTCCTGCACCACGAAGGTGACCGGCTCGCCGGCGGTGGTGTCGAACTCGAAGGGGAGCGTGACGGGCGTCCTGGTGCCATCGGCCGCGAAGTCCCGCGCCTGCACCGAGCCGCGCTGCTTGATCAACGTGACGTGGCCGGTCTTCGCCACCGACTGCAGCGGGAGCACGACCTGGCCCTTCTCTTCGCCTTCGAGCGTCACGGTGACCGGTTCGCGGCCCAGGTTCACCAGGCGAAACTGCACCTCGTTCGTCGCTTCACCGGCGTCGGCTTCACAGCGCGGGTTCGAGAGGGGAGTGCATGCAAGCAGGGAGGAGATCGAGGTGAACACGAGCAGGTTTCGCATGAGGGACTCGCCTGCTTTGCACTGCGAATGCCAGACATCTTCCGAGGCAGACGCGACTCGGGGCCGGGCCGAACCACGACAAACACGACCTCGTTGTCGCGATTCGCCACTTCGCGACCCTTGCGCCATCACGCCGCACTGCGAGGTGAGATGGCGCGCTGTTCGCCCTCGGCTCAGAGGGGCCTTCGACGGCACGGGCCCTGCTTCGCCTCAGTGCATGTTCGTCGTCCTGGCAACGCTGCTCGCCGCAAGTCCGATGGCTGATCAGCCGCCGGCGAGCACCGTCCGAACGGGCATGTTGCGCGCCCGGGTCGATCTGCTCGGGCTGATCACCTCGTCCTGGTACGTGCCGCAGAGTCGAACGAACATCGAAGCGGCGCTGCACTCGCTGCGCAAGGACACCCTCGACGGGCAGGGCGTGCTGCTCGCAACCCCGGTGTTCGGCCCGTGGATGACCGCGGGCAGCGATTCGCTGTCCGGGAGCGAGCGCGCGTTGCTCTACACGACCGGCCTGTTGCAGTTGGTCGGGCTGTCGCTGGGCGCGATGCACCTGTTCGAGACACCAGCACCAGCGACGACGGGCCCGGTGCTGAGCGTCTCGCCGATCGCCGCGGGGCGCGTCGGCTTGAGCATTCGCATCACCGGACTCTGAACCCTTCAAGTACGCTCACCATTGGCTCCCCCGATGCGCGGCACGAACTCCACACAGTCGATGTCCGTCGACCCGCTGATCGGCACGCGGCTGGGTGAATACGATGTGTTGGAAGCGGTGGGAGAGGGGGGGATGGGCGTCGTGTACAGAGGTGTGCAGCCCGTCATCAAGAAGCGGGTCGCCATCAAGGTGCTCAAGCCGAACATGGCGGGCGACGCCACGCAGGTGCGCCGGTTGGCAGATGAAGCGGTCGCGGTGAACTCGATCCGCCATCGCAACATCATCGACATCTTCAGCTTCGGCATGCTCCCCGATGGCCGCCCCTACATCGTGATGGAGTTCCTCGAGGGGCAGCCGCTCGACGCGTACCTCGCCGCGCACGGTCGCATTCCACTGGCCGAGACCCTCTCGCTGCTCATCGCGATGTCTGCGCCCCTGGCTGCAGCGCATCGGGCCGGCGTCATCCACCGGGATCTCAAGCCCTCGAACGTCTTCGTGTGCCAGAGCCCCGACGGAGAGCGCTACCTCAAGCTG
This sequence comes from Archangium sp., assembly GCA_046595925.1. Lineage (GTDB taxonomy): Bacteria > Myxococcota > Myxococcia > Myxococcales > Myxococcaceae > Archangium_A. The sequence continues at coordinate 20,679 of JBKJSE010000164.1, read as the reverse complement.
CTCGACTTCGGCCTCGCGAAGAAGGGGCTCAGTCTCGACGGCACGACCGAGCAGACCAGCCGTGCGCAGGTCACCGGCACGCCCAACTACATGGCCCCCGAGCAGGCGCGCGGTCAGAGCGTGAGCGGCCGCACCGATCTCTACGCGCTGGGCGTGATCGCCTACGAGATGGTCACCGGCGAACTTCCCTACGCGGCCTCGGCGCCGATGGAGGTGCTGATGCAGCACGTCTCGTCGCCCATTCCCCAGGCACGCGTGCTCGCACCTGAGTGCCCTGAAGCGTTGGAGCGCTTGATCAGCCGAATGCTCGAGAAGCACTGGGACGATCGGCCGCAGACGGCGGAAGAGGTGCGCGCCGAGCTCATCGCGATCGCGCGCACCCTCGAGGCTGCGCCCGGCTACGAGACGGTGGACCCAGTGTCGGGTGAGTACGTCAGCCGTGCGTACAAACCGTTGATGACGCCCGATGGGCTCAAGCCGGTCTCCCAGATGTCGGTCGATCTCCACGCGGCCACCTTCGTCAGTCATCGCGCGCTCAAGCAACGCCGCTGGCCGTACGTGGTGGGGTTGGTCGCGTTGTGCCTGCTGCTGATCGCGGCCATCGCTTCCGTCTCGCAGGTCGAACCGGTGAAGCCGGTCGCCGCGCAGCCGCCCCCGGTGGTCGTGCCCGTGGTTGCTCCCGTGCTCGACCCGGTCGTCGTTGAGCCAGCACCTGTGCCCGTGCCGGTGCAGCCGGTTCCCGTCGCAGCGCCCCCGAAGCTGGTGCGCCAGGTGAAGACACCTCCGTCCGCCGCTGAGCTGAAGAGCCGGATCGCAGCGATGGAGCGCGCGCTCGCTCGGGCCACTCCCGAAGGGGAGGACCCCGACCCCTCAGCCCTCACGCTGCTGCGCAAGTACAAGGTCGAAGCCACTATGCTGGACACGGCCGAAGATCGTCAGCGCCTCTCGGAGAACCTCAAGGCCTTCGACCAGACGTTCTTGCGCCGTTGAACGTGAGAGTATTTGCCCGATGATTTGTGCGGTGTTGATCACGTGGTCGATGGGCGCGGTCGACCCTGCTGCGGCAGTGCTCGTCGGCCGCCGCACCTCGCTGAACGCTGTGGACGCTCAGGTGCTCTCGCAGGCCATCTCGACGCACCTCGTTTCAGCGCGTGTGCCCATCAAGCTCGACGCCGACGCGGCACGCACGAGCCTGTCGAGACTGGGTCTCAAAGACGCGTCGGCGTGCAACGGTCGCAAGGCCTGCGTCAGTGAGCTCGGCCGGCAACTCGCGGTGGCGTACGTCATCTCGTTGTCGTTGAGCCAGGTGGGCAGCGATCGCTCCATCGCGCTCGAGCTGTTGCGCGTTGAGGACGGTGTGGTGCTCGAGCAGGAGGCGCTCATTCTGGGTCCTCAAGCGAAGGTCACGGCTGATCAGCTGGCTTCGTTCTCGGCGCGCGTGCTCACGCAGCTCGGAGATCGGCCCGTGGTCGAAACGCCGCCGCCTCGAGTGAAGGTGTCCGAGCCGGTCGTGAAGACGGAGCCCCCGCCGGTGATCATCCCTCCGCTGCCTCCGCCTCCTCCGAAGTCGCACGTGACGTCGTTCGTGCTGGCGGGTGCCGGCGTGGTCGCCCTCGGCATTGCGACGGGCTTGCTGGTCTCGGGGCTCAATGGCCGCGCTGAGGCGTACCGCACGAGCGAGATCGATGGTGTGCAGCGGTCTGCGTATTCCGCTTCTGAAGTGCAGCGCCGCGCCGCGGCGGGTGGGGTCGAGCTCGGCATCGCGGGTGGCCTTGCGGCGGTCGGTCTGGGCCTTGGTACTGCGGCGGTGATCACATGGTGAAGCGGGCCGTCATGGTGTTGCTTGTCGTCGCGAGCGGCTGCGATGAACTCGATCCGGCAGTGCTCTACCGCTGTGAGTCGAGCGGCGCGTGTCTGCAGTCCGGCTACGTCTGCTGGAGCGACGGTTACTGCCACGCGGCCGCTGAGCCGGTCGATTCTGGATCCGGCGGTGGAGGCGGCGCGATCACCGGTGGTGGTGGCGGAGCGATGCTCGGCGGCGGCGGCGGTGAAACCGGCGGTGGAGGTGGCGCAGTCGGCGGTGGTGGTGGCGCAGTCGGCGGTGGTGGCGGCGCAGTCGGTGGTGGTGGCGGCGCAGTCGGTGGTGGAGTCGGCGCAGTCGGTGGTGGAGTCGGCGGTGGAGGTGGCACCACGGGCGGCGGCGGAGGCAACGGATGCACCGCGTGCCCCACGAACTTCTGCGGCTACTTCGACGCAGGCTGCGGCGAGACGTACTGCGGTGGTTGTTCAGCCGGCAGCGAGTGCGGCGTCGCTCGTCAGAATCGCTGCGACACCCCGCGGCTGTGCACGCAAGAGGGTTGGTGCTTCGAGAATCCGCTCCCGCAGGGCAACACCATCCGCGCGGCGTGGGTGGCTGGACCGCGTGAGGTCTACTTCGTCGGCGACAACGCGACGGCGCTGCTCTGGAATGGCGAACACCACTCGATCCTCGCGCTGCCCGCAGTGGGCGAAGGGGTTGATTTTCTCGGTGTGCACGGCACCTCATCGCAAGACATCTTCATCGTCGGCACGCAGGGCACCATCCTTCACTACGACGGTTCGAGCTGGACGCAGGAGCCGCTCGCGTTCCCCGCGACGCCGCAATTTCGCGCGGTCTGGGCGCGCGCCAACAGCGCTTCGATCGTCGTCGGTCGGAGCAACTCCATCCTTCGGCGCACGGACGCCGGAGATTGGGTGGACGACGCGCTCACCGATGGTCCGATCGATCTCAACGACGTGGCCGAAGGTCCTGACGGCCGACTCTACGCGCTCGGAACGTACAGCTTGGTTCAGCCGCGCGCGGGGCTGATGCGTGAAGGCGACGCGGGTGCCACCACCACCATCTGGGATCGTGCGAGCCGCCCTCCGTTGATCAGAGGCAATTCGTTGTGGGTTTCTCCCGACGGCGGCTTCTTCATCGCTGGCCTCGCCGACGCGGGAATCGGCCTGGGCCGCGTGGGTCTCGTGCTCCGCCGCGGCGCTGACGCCGGTTGGGAGGAAGTGGCGCGCGTACCCGATGAGCTCAAGGTCGTGCGCGGCTTCACCAGCGACGATTTCTTCGCGGCCGGCGAGAACGGAGTCTTCCTGCACGTCGTCGATGGAGGTACCCGCGTCGCGCGCCGGGGCAAGTCGTGGAGCGCGCTCGCGCCGCTCGAGGTGGGACCGATGGTCGAGGGCCGGGCCGGGCAGGTGGCTGCGTTCTCGATTCCCGATGGCGGGCTCGCTGCGATCTCCGCCGGCACCGATCTCAACATCAACGGGCTGTGTGGCTACACCAGCACCGATCTGTTGGCTGCTTCCGAGGGCGCCGCGAATTGCACCGGGGCGCTCTGTGCTCCGCTCTCGCTCGAGCGCACCACCACCGGGGGCGCTCCGCGGTGGAACCAGGTGCCGCACGTGTTGCCCGACAGCTCCGAGTTCACCGCGTGCGCGAACTTCGTGGGCTTCAAATGGCTGCTCGGCGACGACACGCCGTTTCTCTTCTTTCAGGCGTCGAACATGACGTGGAACGTGAACGACCCGCGCACCACGGTTCCTCGCACGCGCAGCACCAGCATGTGGGTCGAGAGCGGCGTCATCGGGTGGATCACCAACAGCACTCAACCGGCTCCGACGGCGCTGCCTCACGTGACCCGGCTCGTGGGCACGCCCATCAGCCAGGTTCCCCGCGCGGTCTTCTACGACGGTGGTGGCGACCTGATCACCACGATGGGCGGAAAGGGGCCCTCGTGGGCATTGGGTCAACGCGGGCTTGCGTTCACCGTCACGAGTGACGGCGGGCTCGTGTCGGCACCGCGCGTGGGTGCAGACGACTTCACCTCCATTGGCTCAGAGCGACTGGGCGATGGCGGCTCGCTGGTCATCGCGGTGGGCCTCAACGGCGCGCTCTATCGGGAAGAGGGTGACGCCGGCTTCGTATCGGAAGGTCCGGTCGATGCAGATCTCTTGTCGGCCTGGGTCACCGCTCGAGGCGACGCGTTCGTGGTGGGCGGCGACATTCCAGATGGGGGGCGGCGTCAAAGCAGAGTCTTCCAACGCGTGGGGTCGAGCTGGGTCAGTCTTCCCATTCGCGGTGATCAGCCGCTCAAGGCGGTGTGGGCCGGGCCGTTGCCTGATGCAGGGCAGGGTGTCTGGGTCGGGGGGCCGAACGGTCTCATCCTGCGCCGCGCGCCCTGACTGCTCCGGACACCGATCATCCCGAGCAGGGGACCGGCTTCGCCGGCGATTTCGTCCGAAGGAACAGACCCACCGTTCGCATCGAGCGCAGTCGAGATGCCACCTCTGCACAGCGCGGCAGGTGACCCCTCGACTTCGCTCGGGGGGAACGGTGGGTTCTCAATTCCTATTTCAGTCAACCCTCTCGGGGGGACCGCTGGGCGACCTATTTCACCAGCCTCCCGAAGGGAAAGGGAGACAGTGGGCGAAACCAGTCGAGGTCCCACAAGGTCGCGACCACGGGCTTCGGCAGCGCCCAGACCTGAATCATGTCTTCCCATTCTCCGAGCAGCACCAGCGCGTTCACCGGCGCGGTCGCGAACGCACGGTTGAGTGTGTCGATCAACGACTCGACGCCATCGAGCTCCCACTCGTGATCCTGCGCGCCGATGCGCACGCTGAAGACCGGGCCCTGAATGTCGAGCACCCTCATGTTGCGTGCAGCGCCTCCCATGGCCTCGAGCAGCGGGCCGAGGGCTTCGTCGATCTTCACGTCGAGCGCGATCGACAGGCCGCCCACGAGATAGCCGTGGTGGCACAACGTGCGCAGCGGTTCCTCGGGGGGCCGCTCCTTCTTCAGGAGCTTCAGGCTCGCCAGGACCTCTGTTCTGCTCTTCGTCGCGGCGGCCATCGGTGGGCCTCGTACGACAGATCAAGAATCTGTTCGACCCTCACCCCGACCCTGCAAATCAGGGAGGAGGAAGGGGAATCGTGCCGGCACTCAGCTTCGACTGGTTCTCCTCGAAGCGGGTGGAGGTGGTGACGGCCACCTGCCGAGCCCCCAGTGCGGCTGGCACGCTCGCGAGCTCTTCCACCGTCGACCCGTCCTGTGCGTGCAGGCCGATGGCGTTCTTCGCGATGCGCACGCCATCGAGCCCGCCCGCGCTTTCAGCGAACACCGCCGCGATGCCGGAACTGCCCTCGACGGCACCGCGCGTGAAGGTGAGGACGCCATCGGTGAGCACCTCGAGGCCGTTGCCGTAGCTCCCGTCGGGGTCCGCGCGCGTGCCGAGCACCACCGTGTCGATCGCTTCGACGCGTGAGAGCAGCACGAACACCCCCACCTGCTGGTTGTCGACCAGCGCCGAGGCCGAGAGTCGCAGCACGCCCTGAAAGTTCGCGTTCGCACCACGCCCGCGCGTGCCGGTGCCATTGGGCAGCGTCGAACGCACCGTGACGCGCGTCGCGTCGATCACGCTGTCGACGTCGGCGACCTGAAGCCCGGCGCTGTGATTGCCCGTCACCATCACGTCGGTGAGCGTCACAGCCGCGCCGCGCTCCGCCACCACGCCCTGGCCGAACTCGCCGGCGGCGTCGAGGCGCGTGCCGGCAATGACGGTGCGGCTGACGAAGGCCGAGCCGAGCCGCGTCGCGTACACCCCAGCCGTCGTGTTGTCTGAGAGCAGGCACTTCGACATCGAGAGGAACGCCTGGTCCGTCACGCTCGCGCCCAGCCCTTCATCAGAACTGGCGTCGGCGAGCACGCACGCGTCGAGCGTGAGCGAGCCCTGCTCGCTGGCGAGGACCGCGGAGTCACCATGGCGCCGCACCTCGACCGCCACGCCCGTGACGCGCGAACCCTGAGCGCGCAGGCCCACGCCCACCGAATCGAACACGCCCAGATGATCGACCGTCAGCTCACTGAGGCTGGAGGCGAGCACGCCGCTGCCTGCGGTGTCGAGCACGGCCACGCGGTTGAGGGTGAGCTTCGCCGCGTCCTCCGCCCTGATTCCAGCCGGGGGCACGCCGGCCGTGAAGCGCACGCCGCGCACGGTGACGTCGCGGAGCGTGGCCTCGCTCCCGGGATCCTGAACGTGCACCAGCGCGCCGGGTGAACCATCGACGCCGCCGCCGATCCAACTGAGCGCGGCACCACCCAGCACGGCCACGCCGAACCCCTGGGGCCGCCCGTTGTTGTCCAGGCCGAGCGCGGTGCGACGCACGAAGACGTCGGTGAGCGTGGCTGTGCTCGGCGCCTGCGAGAGCACGAGGCCGCTCAACGTGCTGTCTTGAATGACCAGGAGCGAGGCGGTGAGCACCGCGCCCCGCTGCGCAGCCACACCCCAGCCGAGCTTTCCCGAGCTGGCGCGCGGCAGCGTGCGCGACACCACGACGCGCGTGAGCGTGGCCGAAGTCTGTTCGCGATCGAGGAACAGGCCCGTCTCCCGATTCCCAGAGAGCTCCACGTCGGTGAGCGTCACCCGCGCTCCGAACGAAGCCGCGAGGCCCTGGCCGAAGGTCTGCGTGGCCGGGTCGGGTCGGGTGTCGCGGACCACCACGTCGTCCAGCACCACGCGCGTTCCGAGGTCGAGCGCCTGCACCGCCGAGCGAAGGTTTGCTTCCAGCACGGCGTGCCGCAGCGTCAGCGCCCCGCCGCGCTCCACCCGGGCAGCGAGCAGCGCGTCATGCAGCGTGAAGCCTTCGAGCTCGACGCCCTGCACGCCGTCGACGAAGACCGCGGGCGAACCGGTGAGCCGAACGCGCTCAGCGCACCTGCCCACCAGCTTGACGGGCCTCACCGCGACGAGCGGCTCAGCGTAGTCCCCCGCGGCGACGGCGATGATGGCCCCCGTCTGCGCGGCGGCGAGCGCGGCGCTCAGGGTGGTGAAGTGGGTGGCGTCGACGCCTCCAGCAGGGTCGACGAAGAGCGTCGCGTTCGCGGGCGGGAAGGGCGCCGCGCAATCACCGACGGCGACGCAGGTCGCAGCGCCGATCGCCGCGCGCGTCGCACCCGTACACGGCGCGGTCGGCAGCGTGGGCTCGCAGCTCCAGCCATCGGCGCTGCGCAGGAAGCCTGAAGGGCACTGGGTCCAACCGATGGGCGTGCACGCTTCACCGGGCACCGACATCGCGCCCGCATCACACGCCGCCACCACCGCCTCGCAGCCCCAGCCAGCAGACGCAAAACCTTCGCCGCAGTCGGTCCACCCCGCGAGGTGGCACGCGCCGTCAGCGCCGAGGGAGGACCCCGCGTCGCACGAGCCGGTCGCGGTGACGCCGCCATCGGGGATGGCCATCGGCTCGACCGGACAGGCGAAGAGAAGGCAGCCCAGGAAACCCACCACCCACTGCCTCACGGGAGCAACCCGATGAGGGAAGACGGCACGAAGAGCTCGACGCCCGCATCGTCGACGAAGCCCGGCGCGACCTGCACGGGAACGCTGGCGCGTTGAATCACCGCGCGGAACAGGCCACCCGACAGCGTGGGGTCGATCACCTTCACTTCCTGGCCGCAGTCATCGGCGAGCAACTGCGCACGGGCGTTGCGGCGCGAGGTGATGTTCTCGAGCGTGGCGTTGGTGGTGCCGCTGAACAGGCCGACGCCGTCACCCACGTCTTCAGAGCGGGCGATGTCGATTGGCACGCGCACGGCCACGGTGTCCTGCACCACCACCTGTCGCACCACGAGCCCTGCCGAGTCGCGCGCGCCGATGCCCAGCAACCGGTTGCCGCTCACCTCACCGCCGGTGACGGTGACCGTCGCGCCGCCGTCGGGTTGCGTCTGGCCCTGCGCCCAGATGCCGCGACCCTGGTTGTTCTTCACCACGCACGCGTCGATGGTCGACCGGGTGGCCGCGCCGTCGAGCAGCACGCCGATGTTCTCGTTGCCCTCGATGATGACGGCGTTCAACGTGATGGACGCTCCGTCGCTGCCCACCACGCCCGAGCCCGCCGAGAGCGACTTGCCGGCCTGCTCGGCGATCCGCCCGCCTTCGACGCGCACGCGCGCGCCCTTCACCCTCAGCCCGACTGCGTTCTGGCTCAGCTCACAGTCCGTCAACGTCACCTCGCGCTCGTCGCAGTCAGAACGGGTGCACGTCGCGGTCAGGCCGTTCTTCGCGCTCTGCGTGACCGACACGCTGACGAGCTTCACCGGGCCGGGTTCGATCACGATGCCACTGCCGCTCCCGGCGACGATGCGCAGGCCCTGCACCGACGAGCGGCTGCCGCCGCGCACGCTGAGCACGGGGTCACCGCCGGTGAGCGTCACCGTCGCGCCCGCGCTCGCGGCCAGGCTCACGTCTTCGGGCAGCACGAAGCTGCCGGTGTACGTGCCGCTGGGCAGGATGACGCAGTCACCCGGCACGGCCGTCGACAGCGTGGTCTCCAGCGAGACCGGGGGAATCAAGAGGCGCTCGCACACCAGTCCTTCGGGCGGCCGCTCTTTGCGAGGAGGGGTCAGCGGCCCACAGCCGAGGAGGAGCAGAGAGCAGAAGAACGCGCGCACGGACCCACTGTGCCACACCGGTGGGAAGGGGCCCATTCGCTCACAGACCGATCAGCCGTCTGAGCTGTTGCGTCTCGGCGCGCAGCACCGACTCATGTTGACCTTCGAGGGTCTTGAGCCAGTCGACGCCGTCTTCCACGGTGCGGAACACGCGCTGCTGCACGGTGCCGGGGGAGAGGGCGAGCGCACCGGCGATGGTGACCCGAATGAAGCGCCCGGCGAGCCCTCCACCCATCACCACGATGGCCGAGCCCCGAAGGCGATTGCCCCACTTCGCGAGCTGCTCGACCGCCTTGTCCTTCGTGAGGTGACCGATGCGGCCGATCTTGTCGGCCTCGAAGAGCACCACCTGCGAGATTGCTCCGTACTGCTCGACCACTGAGTTCTGCGCCTCGAAGTCCGCGGCGATTTCCTCCATCGTGCTCGGACCCCGAAAGTGAACGCAGACCAGCGCGCCGGACTGCAGCAGCGTCGCGCTGCTTCGTTGCCGCAACACGCGCCAGGTCGGCGGTGTGCCGGGTTCTGGAGACTCGAGATCCACGGGCGCCTTCATAACAACCCAGGCGCGCGAACGACGACCCACGACGCGAACGTGATGTCGATCGAGGTCGAGGTCGAGAAGAGGGTCCGGCGAGAGGCCCGACGCGGGAAGGGTTCATTGACGACTACAGTCCTCGGGCCGATGCGCGACCATCTCCAACCCGAAGCGGGCTTTCTCGAGCGGTTGTTTGCTCCGCTCTCCACCGACGCCTTTCTTTCCAGTCACTGGCCCGGCGAGCGCCTGTGTGTGCACGGCCCCCTCGAGCGGCTGGGGCTGCTGACCGAGCTGCCCGCCCTGTGGGACCTGGAGCAGTTGCTGGGCGCGTACCGCGACAAGGTGCGGGTGGCCCTGCCCGACAAACGCGACGAGCACAGCTTCCTCGAGGTGGACGCGCTCACCGCCCAGGCGCTGCACCACAACGGCATGGCCCTCATCCTCAACAAGGCCGAGCGCTTCTTCCCCCTCGTCGGTCAATGGCTCTCCGGCCTCCGCAGTGAGCTGGGTCTGCCGCTGCAGTGCGAGCCGCGCGCCATCATCTACGTGACGCCGGCGGGGGCGGGGAACAGCCCCCACTTCGACGCGAACGCCAACTTCGTGGTGCAGCTCCGGGGGACCAAACGCTGGCACCTGGCGCAAAACCATTCGGTGAAGCACCCGACAGATCGTTTCGCCCTCAATCAGCAGGCGCCCTCAGCTGAGCTGGCGAGCTATCTGGAAGGTCCGTTTCCCACCGAGCTGCCCGCTGACACGCAGACGGTGGACCTGACGCCGGGCTCGGTGCTCTTCGTGCCCCGCGGCTGTTGGCACGCCACCGAAGCCGACGAAGACACTCTGGCCCTCAACTTCACCTTCGCCCAGCCCACCTGGGCCGACGTGGCCTTGTCGGCGCTGCGCACCCAGCTCCTCCAGGACGAAGGCTGGCGAGCGCTGGCGGTGGGGGTGTGTTCACCCGATGTGAAGCGCGCCGCCGCGGGGAAGGCAGCGCTGCTCCAACGGCTCGAGCTGCTCCGAGAAGAAGTCGAGCGGCTGGACGCTTCGAGCATCGTCGACGCCCTCGATGCGCAGAAAGGCTACCTCCTGGCCCCCGAGGGCTTCCTTCGGGTCGAGGCGGGCGCGGTGTGGGCCTGCGTCGGCGAAGACGAGTTCGAGCTGGAAGCCGAAGCGCACCTGCACCCGGCCCTGGAGTGGATCGGCGAGCAGGGCGGTCCTTTCTTCCTGGCCCAGGCCTCGGCGCACTTCCCCGCGCTGGCCGCTGAGCTGCCGGGGTTGTTCCGGCAACTGGAAGATCGCGGGCTGCTCGAGCGTCATCAGGGCGCCACGTAGCATCGCCTCCGACCAGACGATCCGCCCGACCTGACTGAAGGCCTCGAAGAGGCTCGGGAGCTTGTCCGCCGGAAGGGGCGGGCACGCCTGGTTGCTGGTCATCACCACGCGACGACGCGCAGCCCGACGACGCGACTGAACTCTGCCTGATTGCGCGTCACCAACGTTGCATCGTGAGCCAGCGCCGTCGCCGCGATCATCAGATCGTTCGGCCCGATCGGTCGCCCCTGCGCGGTGAGCTGCGCTCTCAAAAGTCCGTAGTGCCCGGCCGCGTCATCATCGAAGGCCACCGATCGCATCGCGCTGAACAGCGCTTCGAGTCGCGCGAGGTTGGCCGCCACCTGTCGACTGAGACGCGCGCCGAAGAGCAACTCGGCTCTGACCACTGAGCTGAGCATCAGCTCGTCCGGGTCGAGCGCGAGCCAGGCCGCGCGCACGGCCTTCTCGCCCTTGAGCCAGGCGATGCAGATGTTGGTGTCGACGAGAACACTCACAATTCGTCCCGAACTTCGAACGGCAGCTCAGCCGGCTCTTGGAATCCGCCCTGCCACGAACCAAAGGTCGCCAGAAACGCGCGCGACCACTTTTCGGGGCGGGCCTTCTTCGCGGAAGCAAGTGCCGCGACATAGGCCGAGAGGCTCTTGCCGGCCTTGCGCGCACCTGCGCGGAGTTCCTTTTCCAGTTCGTCGGGGAGATAGATGGTCACCTGTGACATGCGTCCAAGTATAAGTGCCACCCTTACACGACACAACAGACGGCCCGGCCGCAGGAAACGGGTTTACGCACGTGAACGAACGCCCAGCCACGGCCCCAGCGGCGTCCGCCACACGAACGCGAGGAACGTGAGCACGGCGATGAAGAAGGTCAGCAGCGTGGCCGCCGCGTACTCGAGCCAGCCCGGTCCATCGGTCTTCGCGAAGAGCACCTGGAGCGCCTGCACCAACGGGAAATGCACCAGGTACACCCAGTACGAAGACTCGACCAGAAAGCGCAGCCACGGCCGCTCTGCCGGCTGCACCCTGAACGCGAGCCCGAACGCGCCGAAGGTGATCAACCACGGCACCACGCCTGCGAGCACGACGCCGCTGGTCTCCCACTGCAGCGCGCCGCGGAAGATGAACAGCCCGAGCGCGCAGCCCGCGACGAGGAAGAGCGGGGCTTGTTTCCGCAGCGGCTCGAGCGCTTCACGTGCGGGCCACAACCACCAACCCGCTGCGTAGAACAACCCGAAGTGAAACACCTCGAACGGCATCGGCCACATCGCGAGGTCGGGCCGAATCGCGGGGTGAAGCCACAACGCCCCGCAGGTCGGCGCGGCGAGGGTCAGCGCGAGCACCGGAAATCGGAGCGCCTTTCCCAGCCACCGCGAAGGGGCGCCCCACTTCGGTGCGGCCCAGGCGAGCACGCAGAAGGTGAACAGATAGATGAGGAACCACAGATGCCGAGGCAGCAGCTGCACCTCGGTGCCGTTGGGAAACTCTGGCGACATCAGCCCGGAAGCGTGGCTCCACCTTCGCAGCAGCACGTCGAGCGCGAGCACGCACGGCAGCGCGACGAGAAAGGGCACCACCAGCCTGCGACTGCGATCGGAAAGAAATCCACCGGGCCCGCGTCGCTCGAACACGAGGTGCGAGAAGAACCCCGACAGCGCGAAGAACGCCTGCATGCGGAACGAGTGCAGGAACCCCGTCACCATCGGCAACCACGTGACGGGCGAGCCGTCAGCCACGAAGTACCAGGGTCCCACACCGGGCAACCACGAGTACGTCGCGTGATACGCGAGGCCCAGCAGCATGGCGCCCGCGCGGAAAGCGTCGAGGCCGTCGTACCGCGGCCCTGGCTTCATCGAACTCGAGCTCAGGTCGGGGTGGCGACCGCGCGCAACATGTCGAGCGACTCGAGCGCCTTGCCCGCGCCCATCACGACCGACGAGAGCGGGTCTTCGGCGAGGAACACCGGCAGGCCGGTCTCTTCGCGAAGCAGCGTGTCGAGGTTCTTGAGCAACGCGCCACCACCGGCGAGCACGATGCCGCGGTCGGCGATGTCACCGGCGAGCTCGGGCGGCGTGCGCTCGAGCGTCATCTTGACCGCTTCGACGATGCCGTTGATGGGCTCGGAGAGCGCGTCGCGAATTTCGTCGCTGGTGACGGAGAGCGTGCGGGGGACACCGGCGACCAGGTCGCGGCCCTTGATCTCCATGTTCATCGCCACTTCGGTCGGGTACGCGGTGCCGATGCCCATCTTGATGAGCTCTGCCGTGCGCTCACCGATGAGCAGGTTGTACTTGCGCTTGACGTACTGAATGATCGCCTCGTCGAGCTTGTCGCCGCCGATGCGAACCGACTTGCTGTAGACGATGCCCGACAGCGAGATGACCGCCACGTCGGTGGTGCCGCCGCCGATGTCGACGATCATGTTGCCCGAAGGCTCGGTGACCGGAAGACCGGCGCCGATGGCCGCCGCCATGGGCTGCTCGATGAGGTGCACTTCACGTGCGCCGGCGTTCTCGGCCGCTTCACGCACCGCGCGCCGCTCGACCTCGGTGATCCCCGAAGGGATGCCGATGACGATGCGCGGCTTCACGTTGAACTTGCGCTGGTGGGCCTGCTGAATGAAGTACTTGAGCATCGCCGCGGTGATCTCGAAGTCGGCGATGACGCCGTCCTTCATCGGGCGAATGGCGACGATGTTGCCGGGCGTACGGCCCAACATTTCTTTCGCCTCTTTGCCGACAGCGAGCACCTTCTTGCCGCCGCGCGCATCTTGCTGAACGGCGACGACAGAGGGCTCGTTCGAGACGATGCCCATGCCGCGCACGTAGATGAGCGTGTTGGCCGTACCGAGATCAATCGCGAGGTCTCGCGAGAACAACGTGTGCAACCAGTCGAACATTGGTGTTTGCCCCGGGACGGCGGAGTGCGGTGCGGACTTTTGCAGGAACCGCAGTCATGAAGACTACCGACTTGCGAAGGTCACGCCAAGAGGAAGGTAGAAGGAAATCAGGATCTTGGCCGTTTCGCGTCGCGTTACAACTGTGGCTGATCGGAGTCGTCCCCCGCTCGAGCCGATTTACCGCCCTTCCTTGCAGTGCCGCAGCCCCCAATACGGAGGTGACGATCAGCAAAGAGAAATCTTTTGGAACGGCGCGGGAAGGTACATTCCGCCGCCCATGAGCACCGAAGAACCGGAAAACCAGGACGACGCGCCCCTCGAAGAGATGGACCCGATCGAAGACGCGTGGCTGCTTCAAGAGCCTGACCAGGTCGAGAAGATCGCCCGGGAGCGATTGGCCAAAGACCCTGACGATTCGGCCAGTCAGGCCTGGCTGGGTCTGGCCCTGTGCATCACGAACCGGCTCCCCGCGGGGCAGGCGGCCCTCAAGAAGGCCTTCGAGCTCATTCGCGCGAAGCTCGCGACGCAGACCGACGAAGAAGAAAAACACATGCTCACCTGGGAGCTCCACGGCATCGCCAATCGCCTCGTGGACACCCTGGCTGAGAACCCGACGCTGGGCGTGGCTTCGGCGCAGTTCGTGGTCGACGCGCTCAAGTTCGAGCACGCGCCCAGCCTGCGCATGTTGTCGGAAGACGTGGCCACGCGAGAAGGCGACCCGGTGAAGGCGGCCGGCTTCCTCAAGCGCGCGCTCGCCGTCGACGCGACCGACCCTGAATCGCACTATCTGGCAGCGCGGTTGATGGCGCGGCTGGGCAAGAAGCCGCAGGTGCTCTCGCATCTGCAGAAGGCGCTCGACAACGCCGCCGGCACCATCGCGGTGCGCACGCTCGCGCGCTTCGAGCCCGACTTCGACGGCTTCCGAAGAGACCCCGAGTTCAGCGCGTTGATCGATCTCTTCCCGGCCGAGGCGGTCTTGCGCCCCCTCTACGTGGCGCTCGACGCGGGTGACTTCGCCAAGGTGGTCGAGCTGTGTGGCGCCAACGAGAGCAAGGCCGCCAACAAGCTCGACGTGCTCTATCCGTGGCGCGAGTCGCTCGAGCTGTTGCTCGACGAGCCCGAGGCAGCGCAGGAAAAGGTCAACGCTGAGCTCGAGCGCGTGCAGGGGTTGATCGACGAGCACGAAGGCAAGGACGAGGAGAGCCCCGTCTACCAACGCTTCTGCGGCGACGCCTGAGCCTCGTGCGAGTTCACCTGGTCGACGGCACGTTCGAGCTGTTTCGCGCGCACTTCAGCAAGCGGCCCTCTCACACGTCGCCGAAGGGTAAGGACCTCAAGGCGACGGTGGGCGTGGTGCAGTCGCTCATCTACCTCCTGCAGGAGCTCGATGAGCGGGCCACTCACGTGGCGATCGCCTTCGACAACCCCATCGTCTCATTTCGCAATCAGCTCTTCGATGGCTACAAGACCGACGCCGGCATGGACCCCGTGTTGCGCGGTCAGTTCGACGACGTGGAAGAAGCAGCCGCGGCGCTCGGCGTCGTGGTCTGGAGCATGAAGGACTTCGAGGCCGACGATGCGCTGGCCACCGCCGCCATCCGCTTCGAGAAGGATCCGCGCGTCGAGCAGGTGCGCATTCTGACGCCCGATAAAGACCTGGGCCAGGTGCTCTCAGGCGAGCGCATCGTGCAGGTCGATCGCATTCGCCGAAAGGTGATCACCGAAGCCTCTCAGTGGAAGGACAAGGGGCTCAAGCCCGGCAGCGTGCCTGATTTCCTCGCGCTGGTCGGAGACACCGCCGACGGCATTCCCGGGCTCGACGGGTGGGGTGAAAAGTCGGCGGTCGAGGTGCTCGCCGCGCACCCGAAGCTCGAGGACATTCCCGACAAGGTGGCCGATTGGAAGGCGCGGCCGCGGGCCGGTGAGAAGCTCGCCCTCGTGCTCGCCCGTGAGCGAAAAGCAGCGATGCTCTACCGCACGCTCGCCACGTTGCGCGCCGACGTGCCGCTGCCCCAGACGCTCGACCAGTTGGAATGGAAGGGCGCTCCCAAAGAACGCTGGCTGGCGTGGTGTGACGCGGTGGGCGCCGACTCGCTCAAGGACAAACCTCCTCGCTTCATCGGGTGAGCACATGACCGCGGCGAAAGAAGAAGCGGTCATGAGAGCTTGCCTGCTCGTCTTGTTCCTCTCGGGTTGCGGTGAGGCGATGACGACCGATGCCGGGGTGGATGCCGGTCGCGATGCAGGGCCAGCCCGCGACGCTGGGTCAGTTGGCGGTGGAGACGCGGGTGCCTGCCAGGCGGCTCCTGCGTTCACCGCGGCCGAGCTCAACGGAAAGGCGGGCTTCGATCCAGGCGGGCCGACTTCTCTGCCGTTCAACTTCGCGACGATGAGCAGGGCCGCTGATGCCGGGCGTTTCGACGTGATGTTCAACGAGCTCTACGCAGGCGCGGTGGTCGACACCGTGCCGATTCCGGCCTCGAGCTACCGCGCGTGCACGCTGTGCTACGCCATCCGCGTCGACTGCGACACCATGGGCCTGAGCTGCGCGAAGTCGTACCTGGCGCAGGCGGGCTCGGTCACCGTGAGCGAAGCGACGCGCAGCCCCGATGCAGGTCGCTACGCGTTTCAATTGAGGAACGTCGTCTACCAGCGGTGGGACTTCGCCTCGGACACGCCGCTGGACGGAGGCTGTCTGTTCCTGGGGAACTTCTCCTTCAGTGGGAATTGGTAGCCTGGTGGGCGCCTACTCCACCGAATCGGGCGGCCGCGTAATCCAGGCGGCGATGAACAAATCGATTTCACCCCGCATCACGTCCTTCACGCGAGGCGAGCCTTCACCCGTCCGGGGATCTTCGACGCGAGGGCTCTTGCCGACGAAGTAGCGGCGCACCTCAGCGCCCCCTTCGCCCTGGCCTCCGAGCACGGTCATGGTGAGCGCCTTGAGCTCGAGCACCGTCGCTGACCCCCACAGCGTCACTTCACGGCCGGTCTTCTCGTCACGCGCCGAGACCTCGCTGCCCACGCGCTCGACGAATCGTCCCGCGCGGCGCTTCACCTCTTTGCCGTCGAGGCGAAGCGTCTCGGGCACCTCGACCTCGCTCGAAGACGGCCGGTAGATCCGCACGTACGCCGACAACCGCGCGTCATCGTCGATGCGTCGGTGCGTGCCGCGCTCACCGGCCAGGAACCCGAACACCCCGGGCCCATGCAGGTGCAGCACCGCGCGCGAAGGCTCAACGCCTTCCGCCACCGTCGTCACCTCGTAACCTCGGCGTTCGGCCCAACCCCGGTACATGACCACCAGCTCACGCACCCACGCTTCACTCGAGTCACCGTTCGCGCCCGCAGAGACCTCGAGCCACGCGTCGTCGACGTCTTTCGCGCCCCCGGCGGCCACGCGCGCCTCTGCCAGCCGCACCTCGCGCGCTGCTTCTTCGACCGCACGCACTGCGCCCGCGAGCTGAAGTTCACCCTTCGCGTCACGCGCACGCCGGCGCGCGACCTGGCAGAGCTCACGCAGCCGATCGAGCTCACCCAGTTGTGCGTCGATCGCGCGGAACGTGCGCAGCACCGCTGCAGCGCGTTCACCGTCATCCCAGAAGCCCGGCGCCTGCGACCTTGCGAGCAGCTCACGACGGCGCGACTCGAGCTCAGGCCGCTTCGCCGCTGAAGCCACTGCTGCCGCCCGGCCCACGAACGCTTCTGCTTCCTGCGTCAGCGCCTTCTGATCGAGGCGCTTGTTCTTCACCTGGCCACCCGCGGACGGCAGCTGCGCCTGGGCCGTCGCTTCACGCTCGCGAGTGACCCTGGGCTCAGCGACCGCGTGCACGGTGCCCTTGTGCGCGACGACCTTCACCGGCGTACCGGCAGGCAGCGGCCGGCGCGCGATCTCCACGGCCAACGCAGCGGTCAGCGTCTTCTCGATTTCCCGTTGCAGGAACCGCGCGCCATGTGACGGCGAGTAACCACGCTCGACGAGCAGCTCGACCACCTCAGGCGCGACCTCGACGTCGAGCTGTCGCGCGCGAATGCCTTCACGCTCGAGCACCCGGCCGACCTCGCGCTGGGCGATGCGGCGGATCTCGACCTTGCCCAGCGGGCGGAAGTGGCAGAGCCCATCGAAGCGGTTCAAGAACTCAGGCCGGAAGGTGTTCGAGATGCGGCGATCGATCTCACTGATCAGCTCGTCGTCACCCCGCCGCGCTGAGAAGCCGATGGGTCCCTCGCGGTACACCTCGGCGCCCACGTTCGACGTGCAGACGATCAACGTGTTGTTGCAGGGCACCGTCTCGCCGGCCGCGTTGATGAACTGACCTTCATCGAAGAGCTGGAGGAACCGGTCGTGACACTTCGCGTGCGCCTTTTCGAATTCGTCGAGCAGCAGCACCGTGAACACGCGGCCATCGAGCAGCTTGGTGAGCTCGCCGCGTTTGCCCGACAACGTCTGCGCCCAGGGGTTGCCGAAGAGCACCTGCTCGTCGCCGAAGTCCGGGTAGTCGGCCATGTTGATCCGCACCAGGCGATCCGCCGCGCCGAACAGGTATTCCGCGAGCAGCTTGGCGAGGTGCGTCTTGCCGACGCCGGTGGGCCCGGCGAACAGGAAGACACCCAGGGGCCGCCGCGGGTTGTTGAGGCCGGCCTTCAGCAGCGCGACTGAACGCAACACGGCGGCGACGGCGTCGGTCTGACCGAGCAGGCGTGTGCCGAAGAATCGGCCCACCTCGTCGAGATCGAGCGCGACCGCGTCGTCGGCCATGAAGCGCGGCAACCGGGTGGAGTCGCAGAACCGCGCGAGCACTTCTTCGCTGCTCACCCGCTCTTTGGCGGCGCCCGCGGCTTCCGTCACCGTCTCGCGCAGCAGCTCGATCGCCTTGCGCGGCAGGCGCTGCGCGAGCAGGAACTTCACCGAGAGCCGCAACGCGAGATCGCAGGCCGACGCGTCGATGGGCAGGTTCTGCTCGACCTCGAGCTCTTCGGCGACGCGCCCGAGAATCCAGCGCGCGCGCTCGACGGTCGGCTCGGCCACCATGAAGAGGTGCAGCTTCTCGGCGAGCGCCTCGTCGCTGCGCATCAATTCATGCGCCGAGCGGACGTCGGTCTCGAAGATGAAGCGCAGCTTGCCGGTGCGCAGCGCGCGAATGAGCACGGGCACCAGTGAGCTGCTCTTCACGTGACCCACGTCACGAATGAAGAGGATGGTGGTGGTGGCCTGCTTGCCCTGCTCCTCGAGGAACTCTTCGAGCAGCTCGGCGGCGCCCTTGGGCGTGCTGGTGCGCGCGAAGATGCCGGCCGCGGTCAGCTCGAGCACGCGGGCGTTGAGCAGCCCCTCGGGGGCGTTGCCCTGCACGATGCGGCGCGCGAGTTCCTGCACCACGGCGCTCTTGCCCACGCCCGCTTCACCTGCGAGCAGCGGGGCCTTGCCGCCGCG
Source organism: Archangium sp. (assembly GCA_046595925.1). GTDB lineage: Bacteria > Myxococcota > Myxococcia > Myxococcales > Myxococcaceae > Archangium_A. Next base: position 2,010 of record JBKJSE010000164.1, on the reverse strand, counting down.
CGTGAGCAGCGTCGCCAGCTCGGCGGCCGATTGATCGAGGCCGTAGCCCTCGGGGAGTTTGCGGGCGGTCGCGAGCGCGGTGAGATCGCGCTCGATCAGCGTCTCGGAGGAGTCCCGGGTGGTGTTCTTGTTCTTCTTGGGCATGGGGGAGTGCTCCTCCGGACGGCTGAGCGCGGCTTCGCTGACGATGGCACAGCGTCGAGACCAGCGATGAGGAAGTGCGATGACTTGCCCTCTCCCCGACCCTCTCCCCCTCGGGGAGAGGGAGCTCAGGAACTCAAGAGTTCAGGAGTTCAGGACCAGCGATCGAGGAACGTGCCCAGCAACACCCAGCGGCGCGCGTCGGCCTCACGCCCCCGCTTGGCCACCATCGGCGTCGTGTAGTGCCAGAACGGCAGCCGGTAGCAGGTCACCCCGCCGACCGTGGCGATCGAGCGAATGTCCTGCAGGTGGCTGTCGCGTTCGTACACCAGCCACTGATGCGCCACGCCGCTGCTGCAGAACGTGAGGTGCAAATCGGTGTACCCGTCACAGCCGAGCGGCTCATCGGGGTGATGGTCGTTGTGCGGCCCGGAGTAGTCGTGCGGCCGGTAGCACAGCGTCTGCAGCCCCCACTGCCTCCGAAGCGGATAACCCGACAACGCCTCGGCGAACGCGTGAAAGCTCTGCGACTGCAACATCGCGACGAGGCCGATCTCTTCGGCGCGCGCGCGGGCCGGCGACTTCTTGTCGTCGAGCATCGCGGTGCCCACGAGCACCGTCTTGGGCAGTTTTTCCTTGTAGGCGGTCTTCATGTTCCACGTGGCGCCGCGCGGAATCGCCTGTTCCATCTTCATCATGCGATCGCCCAGGCTCGCCTCGAGCAGCCCCGCCACCGCGCGCGACTTCTTGAGGTCGAGCAGATCGTCAGCCCCGACGAAACGCGACTGGCCCTTCGCGAGCGCGCCCGACAACTTCGGGTGCCGGCCCGCGAGCACCGCCCGGCCGCTCTTCGTCAACAGCGCTTCGAATTCCTTCGGGAACGACTTCACTTCGTCTCGGTCCCTTCGCCTTTGGTCCAGCGCTGGGTGCCCAGCAGCGCGTCGAGGTCGTCTTCGAGCCTGGTGAGCTCTTCGGGGGCGTCGAGGTCACCGCGGTAGTGCCGCACCGTGTGGCCCTTGAAGGTCAGCACCACCGTGGGCGCGTCGCTGGAGGTCTCCTTCACGAAGTTCGGCCAGCTCGCGAAGGGCGTGCCTTCCACCCGCGCGATCACGCTCTTCAGGGTGGCCGCGTCGAGCCTGGTGTCGATGGGCTCGGTGACCTTCACGTGCCGCTCACCTCTGAAATGCAGCGTTCCATCGCCCAGCACTTCGACGAGGTAGACGGGGCAGGTCCCGAAACAGGGCGTGCGCTGCAGCGAGAGCAGCACTTCCCCGGAACCGGGCGCTGGGTCCTTCTGTACCGAGGGGGACGTCTGGCATCCGAATAAGCACAGGGCGGCGACCGTCAGAAGGGAGCGCATGAACATCCAATATTCTCAGCCTCTCCACGAGTCGAGGTTCACCGCGAAGCGGGCCGTTGAAACCGCTCGGGTGGGCTGGGTGGCGTGGTACGGTCGCCGCGCTTTGGCAACGGATGATCTCACGCTCGTCGAGCGCGTACGCACGGGAGACCAGCGTGCGTTCAAGCTCCTGGTCGAGCGCTATCAGCGCAAGGTCTTCTCAGTCGCCCTGGGCATGCTGAAGGACAAGGAAGAGGCGCGCGACGTGGCGCAGGAGGCCTTCATCAAGGTCTACCGCTACCTCGACCACTTCAAGGGCGACGCCAGCTTCTACACCTGGCTCTACCGCATCACCGTCAACATCTGCATCGACGTCATTCGCAAGAAGGGCTCTTCCGGGAGCAAGGAAGCAGTCGAGTTCGACGAGTCAGTGAAGATGGACGTGGCCGAGGCCAACATCGGCGCGCTCGGTTCGCGGCTGGGCACCAACCCCCAGAAATCGGCGTTGCGGGCCGAGCTGGCGCAGCGCA
>JBKJSE010000162.1:0-2994 GCA_046595925.1 Archangium sp. | reverse complement strand
CCCATGCAACGGGGTGACCTACACCGGGCCCACGAAAAATGCGGCCAACTGCGGCGGAGCCGATAGCTGCAATGTCGGTACGGCTCTGCTCTGCGGGGACGGCGACAGGTGTTCTGGCACGTCGACCTCGTGCAACAGGTGCACGTGCGTGTGTGAGTAAGCGCTGTCTGTTCCTTGACGAAATAGGAAGCGCACACCGATCATCCCGAGCGGGGTCGAGGGATTACCTCTGCTTCGCGCGGTAAGTGCCCCCTCGACTGGGCTCGGGGAGAACGGTGGGGTTCTCAATTCCTATTTCGGCCAAGCCTCTCGGGGAGAACGGTGATTCCTCTTTCCGCCGGTCTCCGTTCAGCGCGACTCGACGCGCACCCGGCGCTGAACGGTCAGGCCGTGCTTCTGCATCAGCCGGTACATCGTGACGCGGTTGATGCCTGCGCGTTTGGCGGCTGCGTCGACCTTGCCTTCGTGGGCGTCGAGCAGCTCGGCCAGGTAGCGGCGCTCGAGCGGGGCGAGCCAGGCTTCTCTGAGTTCGGCGAGCGTCTTCGGCGCGGGCTCCGGGGCCGCCGCCGTGGCGGAGGGTGTCTCGGTGCCGCGCATCACCCTGGGCAAATCGTCGGGGGTCACGGTGTCGGTGCGGGCCATCACCACCGCGTGCTCCAGGGTGTTCTTCAGCTCGCGCACGTTGCCCGGAAAGTCCCAGGCCTGCAGCACGGCCATCGCCTCGCGGCTCAACTTGGAGACCTTGCGCGCGTGCTTCTGCGCCGCCTGCTGCAGGAAGACCTGCGCGAGAATGGGCAGGTTGTCCTTGTACGTGCGCAGCGCGGGCAGCTCGACGGTGATCACGCCCACGCGGAAGAAGAGGTCGTCGCGGAAGCGGTTCTCCTTCACCATCTGGGGAAGGTCGCGGTTGGTGGCGCAGATGAAGCGCACGTCGACCCGGCCCGGCGCGGCGTTGCTTCCCAGCGGTGAGACCTCTCCCTGCTCGATGGCGCGCAGCACCTTGGCCTGCAGCATCAAGGGCAGCTCGCCGAGCTCATCGAGGAACAAGGTGCCGCCGTCGGCCTTCTGGAACTCGCCCTTCTTGTCGAAGGAAGCGCCGGTGAACGCGCCCTTCACGTGACCGAAGAGCACGCTCTCGAGCATCGTCTCGGGAATGGCGGCGCAGTTGACGGTGACGAAGGGTTTGCCCGCGCGTTTGCTGTTGAAGTGAATCGCGCGCGACACGAGGTCCTTGCCGGTGCCGCTCTCTCCGGTGACCAGCACGGGTACGTCGGTGCCAGAGACCTGCTCCAGCTTTCGCTCGACCTCGTGCCACCCAGGCGAGAGACCCTTGATGACGAACGGCCGGCCGGTGTCGGCGCGCGTCTGCCGGGCCAGCGAGGCGCGGCGCAGGTACTTGGCCGAGGCCGCGGCGACCTCTTCGAGCGCGGTGACGTGCGCGTACTCGAACGCTTCTTTCTGGGCGCTGGCCACCGTGAGCACGCCGATGGGCTTGCCCTGGTAGGGAATGGGCACGGCCAGCACCGACTCCACGTCCAGGAAGTAGCGGGCGTAGTTGGGGTCTTTCTGCGTGTCGTTGCACAGGTACGGAGCGCCCTGCTCGAAGCACGACATGGCGATGCCGTTGGCCCGGCCATCACGGCGCGGCCGGAGCACCGACCCCGTTCCCGGCAGGGTCACGATGACGTCGTCCACCATGTGGAAGTCGACGGTCAGCCCCTTCGCCTTGGCGTCCCAGAGGAAGACGGCGCCGTTGCGGCTGCCGGTCTTGGAGCAGGCCACCTCGACCAGGCGACGCGCCACCGATTCCATGTCGACAGCGTGAAGTTGTGCATCTGTATCCATCATTGCGTCGGTCGATATCAGTGTTGCATCGTTGCAACAACGCTCTGATTGATGCCTTTCGAAACAGATGGTTACGGAGCGGTCGCGTCGGCACGCCGACTGCAAATCGGGTCTGCAACCTCGCTGCTCCGAAAGAAACCGACCATGACCGCACTTCGCACCTCGCTCCTGACGCTGGCCCTCACCTTCACCGCTTGCGGCCCTGCCGAGGCCTTCATCGAAGGCCAGGACGAAGTCGAGACGATGGACGCCGAGTCGGAGCTCGCGTCGACCACCGGCAAGTTCGAGACGTTCGTCGGCAAGAACGGCGAGCACTACTTCCACCTGCTGGCTGGCAACGGCGAGAAGATCCTGGCCAGCCAGGGGTACTCGACGGCCGCGGCCGCGCGCGCCGGGGTCGAGTCGGTCGCCGCCAACGCGACCAGCTCGCAGCGCTACCTGCAGCGTGAGGCGTCGGACGGCAGCCGCTACTTCGTGCTCACCGCGACGAACGGGCAGATCATCGGCGTCAGCGAGATGTACGCCACCTCGGCGAACTCGGACCGCGGCGCGCTCGCCGTGCAGAGCGTCGTGAAGAACATCGTCTCGTCGGGCGCAGCGCTGACCGGCGACACGAAGTTCGAGACGTTCAAGGGCCTCGACGGCAAGTACTACTTCCACCTCAAGGCGAACAACGGTCAGATCGTCCTGCAGTCGCAGGGCTACACCACGAAGACCAGCGCCACCAACGGCGTCGCCTCTGTTCGCACCAACGGCGTGAGCGCCAGCCGCTTCGAAGTGCGCGCGGCGGCGGACGGCCAGAGCTACTTCGTGCTCAAGGCCGGCAACGGCGCCGTCATCGGCCGCAGCGAGATGTACGTCTCGAACAGCAACGCGCAGGCCGGCATCGCGGTCGTCATGGGCCTGGTCACCGTCTCGAAGTAATCGAGAAGTCCCTCCCCGAAGGACAACGCGCTCGAGGTGCCAAAGGGGGCACTTCGAGCGCGTTTCCTCTTGCGGGCGCGAGGGTTGGCCGAAATAGAAATTGAGAACGCCACCGTTCCCCCCGAGCGAAGTCGAGGGGTCACCTGCCGCGCGGCGCAGAGGTGGCATCTCGACTGCGCTCGATGCGAACGGTGGGTCTGTTCCTTCGGACGAAATCGCCGGCGA
>JBKJSE010000453.1:0-7016 GCA_046595925.1 Archangium sp. | reverse complement strand
TCGCTCGGGGGGAACGGTGCTGTTCCTTAGGAGCGAAGTCGAGGGGTCACCTGCCGCGCGGCGCAGAGGTGGCATCTCGACTGCGCTCGATGCGAACGGTGGGTCCCCTGCTCGGGAGGAACGGTCGCATCCGTTCGTCCTGCGCGAGAACCTGCGCAGCTGGAATGCCCACGACGTCGGCCGGTTGAGACGCCATGGCCGAGGGCGCATCACGAGACAGGGGCTACGTCGAGCGCGAAGAAGTGCGTACCCAATGGAACGTCGATCGCCCACCGCCGCGCCGCACACAGGCTGGTATGGTGCCGCGCTCCATGAAGCTGCGTGACCTGATGTTCGTCTTGCCCAACCTCTTCACGGTCTCGTCCATCTTCTGCGGCTTCTACGCGATGACGCTGTGCACGGGCGAGGCGGGGCCGACCCAGCTGTACCAGGCGGCGATCGCGATCTTCTTCGGCATGTTCTTCGACGCCTTCGATGGCCGCGTGGCGCGCCTGACCAAGACGCAGAGCCTCTTCGGCCAGGAGCTCGACTCGCTGGCTGACGTGGTGTCCTTCGGCGCAGCGCCGGCGTTGCTGGTGTGGAAGTGGGCGCTCTCGGGGCTGGGCATCGTCGGCGTGCTCGCCTCGTTCCTCTTCGCGGCGTGCGGTGCGCTGCGGCTCGCGCGCTTCAACGTGCTGGCCATCAAGTCGCCCCACGGCGGCGGCGGCAACTTCTTCGTGGGCATGCCCATTCCGTTCGCGGCGTGCGGCGTCATCGCGATGATCATCGCCTTCGAGAACGCCCGCGGCGGCGCGCTCCCCAGCGAGGCGCGCTGGCCGGTGCTGGCCATCGTGGTGTTCCTCGCGCTGCTGATGGTCTCGACGGTGCGCTACCGCACCTTCAAGGACGTCAAGCCGAGCCCCCGGAGCGCCGTCGTGCTGCTCACCATCATCGTCACCGGCGTGGTGGTCGGCGTGATGTCGCACCCGGCCTGGGTGCTGGTCACCTACTTCGGGCTCTACCTGCTCTCGGGCCTCGTCGAATCGACCCTGATGCTGCGCAAGTACCTGATGAAGAAGCACGCACCCGCCGACTCGATCGCCGACGTCCTCGATGAAGACGAAGACAAGGACGACGAAGACGGCGTCGAGGACGAAGAAGTGCTCTGACGTGCCTCGCCGGGTGGGCTACACCCCGCAGCCGTGCGCATCGAGACGATCTGTACCGGGGACGAGCTCCTCACCGGGCTGACCAGCGATACGAACAGCCGCTTCTTCCAGGAGGCGCTGCTCGACCGCACCGGCCTGACCGTGCGCCGTGGCGTCGTGGTGGGCGACGATCGACCCGACATCATCGAGGCGCTGCAGCAGGCGGTCTCCCGCGCGGACGTGGTGCTGGTCTCGGGTGGGCTCGGCCCGACCTCTGATGATCTGACCGCGGAGTGCGCGGCCACCGCGGCCGGTGTTCCGCTGGTGCAGAGCAAAGCAGCGCTCCGGCACATCGAAGCGCGCTTCAAGGCGCGCGGCATCGTGCTCTCCGACAACAACCGTCGGCAGGCTCAGGTGCCGCAGGGCGCAGAGGTCGTGCTCAATCAAGAAGGCAGCGCGCCGATGTTCATTCAGCTCCGCGTCCCGCTCATCCCGAGCGCACCGGTCATCCCGAGCGGAGTCGAGGGAGCACCTCCGACTCAGCTCGGGGGGAACGGGTGCCTGGTCTTCTTCGTGCCCGGCGTGCCGCGCGAGTACCGCCACCTGGTCTTCGAGCACGTGGTGCCCCGCATCGCCGCGCTCAAAGCCTCCACCGAAGTGCGCAAGCTCGCGCTGCTCAAGACCACCGGGCTTCCCGAATCGCACCTCGACGAGCGCGTGCAGCCCCTCGCCGCGAAGTACCCGAAGGTGCTCTTCGGTTTCCGCACGCACCCGCCTGAGAATCACCTCAAGCTGCTGGCCACCGGCGAGACCGAAGCCGAGGCGAGCGCGTTGCTCGAGCAGGTCGTCGCCGAAGCGCGCACCCTGTTGGGCCCCACTTGCTTCGGCCGCGACGCCCAGACGCTGCCGGGCGTGGTGCTCGCGAAGCTCGTTGCCCGAAAAGAATTCCTCGCGCTCGCCGAGAGCTGCACGGGCGGAATGATCGCCGAGCAGCTCACCGCCGCGCCAGGCGCCAGCAAGTCATTCTACGGCTGCGCGTGCACCTACCTGGACGAAGCGAAGACGAAGTGGCTCGGCGTGCCCGAAGGGCTCATCGCGCAGTTCGGAGCAGTCTCTGCCGAGGCCGCCGAAGCGATGGCGAAGGGCGTGCGCGAGAGCACCGGCGTGCAGTGGTCGGTGAGCACCACGGGCTGGGCAGGCCCTTCCGGCGGTGACGCTGAGAACCCCGTGGGCACCGTGTACATCGGGATTGCGGGGCCCGACGGCGTGAAGGTCGTGAAGCATCGTTTCCATGGAGATCGCGAGCGGGTGCGGAGCTTCGCCAGCACCACCGCCCTCGATCTCCTGCGCAAACGTCTCGAAGGGGAGTCGTCATGAGTCAGCAGCTCGCCGCGCCCGCCAACGTTCCCGCTGGAAGCAGCGCGGTGCGGCTCTGGTTCTCGGCGTACCGCACTGAAGTGACGTTGTTCGCCGTCGCCTTCTTCGTGCTCGCCGCGTTCAGCGCGCAGCGCTTCTGGCGCCAGAGCGCCGCGCCGCACTTCGTCTACCAGAGCAAGGCGTTCCTCGAGGGGCGGTCCGACATCGATCCCCAGGTGCTCCCGAACCTGGAGGACTGGGCGTGCGTGCGCGACCTCGGCGGCCAGAAGGTGCGCTGCGAGGGCCAGCCGCTCACGACTGATCGTTGGTACTCCTCGTTCCCCTGGTTTCCGGCGGTGGTGATGCTGCCGTTCGTCGCGATCAACGGGTACCAGCTCAACGACACCAGCTTCGGGGTCATCGTCGGTGCGCTGGCCATCGCGCTCTTCTTCATGCTGCTGCGCGTGCTCAAAGAAGTGGAAGGCACCCAGACCAGCACGATGGACGACGCGCTCACCGCGCTGCTGCTCGGCTTCGGCACCCTGTTCTTCTACGCAGCGATTCGCGGCGAGGTGTGGTTCTCGGCCGAGGTGATGGGCATCGCGCTGACCGCCCTCTACCTGCGCAACGCCGTCGGTGCGCGGCGCCCGGTGTTGGCTGGCATCTTCTGGTCGATGGCGGTGCTCACCCGCACGCCGCTGTTCTTCACCGGGCTGTTCTTCCTCATCGAAGTGCTCGCCCCCGAGCGCGGGGGGCGGCTGGCGCAGGTGCGTGCGTTCTTCAAGACGCCCGGGCCGAAGTTGAAGGTCCTCGGCCGCTTCGTGATGGGTGCAGCGCCGTTGGGTCTGCTGGCGGCCGGCTACAACTTCGTGCGCTTCGGCAGCCTCACCGAGTTCGGCCACAAGTTCCTCTTCAACAACCGCGTCAATCGCGACATCGACACCTTCGGGCTCTTCAGCCCGCACTACCTGACGCGCAACCTCGACGCGGCGTTCTTGAAGTTGCCCTTCCTCGGCAAAAACCCGGTGATGCTCGGCTACGACGCGTGGGGCATGTCGCTGTTCCTCACCTTGCCGTTGCTGGTGCTCTGCTTCGTGCCCGCCGCGCAACAGAAGCGGGCGCTGCAGGTGATCGGCGCGGTGGTGGGCCTGCTCATTGCGTCGGCCCTGTTCGCGCCGCTCCCGCCTCCCGCGGGTGAACCGCCCATCGGCTGGCGTCCCGTCGCGTTGTGGCTCTTGCTCGCGCTGGTGATCGGCTTCATCGCGTGGAGCGCCTGGCAGTGGGTCAGCTCGAAAGAGGCGCCGCGGCTGGCCGCTCCGGTGATGCTCACCCTGCTCGCCTGCATGATCCCGGGCCTCGCGTATCAGAACACCGGCTACGCGCAGTTCGGGTTCCGCTTCAGCCTCGACTACACGCCGTTCCTGCTGATGCTCATCCCGCTCGCGGGGTGGAGCTGGAAGAAGCCGCTCCCCATGACGCTGGCGCTGCTGTCACTCGTGGTGAACTTCTGGGGCGCGGTGGGCTTCCGGGGGTACACCGAGCTGGTGCGAGGCTGGTGATGGTGACCCCTCCTCCCGCACCGCGATGGCACACCAGGGAAGACAGCGGGCTGCGCATCGATCGGCGCGGCCGCTGGTGGCACGACGACGAGCCGGTCGAACACCCGAACATCATCGAGGCCTTCAATCGCGGCCTGCGCGTGATGGACGACGGGCGGTACCAGCTGCACTTCGGCAACGACTGGTGCTTCGTCACCGTCGAGCAGTGCGGCTTCATGGTGATCGCGGTGGACGAAGCGGAGGGCGACCGACTCTCGTTGCGCCTGTCGGATCGCACCGCCGAGTGGCTCGACCTGGCCACCCTGACCGAGGATGACGAAGGCGTTCTGGTGGCGAAGGTGAAGGAAGGCAAGGCGCTGGCCCGCTTCTCGAGAGAGGCACAGTTTCAGTTCGGGGAACGCATCCGAGAGGTCGACGGGCAGTTGCTGGTTCAAATCGGAACCACCCTGAGCCCGCTCACACTGAAGCGTTAGTGCTCGAGCGTGCCCGCCTTCGCGATCCACTCGGTGGGCTGGCGAGTGATCTTCGCGATGCGGTCGTAATCATCGTCGTAGTGCAGCACCGAGAGCCCCCTGGCCTCAGCTGCGGCTGCGATGATCAGATCGATGGGCTTCGCACCGCGATGCAGTCCCTTCGCGGCCATCAGCCCCGCCACTTGCAGCGCGCGGTCCAGCACCGCTGGCGTGATCTGCGCCTCCGGGAAGGTCCGCCGCTCGGCGATCATGCGAGCCACGTCGCGACGCCTGGCCGCAGAGGTCAGCTCGAGATCAATCACGCGGCAGGTCCAAACCCTACCCGCGATCGCCAATTGCTCGAGTCGGTCGCCGACCTCGGGAATCTCGATGCGCGCGAAGACGGACGTGTCGACGAGATACCTGGGCTCGCTCACCTCAGCGGCACCCGGCTGGCCCGTGCGGCGGTGAGCTTGTCACTGTTCAGAGAGCCAGGCCGTCGCAGTCGGCGGATGTGCTCGACCACCACCGTTTGCGCTGCCAGCTGCCGCAGACCCGCCTCGACGGTCGCCCGAATGGTGGCGGTTCCTGCAGCGGCACGAGCGCGCTCGAGGAGTTCGTCGTCGATGTCGATGAGGCGCTTCGTCATGGGCCGAATATATACGAATCAAGCTTCATATAGACTGCCTGCAAGGTCGGGGAGGGCCTCCAACGCGAAGCAGACTCGAATCGTGAGCCACTGCTACGGTGTTCCACGTGTCGCTGCTCGTCGTCTTGATCGTCCTCGCTGCTGATGCAGGAACTCCGCTCCCACCCGTTGGCGAGATCGTCGACGCGGGTATTCCCACCCAACGGCTGAACGCCCAGCCGCTGAGCCGCAAGGTCAACGAGGAGCGGGTGGAGCGCGTGCTCGCCTCGCTCTCGACTCGTGAACGCGCAGGCCAGCTGATCCTCGCCTACCCGCAGATCGATCGGGTCGGCCCGGTCGAGGTCGGCGGTCTTCTCTTCGTCGGCAACGCGCTCAAGAACATCCCCAAAGCGAAGGAGAAGATCGACGCCGCCCGCGTGCGCGCGAAGATTCCTCTGTTCGTCTCGGTCGACATGGAAGGGGGCCCCTCGAACCGCATGAAGAGCGTGAAGGCGCTGCGCAACATGCCCTCGGCCCGTGAGCTCGCCTTGATGGACGACGCCGAGGTCAAACGCTGGGGCCGGCGGGTGGGTGAAGCGATGAAGTCGGTGGGGCTCAACCTCAACCTGGCGCCGGTGCTCGACGTCGCGCCTTCGGGCCACATGGAGCGCAATGGCCGCAGCTTCAGCGGCGACCCGGAGATCGTGGTGCAGAAGGCGATGGCCTACTCGCGCGGGCTGCTCGAGGCGGGCGTGGTGCCCATCGGTAAACACTTCCCCGGCTACGGCGACACCGATGGCGACAGCGATCACTTTCTGGTCACCAGCGACTGGCCCCAGGAGCGCGTCTTCGCGGAAGCCGGCGTGTTCGTGCGCGCGAAAGAAGCGCTCGGTGGGGTGATGCTGGCCAACGTCATCTACGCGGCGGTGGACGACAAGCCGGCGATTCTGAGCACGAAGCTGGTGGCCCGCGTGCACGAGCACGACTGGCTGGCGATCACCGACGACATCTCCATCGCGCTGCTGGCCGAAGCGATCGGGGGCACCAGTGAAGACGTGCTGCGGCAGTCGTTCATGGCCGGAAACGATCTGCTGCTGACCACCGCGCCGCCCGACTGGAACAAGGGCATCGACTACATCGGCATCATCACTGAGCTCGCCCAGAAGGAAGCCCCCGCGAAGGAACAGCTCGACGAGAGCTGCCGCCGGGTGCTCCGCCTGAAGGATCGAATGGGCTTGCTCGACGGTCTGTGAATCACGAGCTCCCTCTCCCCTCGGGAGGCTGTTGAAGTCGTCACCTCGCGCCCCACACCGGTCTCCTGATTTCGAAGTACAAGGCCGCCATGTGCCGCCTGCTGCCGCTGCTTCTCCTCTGCGCCTGCAGGACCATCACACCCGCCGCACCGCCACCCAGCGCCACCTGGGAAGTGCCCCTCACGTTCCAGGCGGGCGTGCCGGTGGTCGAGGCCACCATCGGGGGAAGAACCACCCTCCTGATCGTCGACACGAGCGCGCCCGAAACCACGCTCGAGGCCTGGTTCATCAAGTCCCTCGAAATCGAACCCACCGACTTCGAAGGCCACCGGGTCGCGGAGCTGCCTCTCCAACTCGCCACCAACGTCACCACCGCGAAGTGGCGCCTCGTCGAGACCGTACAAGCGCATCGAGAGACCAACATCGGAGGCACGCTCTGCCCCCAACGCCTGCTCGGCAAAGGCGCGGTGGCGATCGACTTCCCGCGAAAGCGACTGATGGCGCTCGACGGTAAACCCAACGCCTGGTTGCGCTGGCTCGACGAACGTTCACCCAAAGGCCAGGTCGAAGCGCTGGTTCGCTCCGCGCCGTTCGGTGGCGGGCTTCACGTGAAGACGCGCGTGGGTGACGGCAAAGAGGTC
>JBKJSE010000436.1:0-24442 GCA_046595925.1 Archangium sp. | reverse complement strand
CTCCGCTCGGGAGGACCGGTGTGTTCCTTCGGTCGAAATCGCCAGCGAAGCTGGTTCCTTGCTCGGGGGGAACGGTGCTGTTCCTGAGGAGCGCAGTCGAGGGAGTACTTCTGCCTCATGCGCAAAGTGACCCCTCGACTTCGCTCGGGGTGACCGGTGGGGCTGTCCTCAGGAGCGTGGTGCTTCGTCACTTCGCGACTTCCAGAATGATCGTCAAGGCCTTCTCTCCCAACGCGGTCGCGAGCTTCTTCGAGAGCGAAACGCGCTCGGGCTCCAACGCCTGCCGCCACGCGTCGCCATCGCAACGGATGACGAGGGCCTTGCCTTCCCACCGCACAGGCCGCGTGTGCTTCGCCACCACCTCGCCCACCACGCGCGACCAGATCGGCATCGTGGCCGCGGCAGAGCCGGTCTGTTTGAGGACAGCGCCCATCATGTCGGCAAGGGACTTCATGAGGTCTCCATCATCAACGAACCTGACAGTCGTGTCGTGGTTGACGCACTGCAACAGAGCGGAACCCTTGCGGAAAGAATGTGGCATCGCGTTCGCTAGGACGATTGACCCTGCCCGGCCGGAAAGCGACAGTGCGCCGCCTTTCGTAGTCCGCCATTTCCCCACCAAGGAGCATCGAATGACTGAAGTGACTCGCAAAACGCTATGGGCGGCCCTCGCCTTTTTGGCGTTCAGTTTGACCGCGTGCCCGCCCGCCCCCAAGCCTGACGGGGGCCCCACTGGTGGCGGCACCGCCTCGACGGACTGTGTCGAAGACAGCGACTGTCCAGATCCCCAGTACTTCTTCTGCAACACGGTCACCTCGCAGTGTGAGCCGTCGTGTCGCTCTGCCGCGCAGTGCAACCCTGCCAGCGTGAACAGCGGCACCCGCCCCACGCAGTACGCCCTCGACTTCTGCACCGGCTCGCTCGGCTGCCAGTGTGACGAAGGCAAGTGTGTCGGCTCGCTGTGTTCGGCTGACTCTGATTGCGGAACCCTCGTGTGCCGCAGCGGCGCGTGCGTGGCCGCTCCGGTCGCCACCACCGTCACCAAGTGCCAGGTCTCGCCCGACTTCGCCGTCTTCAAGCAGGGCAGCAAGGCGCGCTTCTGGGTCTCCGCGTGGGACGCGCAGAACAACCCGGTCGTCATCAAGGAAGGCGCGACGTTCGCCGCCGAAGGTACGGCGCTCACGCTGACCGGCACGGCCACCGGCGCCTACGCTGACTTCACCGCGGGCAACGCGTCGGTCACCACCGCCGTCAACTCCGTCAAGGCCACCATCGGCGGCACCAGCTGCTTCGCCAAGGCGATCGTCCTCGCGAACCCGACCGCCGGCTCTTCCGCGATCTCCGTCATCGACGAGCTCTCGGGTCGCCCGGTCGCCGGCGCGCGCGTGATGCTCTCGACCTCAGCGGGCGTCGTCATTCCCCAGACCGGGGCCGATACCGTCGAGACCGACGCGAACGGCTACGCCACGCTGGTCGGCGCGGTCGCCCCCTACAGCGTCACCGTGTTCCACCGCGAGTTCAGCTACGTCACCGTGGCGAACTACGCGGGCACCTCGAACTTCCTCTCGTTCGCGCTGCGCCGTAACTCGCTGGACAAGTACGGCGGCTACAAGGGCACGTTCACCAACGTCCCCATGACCTCGAACGTACACGCGGGCCTCGCCGGTATGTCGCTGGCCGGTAGCATCACGAACCTGAACGTCACCGCGCTGCTCGGTCCGTCCGTGCCGACCGACATCGTGATCGGCTCGGCCATCAACCAGCAGGACGTGCCGATTCCCGCGGGCGCTTTCCTGGGCTTCGGCGATCAGCCGATCAAGGACAAGATCGCCGGTCAGGGCCTCAACGGCACCTGCCTCAACGACATGGGTCAGCCTGACGAGGCGAAGATCTCTGCCGGTACCTGCGGCACGCGCACTGCGTGGGCGCTGGCCGGTGACGTGCCGCTGGGCGATCTGCCCATCGACGCGGTCGCGGGTGGCCTCGACAACATCAACATCGGCCAGCTGCTGGGCCGCATCGTGCCCATCTTCAAGAAGTTCAACTCGTCGGTCGTGCGCGACGTGCAGTTCACGCTGCGCGACACCCCGGGCGCTGATGCCGGGAGCCCCGACTTCAGCAACCAGGACGCGTACACGACGGCGAACCACAACTTCACGCAGATTCCCCTCGCGTTCAACTTCGTGGTCAAGATGCCGCAGCTGCCCAGCTTCAAGGGCACGTTCGTCGACGGCGTGGCGATCATCGGTGGTGCGAGTGCAGTCGGCCGTGGCGTCGTTCCGCTCGGTATCGGCGTCGGCGTGAACACCATGCCGGTCGACGGTCAGATCGACCGGCTCGAGCCTCTGCAGGCTGGCCAGGTCGGCGTTCGCATGGCGCCCACGCACCACGGTCTCGAGGGCTCGCACTACGGCCTGCTGATCGCGGCGATCTCGGCCAAGGCGCTGACTGACGCGTCGGCGGGTATCGGCGCTTCGGCGCTGTTCCCCCGTCTGCCGGGAAACAAGCTGGTGTTCGACCCGACCGGCGTCACGCCGATCGACATCTCGGCCCAGGTCTTCCCGGTGTTCCCCGAGGGGGCTCGCTTCAACTACTCAGGCATGCAGGACGGCGCTGTTCCGGCCCGCAGCTTCCGCATCGGCACGGGCATGGGCGCCATCGCGGGCGTCAACGTCGTGCGCGTCTCGTTCGCGGACGGCATCGAGACCCGCTGGGACGTCCTGGTCGACGCAGCCGACACGCGCTTCACGGTGCCCCCGGTGCCCAGCGCGGGCGCCTTCCGTGATCGCTTGTTCACCAACGGCAACAGCGCCACGGGCGCGCGCTCGGACCTGCTGGTCCAGGCGTTCCGCATGGTCAAGGACCCGCTCAACCTGCCCAGCACGCCGGTCACGTTCACCGACTACGTCGAGCTGAACGACACGAACGCGGATCGCACGACCGACTTCCTCACCGCGTTCTCGTTCCTCAACTATGGCAAGCCGACCATCGGCTTCAAGACGCCTGCGACCAACCCGGCCACCATCACGCGTGGCTCGACGATCGTCGTCACGGTCGCTGGCTTCAGCATCGGCAACACGCCCGGCACGAACGACGGCGTGGTTCGCCTCACGTTCACCGGCGGCACGGGCTGCGCCGACGTGGTGCTCAACACCGAGTCGCCCATGGCGGGCAGCGGCGAAGTGCAGCACGCGCTCCCGATGGCCTGCACGGGCGCTGGCATCGTGATCCGCGCTGAGCTGCTCAAGACGGACGGCACCACGGCGATCGCGCCGGCGGTGGCGAGCACGCTGACCGCGACCATTCAGTAAGTCTGGTTTGAAGTGCTCAAGAGCGGGGCTCCTCCTTCACGGGAGGGGCCCCGTTTTGTTGAGGCCTGCCCTCCTTTCAAGTTGGGGGTGCTAGCCTCGACTGCGACCCCCGATGCCTCGCAAGCACACCACCGCCATTACGGTCATCTCGAAGATCTCGGAGAGAGCGGTGAGCCGGGCTGCGGCCCTGGTGCTCATTCACGGTGAAGATCTGGGGCGGAAGTTCGACCTGGTCTCCGAAGTGACGTTGATCGGGCGGACCTCGAAGGCCGACATTCAGGTCGATCAAGACTCGGTCAGCCGTAACCACGCGAAGATCAGGGTCGACGGCACCCGCATCACCATCGAAGACATGGGCTCGACCAACGGCACCATCGTCAACGACGAGCACATCGAAGACTCGCTGCGCCTGCGCAATGGCGACCTGGTGAAGATCGGTCGAACGATCTTCAAGTTCATCGCGTCGAACAACATCGAGGCGGCGTACCACGACGAGATCTACCGGATGACCACGGTCGATGGCCTCACCCAGGTCTTCAATCGGCGGTACTTCGAAGATGCGATCGAGCGCGAGCTGTCGAGATCACGGCGCTACACGCGGCCGCTGTCGCTGGTGCTGCTCGACATCGATCACTTCAAGAAGATCAACGACACGTATGGGCACCTGGCGGGTGATGCGGTGCTCAAGGAGCTCGCGCTGACGGTGCGTGCGCGCACTCGGAGGGAAGACGTGTTCGCGCGGTTCGGTGGCGAGGAGTTCGCGTTGTTGCTGCCCGAGGTGGATCAGAAGGGCGCGATGCTGTTGGCCGAAAAGGCACGCAAGCTGATCGAGAAGCACAGCTTTCAGTTCGATGGTGAACACATCGTGGTCACCATGTCGGCGGGCGTGGCGACGCTGCAGAAGAAGAACGAGAACCCGAATGAGCTGATTCGCCGGGCTGACGAGAAGCTGTACGAGGCGAAGACCGGCGGGCGGAATCGCGTGGTCGTTTAGACCCTCACCCCGACCCGCTCCCGAAGGGCGAGGGCGAGCGAGATTCAGAAGACGCGGTCGCGGTGGTGGAGCATGTCGAGCAGCATCGCTTCGACTTGATCTCTGACGGCGAGGTTCTTCCGCTCGACCCAGGCCAGATCGTGCTCGGGTTCGCGAGGCGCGCCTTCCAGTGAGATCGGTGCCGCGAAGCGAATGTGCCAACGGGCCGGCAGCGGTGGGAGCGTGATGGGGAGGTACTGCACTCCGAAGAGCCCCCCGGGGAGCTTGCCGAGCAGCGGCATCGACTCTTCACCGCCGACGATCGCCGCGGGGATGATGGGCA
The DNA here is from genome assembly GCA_046595925.1 of Archangium sp. Lineage (GTDB taxonomy): Bacteria > Myxococcota > Myxococcia > Myxococcales > Myxococcaceae > Archangium_A. Next base: position 19,815 of record JBKJSE010000436.1, on the reverse strand, counting down.
CACCGGCCTTCAGCGCGATCTTGAGGTAGCCGCCGCGGCCGAAACGCTTGAGCTGGTAGCGCTCGGAGAAGGGCTTCGAGAGGCCGTGGAAGCCTTCCGGAAAGACGATCACCGGGCGGCGTTCTTCGAGCAGGCGCAGCGCGTTCTCGGGGTTGGCGCGGACGGCGCCCAGACGGTTGGCCAGGACTCCCACGAAGGGTGCGTGGAAGATCTGGTCTTCGAGCAGCCAGCGAGATTCTTCGAGGTCGGGGCGTTCCCGACGCAGCGCCAGGTGGAGCACCGGGCCGTCGAGGGGCAGCGCGCCTGCGTGATTCGCGACGATGATGCAGGGGCCGGTGGGAAGTTGTTCGGCGCCCTCGACGCGAACGCGCCAGTACTTGTCGTAGAGGAGCTCAGCGAGCGGGCGCAGAGAGGTCGAGAGGGCGGCGTCTTTGCCCCAGCGGTCGACTGACGAACCGCGGCTGGCGATTCCGGCGGCGACGCGGGCGGCGTTCACCAGGCCCTTGAAGGCGTCGGTGATGGTGGGCGTGGGCGCGAGAGTGGATCCAACGCTCTCCCTCTCCCCCGCGGGGGTGAGGGCGCTTGGTGCACTCTCGACGACCGACGGTGAGGCCGCGTGTGAAGTCGGTCCGCCGATCGTCGTCGCCGTGGGAGCGCCGGCGTGCGGACGCGGATCGACGACGACTGAAGGCGAGGCCGCGTGCGAAGTCGGCCCGCTGATCGTCGTTGCGGTGGGAGTGCCGGCGTGAGGCCGCGGGTCGACGACGACTGACGGAGAAGCAGCGTGAGCAGTCGGCCCGCGGATCGTCGTCGCGGTGGGCGCGCCCGCGTGCGGGCGGGGATCGACGACGACTGAAGGAGAAGCGGCGTGCGGAGTCGGTCCGCTGATCGTCTGCGCGGTCGGCGCACCAGCGTGCGGGAGGGGATCGACGACGACCGAGGGCGAAGCGGCGTGGGCCGTGGGACCTGAGATCGTCTTCGCGGTCGGCGCATCGGCGTGCGGCCGGGGATCGACGACAATTGACGGCGAGGCCGCATGAGGCTGTGGATTGACGGCGCCAGCCCTCTCCCTGACCCTCTCCCCCGCGGGGGAGAGGGAGACTTTGGGTGCAGTTGCTTTTGGCGCGACTGGTGTCTTCTTCTTCGCTTGCACCAACTCCGGCGTCACGGGCAGCGGCTCACGTGGCGGCGCCGACGACGGCGCGCTCGCCGCGATCTCGCGCACCGCAGCACCGCGCGCAAACGGGTCGTTCCCCAACACCTTGGGCAGCGCCGGCTTCTTCTTCGCCACCTTCTTCTTCGGCGCCGTGGGTTTGCGAGCGGCCATGATCAGGTTCTCCTCTCGCGCATCGAAGCCATCGCTTCCAGAAACGGAACTCGCGGCTCGTAGCCGAGCTGCTTTCGAGCGCGCTGACCGTCTGCGATCCAGCTGTACCGCAAGAACGCCAGCAACGGCACGGGCACCGACGCCATGCCCGCGGTCTCCAGCGCCAGAATCGTCGCCCGGAGCAGCGGCCCCGGCAACGGAACCGTCTGGGCGCCGGCCAACCGCACGATGGTCGAGAACGGCGCCGCCGTGTCGCCCACCACGTTGAAACAACCTTCCGCCTTCGTCGACAGGGCCAGGTGCAGCGCCGTCACCGCGTCATCTTCATGCACCACCTGCCACACCGGGTCGAACCCAAGAATGGTGGGAACGAAGCCCGCGCGCAGCAATCGCGTGAACGGATTGTCGGCGGTCTGGCCCACGATCGGCGCGAAGCGCAGCACCACCACGTGCACATCGGGGTTGCGCGCAGCGAACTTCTCGATCTGATGCTCGACCTCGACCCGATCAGTCACGAACCGGACACCCGTACCTTCGAGGGGATGATCTTCCGTGCACACCGCCGGTCCATCAGGGCGCGCGCCATAAAGCGCCGTGAGCGACGGAATGATCAGCCGCTGCAACCCGGTCTCCTGCGCCGCGGCGAGCACGTGCATCGAACCAATCACCTCGAGCTCGTGCGCGAACGCCGCGCCGTGCACGCGCGAGTTCACGAAGGCCAGGTGGAAGAGCGCGTCGAGCCGCTGCTCCTCGAAGGCGCGGGTGAGCGCCGCTTCCATGCCGGGTCGGGTGAGATCGACGCGCACGAAGCTGCACTTCTTCGTCAACGCAGACGGGTGAGCGACATCGAACACCACGATGCTGTCGACGAGCGGATCGGCCTCGAGGCGAGGCAGCAGCCCCCGGCCGAGATCCGAAGAAACCCCTGTGACCCCCACGCGCATCGCGCTTTGGCGAATAGCGCAATCACACCACGCTTGAAAGGAGCGGAAGCGCGGGACACGGTGAGGCATGCGTGGGCTCGTCATCCTCCTGGTGCTGCTGCGCGGCCTGGCCGCCCAGGCCCACGACGCCGACGTCATCTACGTGCTGGTCAAGCAGGGCCCCAGGGCAGAGCTGCTCGAAGAGAGCGTGACCCTGACCGGGGCCAGCCTGGCCTTTCTGGCGCCCCTCGACGCCGACGGCGACGGGCTGCTTTCCCAGGGCGATCTCGACGCGAAGAAGAAGGCGCTCAGGGCCGGCTTCTGGGACGAGGCGGCGCTGACCGCCGCCGGTCAAGCCTGCGCGTTGCTCGAGACGAGCGCCCTGCTGCGCGAGGGCTTCGTGGAGCTCCAGGCCGAGCTGCGCTGCGACGAGGGTGCGCTGCGGCAGGACTTCAAGATCCTTCGGGTGCTCCCGGCGAACTACCGGGTGGTGCTCGGCAGCCAGCTCGATGGTGAAGGGCAGGGGCGTGGTTTCGCCCAGGGGTCGCTGACCACCATTCCGGTGCCTCGACCGCCGGCCAAAGGCAGTTGGGATGCGGGGGCGTACCGGCGCGCGCTGGGCCAGGGCCTTCAGAAGGGCCTGTCTGCCGAAGTGCTCGCGGCGCTCTTCGCGGTGATGCTGGCGCTCGGCGCGTGGCGCAAGGGGCTGGTCGCTTCGGGGCTCGTGCTGGTGGCCGTCGCAGCAGGCAGCTTTGCGCCCCTCGATTGGTGGCCTCCGACCGTGCTCCTGTTGCTGATCGCCGCGGCGTCAGCGTGGAAAGTTCCACCGATGATCGTGCCGGTGCTGCTCGGGGCGGCGATCGGCGCGCGGGAAGGAGGCGGCGGGTGGTCGGGCAGCGTGGGCCTGGCTGCGGGAACGCTGCTGGTGCTCGGGTTCGCGAGCCCCGTGGCCCTCGCGGTGGGGGTGATGGCGCAGCGGAGACCCCGGCTGCTGAAGGTGGCTCGCTGGGCCCCGATGCTCGTGGTGCTGGCGGCGATGGCAGCCCGCGCGCGGCTTTCGTGGTGACCGGTTCGCCCGCTCCGGTAGATTCCCGGGCCTATGGCCAAGGAGTCGTACGACGAGCTCGTTTTCCAGCTGGGTGACCTCGCACGCGAGCATCTCGCCGAGGCGAAGAACCCGCCGAGGACGATGGAGCACGTCTTTGCCCAGGAAGACGAAGTGCTCGCCCTTCGCGAGGCGATGGAAGGCATCGAAGAAGAGCTGAACCAGGAAGATGCCGCCTGGCAGGACTTTCAGGACGCGCAGGATGCCGAGAAGGTCGAGCAGAAGGCCATCGTCACGAAGTGGCGCGGCGCGGTGCTCGGTGTCGAAGGTCGTTCGCGCGACATCAAGAAGCGCCTGTCGTCGATGAAGGCCGCGTTTCGCTATCAGCGCGACTCGCTCAAGCGCGCCGAGGTCTCCCACAAGGAAATGGAGCTGCGCGAAGGCCACGACGTCAAGAAGATCAACCTGTCGCGTGAGAACCTGAAGAAGTCGCGGCTCCACATCATGCGCGAGCAGCGCAGCATCGAAGAGCTCGAGTGGGAGTTCAAACAGGTGCTCACGCCGCGTTCAGGTCAGCAGGGCGCGCAGGGCATTCTCGCGCACGCCCGCATCCTCATGATGGAAGACGAGTTCGAAGAGCGCGAGCACGAGCATAAGGCGCGCATGAAAGAACTCGATGCCGCGATCGCCGCGAAAGAAGAAGACGTGAAGGCCGCCGAGGCTGAGCTCGATGGCGTGCTCTTCGAGCTCGGTGAGGAGTGTTACGCCGAGCGCATTCCCCACCCGCAGCTCAACCCGTTGTACCTGCGCCTCGACAAGGCGAAGTGACGGTTCAGAAGGTCTGGTTGGCGAAGTGGAAGAAGAGCCAGGTGGGCGCGGCCCCCCGGGGATCGATGACGATCGCTCCGTCGTTCATGCGCCCGTTGCGGTGGATGAGGTGGGCGCTCGCGGCGTAATTGCCCCCGCTGCTCGTCGAGTAGACCGAGATCGGCGCGCCCAGAGGAATGGCGTCGTAGACGCGGGTCGCGACCTGATCGAGGGTCAGTGGTTCCCAGCCGGCGTCGCTGTGCAGACCCATCGACGGGTAGTCGAGCGTGAGGCCCGGGTGCCAGCCCTCTTCCCACGCGGGGGCCGGCAGGGGCGCGGTCATCGAACGCACGCGCAGGTTGGGATCTCCGAAGCTCGAGGCGAGGTTGACGACGAGGCGTTGAATGCCGCCGTCGATGGAGACCTGGATGACGAGGTGATCGTCGTTCTTCAGCGGGCATTCCCAGTTCGGGGGGATGACTGCGGTCACGGTGCCGTCGGCTCGGCCGAAGGCGTTGGTGAAGACGGCCCCGAAGGTGGCCGCGCAGGCGTCGGCTTTGTGGCCGGCGTCGACTTCGCCTGCGTCGACTTCGACTGCGGTTCCCGCGTCTTGCACGGGCGGGGTGGGGACTTCGCAGGCGGAGAGGAAGAGAGCGAGAAGGATCAGGCGCATGTGTGTCTCCCTCGCCTCGCGAAGCGGCCAGAGCGTTGGGGCGAGAGGCTGCTTCTACACGAACTGGGGCCCGTCACCCGGCGCTGTGCGATGGAGCAGGTCAGGCCGCATTGGAGTCGCGCAGCAGGCGCCCCCAGAGGAACTTGAGGCCCCCCGAGAGCTGCGCAGGAGGAGGCTCGTCGAACAGCGCGTCGGCCACGCCCTTGAGGGCGCGGGTGGCCGGCGAAGCGGGGAAGAGCTCGACCAGCGGGCGCTGCGCCATCACCGCGCGGTGCACGTTCTCGTCACGCGGCACCCAACCCAGCCAGCGCACCTTCGCGTCGAGAAAGCGCCCGGCGACGGCGGTCAGCTTCTGGAAGATGCCGCGCGCCTGGGCCTCGTTGCCGGCCTGGTTCACCACCACGTCGAAGGAGCGAACGCCCGCGTCCTGGCAGAGCACCTTGATGGTCGCGTAGGCATCGCTGAGCGAGGTCGGCTCGGGGCTGACCACGAGCAGCACTTCCTGCGCTGCGCCCATGAAGAACAGAACGTTGTCGCCAAGGCCCGCGCCTGAGTCGATCAGCACCACGTCGAAGTCTTCCTCGAGCTCTTCCAGCGAGCTGACCAGCCGCAGGCGCTGAGCGTCATCGAGCCGGGTGAGGTGCTGCAAGCCGTTTCCCGCGGGCAACACCTTCACGCCACTCGACGCGGTGGCGAGCACGTCTCGCGCCGACACGTCGCCTTGCAGCAGGTGCCCGAGGTGATGCTGGGGGCGCAGGCCGTAGAGGATCTCGACGTTCGCGAGGCCCAGGTCGCCGTCGATGATCAACACGCGCTGACCCTGCTTCGCCGCGATCACCGCGAGGTTGACCGCCACGTTGGTCTTGCCCACGCCGCCCTTGCCGCTGGTGATGCCGATGACGCGCAGGGGCCGCTTCGAGGGCCGCTGGTCCTTCATCACTTCACGAAGTCCATCTGCCTGATCGTCCAAGTTCAGCGTGCTCCCACGGTCTGTGCGGCGGTTGAGCAAGCGCCGCACCAGCTTTGCTTTTCGAGCGATGCTGATGCCTTGCGTGGTCTTTCGCCGCGTCAAGCCCTTGACCCACGTCATCGCGCTGACGACCCGGTACCACCGACAGCGCCTCGAAACCGGCGGGTGAAGCGATCAGAGCTGCGCGTCATGCGCGCTCAAAGGGCCGTTCTGTGTCGGTTTCAGAGCATCTGCGAAGTCTTCGGTTAGCTTGCGCCGCCATGAAGACTCGCGCGTGGGGCACCAGGGCCGCAGACCAGCAGATCACCTCTTTCGAGATCGACCGCCGCGAGGTGGGGCCGCTCGACGTGCAGATCGAGATCCTCTTCTCGGGCATCTGCCATTCCGACATCCACCAGGCGCGCGGGGAGTGGGGCAACTCGAAGTTCCCCATGGTGCCGGGTCACGAGATCGTCGGTCGGGTGACCGCGGTCGGCGCGAACGTGAAGAAGCTCGCGGTCGGCGACCTGGCGGGCGTCGGCTGCATGGTCGACTCGTGCCGTACGTGCGCTCCGTGCACGCAGGGTGATGAGCAGTTCTGCGAGAAGACGCCCGCGTTCACCTACAACTCCACCGAGATGGATCGGAAGACGCCGACGTTCGGCGGCTACTCGAAGCAGGTGGTGGTGACGGAACACTTCGTCCTCAAGATCCCCGCCGGGCTGGACCTGAGCGGTGTCGCGCCGTTGCTGTGCGCGGGCATCACCACGTACTCGCCGCTGCGTCAGTGGAACTGCAAGGAGGGCGATCGGGTCGGCGTGGTCGGCCTGGGTGGCCTGGGTCACATGGCGGTGAAGTTGGCCGCTGCGATGGGCGCAGAGGTCACCATGCTGAGCACCTCGCGCTCGAAAGAAGCCGACGCGAAGCGGCTGGGCGCGACCTCGTTTGCGCTGACCAGCGAGCGGTCGACCTTCAAGACGCTGGCCGGCAAGTTCGACCTGCTCATCGATACGATCTCGGTTGAGCACGACATGAACTCGTATCTGGGGTTGCTGCGGCCGTACGGGGCGATGGTGGTGGTGGGTGTTCCTCCGAAGCTCGAGCTGCACCCGTTCTCGCTCATCGGTGGCAACCGCCGGCTGGCGGGCTCGAGCATCGGTGGCATCAAGGAGACGCAAGCGATGCTCGAGTTCTGCGCAGAGAAGAACATCGTCGCCGACGTGGAAGTGATCCCCGCGGAGAAGACCAACGTGGCCTACGAGCGCATGGTGAAGAACGACGTGCGCTACCGCTTCGTGATCGACGGGGCGACCTTCTGAGACTGTCTGAGCAGGGCCATGGCTGACTCACTCATCGACACGTTGGGCAGATGACGAAGACGCTCACGGCCAGCGAAGTGGAGCAGTTGGGGACGCAGGGGTTCTTCACCCGGCCTTCGTTCCTGGGGCCTGAAGGGGCGCTGCGCGTCTTCATCGAGGCGCGCACCATTCCCCTGCGGCGAGCGGGAATTCGGCGCGGTCACGAAATCGACCCGACGGTGCGCAGCGACGAGCTGGCCTTTCTGACGAAGGACCAGACCAGCGGCGCGCTGGGCCTGGCCCTCGGGTGCTTCGAGCAGTTGATGCAGGAGCTCAATGAAGGGGCCTGGCTGGGGCTCAGGACGTTCGACCTGCAGCTCGCGCATTACGGGCCCGGCGCACACTACGCCCGGCATCGAGACGCGTTTCCGGGGCAGGACAACCGCCGCATCACCGCGATCGTCTACCTGAACCCCGGCTGGGTGCCGGAGCACGGTGGGCAGCTGCGGCTTCACGTCGAACCGCCCGTCGAGCTGGAGCCCACGCTGGATCGGCTCGTGGTGTTTCGCTCAGAGGTGGTGGAGCACGAGGTGCTGCCAGCGCGCGCCGAGCGCTGGGCGCTGACGGCCTGGTACTCGGCCCGGTAGTCACCTTTGAGTCAGGCGGCCTGCGTGTCGCGGCTGCGGCGGCGAAGCTTCTCGACCAGGGTGGTGCGCTGCAAGCCCAGGAGATCCGCGGCCGCCTTGCGGTTGCCACCGGCCTGGTCGAGCGCGGCGCTGATGTAGAGCTCCTCGACCGTGCGCAGCAGGTGGGGCAGGTCGATGGGGAACTTCGGCGCTCCGGCCGCGGCGATCAGCGCCTCGGGAGCGATCGACTGAAGCTCGGCAGCCTGGCTGGGCCGCGGCTCGAAGCCGGCGGGCAAGGTGGGCTCACCCTCGAGGGGGAAACGCAGCGGGGCGGAAGGGGGCGAGGGCAGCGCGGGCACGATCGAGAGCACCACTTCGCTTCCGCTCATCGCGGCCTTTCGAATGTGCGAGGGCAGATCAGTCACGCGGATGATCGAGCCTTCGGTGCACACCGAGAGGCGCTCGACCAGGTTCTCCAGCTCACGCACGTTGCCGGGCCAGGGGTGCGCCTCGATCGCGCTGATGGCGTTGGGCTCGAGAGGGCGGGTCTCGCCGCGCTCCCGCCAGAAGTGCATGAACAGCTTCATGATGTCGCCCTTGCGGTTGCGCAGCGGGGGCAGCTCGAGCGGGCACACCTGCAGCCGGTAGAAGAGGTCGAGACGGAAGCGGCCCGCTTCGACTTCGGCGGCCAGGTTGCGGTTGGTCGCGACGATCAGGCGGAAGTTCGCCGTGACGCTCTCGGCGCTGCCGACGGGCTCGTAGGTGCGCTCCTGCAGCAGGCGCAGCAGCTTGACCTGCAGCGCGAGGGGCAGCTCGCCGATCTCATCGAGGAAGAGGGTGCCACCTTCAGCCATCGCCACGCGGCCCTTGCGGGAAGCGATCGCCCCAGTGAAAGCGCCACGCACGTGACCGAAAAGCTCGCTCTCGAGCAGGGTCTCGGGAATCGCGCCGCAGTTGACGGGCACGAAGTGCTTGCCCGCCCGAGGGCTGCTGTCGTGAATGTGACGGGCGAACACCTCTTTGCCCGTGCCCGTCTCGCCCCAGAGGAGCACGTTGGAGTCAGTCGGCGCGATGCGCTGACAGGCCTTGAGCAAGTCGACGAGAGGAGAGCGCTCATCGTGAATGAGGTTGCTCGTCGTGCCGGAGTCGCCAGTCGTCAGGTTCATCGTTCGCCCTCACCGCGGCCCACTTCATGTGGGTACCGTCGTGTGCAGGGGGGCAGAAGCAACCCACGGGCCACCGCCAGAATCCCAACGATTTCCGGTCAGTGGCCTGACGCGCCACGAGGGTGACCGGGGTCTGGGCTCACCCTCGTTCTCGTCATTCAGCGACGCGCGGCACGAGATCAACCGGTTGGTGCAGGGGTGCGTCGAGACTCAGGGCCGAGGGCGATGACCCAGGCGAGGGAGGCGGGCGAATTGCAGTGTTGCGGCCTCGTCATGAGCCGTCTGCTGCCCCAGCGAGTGGAGTTCCCCGTCAGCGACGACGGCTTCCGTTCGCTCATCGATGAGCTGCCGGTGGGGATGTTGTGGGTCAATGAGAGCGGCGAGGCGCTGCAGTGGAACGACCAGACTGAGACCTTGCTGGCCTCCGGGGCGGGGCTGCGCATCGAGCAGTTGATCGGCCGGCTCCTCGAGGCGTGTCGAACGACGCGCACCTGTATTCAGTCGGGGCTCGAGCTGTCGGGGGCGGAGCGGGTGGTGGTCTCTGTTTCTCCTGACCGCAAGCCTGACGCCTTCCTGGTGGTGCTGGATCGCCAGCGGCTGGAAAAGGCGCGCACCGAGGCGTCTGTTCTTCGCGCGGTGTTGAAGGCGATCTCGTCGAGCTCGTCGAGAAAACAGGCGTTGCAGCGGGCGTTGGAGGCGGTGCACTCGGCCTTGAGCGCTACACATCTGGCGTTCTTCGAGCTCAATGCGATGGGCACCGAGTTCATCTGTGCCGCGTCGTCGGGCTTGACGGACCACGAGGTCGCTCACGCGGTCGCGCTGAAGAATGAGCCGGCCGAGTCGCTGCTCGCCGAAACGCTGCATCACAACCGGCCGGTCACGCTTGCTGAGTTGAGTGACGCGTTCATTCCTTTCCGTCACGAACGGGGGCTCGGCGCGGTGTTGATGCCGGTCTGCAGGCGCAGCGCGAAGGGCGTGCTGTACCTGTCGACGCGCGAGGGTCCTTCAGAGGGGCTGCTGCGCCTGAGTCACGCGCTGGCAGATGCGATCGGCGCGGTGCTCGATCTCGCGACGCTGGAGCAGGAATCGAACCGGGCCCGGGAGGTCGCCACGCAGCGGGATCGCCTGGCGACGATCGGCCAGCTGATCGCGGGCGTGGCGCATGAGATCAACAACCCGTTGGCGTTCTTGAAGAGCAACCTGAACTCACTGCGGGGTGATCTGGATGATCTGAGAGAAGGGCGCTCGACGTCTCCGATGAGCGAGGTCGATGAGATGGTCACCGAGTCGCTCGAGGGCGTCTCGCGCATCGAGACCATCGTGCAGGCGCTCAAGGGCACGGCGCGCAAGAAGGACGAACGCATTCGTTTCGAGCCGGGCAAGGCGGTGCAGGAGGCCGTGACGATCTTCCGCGGGGCCCACAAGCAGAACGTGGACGTCGAGTGTGGGATCGGGCGGTTGCCCGAGGTGATCGGCAGCCCGTCGGCGCTGGGGCAGATCGCCTTGAACCTGATGCAGAACGGCTTCGACGCGATGTCCGAGCTGCCGCGAAAGAGTCGCAAGCTGTCGATCAGCGCCGTCACCGACGCGACGCACGTGACCTTCCTGGTGCGAGATCACGGCACCGGCATTCCGATCGACGTGCAGAAGAAGATGTACGACGCCTTCTTCACCACGAAAGACCCGGGGAAGGGCACCGGCCTGGGCCTGGCCATCTGCAAGGACATCGCAGAAGGCATGGGCGGCACGTTGACGTTCACCACAGGGCCCGATGGCACCTGCTTCGAGGTCGCCCTGCCAATGGATCAAAGCGACTAACCAAGAGGCCTGCCCGGGCAAGACGCCGAGACGAGGGCCAACCCTGGCTGAAGAGCTCAACTCCTTCGTGGCGATGCCGCGCGTCAGGTAGCTGCGACGAACGCCTGTTGCTGCGGCTCACCGCGCCGCGAGGTCGTGAGCCAACTCGAGCATGTCGATGACTTCGTTCGGCGCTTCGACCACGCCGGTGGTGACGATGGTGATGCGCTCCCCGCCGCTTATCACTTCGAAGCGCCCGCCCGAGCGCTGCATCAACTCCTTCGCCTTCTCCGACCAGAACTCAGGAATCGGACGGCCTGAGCTCGCCTGAAAGCTCGGACCCGAGCCGCTCGTGTAGGGCTTCGTCACCACCGTGAGCCACGCGTTCGTGTTGTAGCCACGCAGGTGACCCGCGACGCTCTTCTCTGCCGCGACGCCATTGTTCACGAACGCCGTGGCCGACCCGTCAGGCCGTTCCGAGATGAGCTGCTGAAAGCCATGGAGCCCTGGCCCGATGCGCACACCGGCCTGCCGGGCGACGGGCGCCACCTTCTCGTTCCACGCCTTCGCAGCGCCGATCAGCACGCCGAACAGGTACTTCCCAATGGCCGCGAACATCAGGCCGAACACCAACACCACTACGAATAGACCCATGTGCATCTCCTTACGGGGGAAGACGCCAGGGCGGGCGGTGCTGTGAAGCTCAATTTCAGGAATCAAAGTCCTGAAGTTGGGAATCAAGCAGGTGCAGAAGATCAGTCCAAAGGCCCCGTACCAAAATCGACGCGCCGAGCATCGACACCATCGAACCTCACGCCTCGCTCCGCGTCGTTCGCCTTTGGCTCGAGCTCAACCCGCGTCATCCTCGTCCCGCCGATGCGCAGCAGCTCTTCCCCAAACCACTCGATGGTCCTGGGCCCATTCTCGACATGTTCCTGCCGCAGCAGCTGCGCATGGGTCTCGACATCCCAGACCACCAACGCGCCGTCCCAGGAGACGCTGGCGAGGCGTTGACCGCTCGGGGAAAACTTCACCGCGGTGATCGAACTCTGATGTCCACGAAGCACCGCCTCGGTCGCACCGGTCCTGGCATTCCAGATTCTCACGGTCTTGTCCCAACTGCCCGAAGCGATCCGGGCCTCGTCCGCGGAAAGATCGACCGCGCGCACGCCATGCCAATGCCCCTTGAGCGTGAGCAAGCGCTCCCCTGACGGCAACGCGAAGACCCCCAGCGTGGTGTCGTAGCTGCCAGTCACCGCCACGGTGCGGCCCAGCGCCGCAGCGAAGATGTCCGAATCATGCCCACCGAGCGTGACCCCGGCATCGCCATCAACCATCGATCGCAGCTGCAGGGTGTCAGAGCCCCCGAGGGCCGCACCCCAGCGCCGATCGGGGTCGAGCTCGAGACTCCAGACCCGGGGCATGTCCGCGAACTCCACATCATGTCCTTGCGCGTCGCGAAGGAAGAGCACGGAGCGCGCCTCGCGATAGCCTGCCCAGAATCGCCGTCCACCGGGCAGCAGTCGGACCTGTGCTGGCTGCACCGACGGCGTCGACTCTCGCGCGATCACCTCTTCCGTCTGCAGGTCGCGCCGCACGAAGCCGAGCGTTTCGATCATCAGCAAGCCGGCATCGTCCGCGTCGAGATGACTCACGCGTTCACGCCACGGAATCTGCAGCGCCATGACGCGAGGGCGAGCGAGGCGAAACAACGCGCCTTCTTCACCCGCGACGAGCGTGTCGGCCCCCGCGCGCACCACGTTCCCCGCGGCCTGGCCGAGATCCTCGAGACCGATGCACTGCCAATCTGTCGCCTGGCCGCCCTCGCGCTGAACCGCCCACGTCCGAACCTGGCCGTCATCACCCGTCGACTGCAGATGTTCATCGTCGAGCCACACCACGTCGGCGACCCGCTGCGTGTGGCCCTCGAGCACGAGGGCGGGCCTGTTGGTTTGCGTCGACCAGACGCGCACGGTCTGATCTCGAGAGGTCGAGGCGAGCAGCGCTCCATCAGGCGAGGTCGCCAGCGCGCTGACCGACCGGCCGTGACCCTCGAGGCGTGAACGAAGCGCGCCATCGGGTGTCCACAGCGCGATCTCGCCGTTCCACGAACCCGTCGCCAGCCACGCGCCCGCTGGGTCGACAGCCAACGCGTACACCGGTGATCCATGCGCTGCCCAGGCGACGGTCAGCTCACCTGATGGGAGCGCGCGCACCTCGACGCGGCCATCTTCATGAGCGGTCGCAAGCCAATCGCCTTTGGGCCCGAGGACGACGTAGTTCGCCTCTGCCTCGCGCTGACTGAGGGTGCGCGCCTTGCCGGTCGCGAGCTCCCATTCGACCAGCCGGCCATCGATGCTCGTCGAGTACAGCTTCGAGTCATCAGGCGAGAAGGCGAGGGCAGACACGCGAAGCCGATGAGCACCCTGCAGTCTGCGCGAAGGCGTTCGTTCGCCGTGCGTGAGCAGCGCGATGTCACCGTTGTCCACGCCAACGGCGAGCAGGCCCGCGCCATGCGTGAGCGCCAGCGCGGTCAGGGGCCCATTGGAAGAAAGCGTGACCCTTCCCCTCAATCGCGAACGGCCCGCGGTCGCCGCGAGGCTCATGCGCGCAGGCTCTGAGTCATCCAACGCTCGGGCCTCCGCGCTGTATTCGGCAGCTTCGTCCCACCCACCACGCTCCTGGGCGCGACTGGCCTTCTGCAAGAGGCTCGTCGCCAGCGCTTCACGGGTTCGTGTTCGACTGTGGGCGGTCTGAACAGCGGCACCGATCGCGACGACGGCCAACACGCCGAGAAGCACCGTCGCCTGGCGATGCCGACGAAAACGAAGCGCGAGTCGTTCGGACAACGCGTAGTCATGCGCGCGCACCTCGCCGCCCGAGAGCCACGCGGTGAGATCGTCTGCGAAGGCCGACGCCGTCGGATAGCGCAGCGAGGCATCAGCCAGCCGCGCACGTTCAGCGATCGCCGCCAGGGGGCGGGGGCGCCGCTCGGCAGGCGCGACGGAAAGCAGCTCATCGAGAATCACGCCCAACGCGAACACATCGGTTTGCGGGCCGACCTTTTCACCGCGTTCCTGCTCGGGGCTCCAATACCCACGGGTGCCCACCGCGCTCGGCGCATCGAGGGTGTCGAGCGAGAGCGCGAGGCCCCAGTCGAGCACCACCGTTTCGCCGCCGTCACCCAGCGCGACGTGCTCGGGCTTGAGATCGCGGTGAACGATGCCGCAACCATGCGCGTAACCCATCGCCTCGCAGGCCTGGAGCAAGCGCGGCAACAAACGCAGCCGCTCCTCGAGGGTGGTGGTTCTGGTGAACGCGTCACGCAGCGATCGTGGACCGCGCTCAGCGCGCACGAAGCGGTGCACGCTGTACAGGGTTCCATCAGCGCGCCGGCCGATCTCGAAGATGGTGGCGATGCCGGGGTGATCGAGGCGAGCCAGCAGCCGCGCTTCTCGAAGAGGACGAACGGTGTCGCGGTGCGGCACCTTGATCGCCACCTCTCGCGCGAGGTGATGATCCCACGCGATGTAGACCCGGCCTTCCGCGCCTTCGCCCAGCTCGCGCTTCAGCTCGTAGCGGCCCTCCGACTCGGGCGTGACGTCGGTCGGTGGTGCTTCGAGCGCCAGGGGCTCGTCGAGCGAACGAGCCCCTGCTCCGAGTACGCGGCAGCACTCGAGACACGTCTCGAGGTGACGCTCGACGCTGAGCGCGCGTTCGGCAGGGAGCGCCCCGGCCGCGAACTCGAGCAGGGTCTCTTCGTCGGGGCACATCACGGGCAGGTCATTGCCCTGCGTCGGACGTTCAGTCGAGCACTGTGACGCCAATTCGCTTTTCGCTGTCGTGCAGCGCCTTGGCGAAGGCAGAGCCGGCCTTCTGCGCTGCCGCGGGGTCCAGCACGGCCAGCTCGCGGAGCAGCCCAAAGGCAGTGAAGCCGTAGTGCTTCATCAGCCGCAGATCGCCCGCGTCTTCCGCGGCTGCGACCTGCTTCGTCTGGGCAGCGAGCGCCGACAGCAGTCCCGTGCGTGCAGCGACGGGATCGCCATCGACGAGATCGATCGGGCTGTCGGTGATGAACGCGCCCACTCGGAGCTCGAGCATCGATCGAGCTGCTTCGAGCTGCTCACCAGGTCCCAGGCGAGCTGAGTTCGTCAGCGCCCTGGCCAACGCCGGTGAGAGCTTGCTCAGGTCGGGCGTCTTGCCCGCCACCAGCGCATCAACCACGCTGGCCAGTGCCTTGACCTGCTGGCCTTCAGCGGCGAGCCGCGCCACGCCACCGCCCATGTCGGAGAGGGAAGTACGTCGGTCGCTCTCGAAGCTCTTGAGCTGATTGCCGATCGTCGCGGCCTCGTGTTCGCCGAAGCCCATGCTCTGAAAGTGCGGCCACATCGGCTGCGCGAGACCAGCGGCGGTCAGTCCGTCGAGCATGTCCTGAGCGAGGCGGGGCGACATGCGGCTCGAGCCCGAGCTGACCTTTTCCGCGATGTCGCGGGCCTGCTTCGAGATGACCGCCGTGCGCCGTGGAGGCACGTTGATGACGGTGGCGTGCAAACGGTCCCACCGGTCGAGCGGAGTCTCACGCTTCGAAGGCCGACTGCTGGCGACCCCCCAGGCGGCGGAAGTCGAAGCCGGCTTCGGAGCCGTGGGAGTCGAAATGGAAGGCGGGCGAGGGGTCGCTGAAGTGATTCTTCGAGGCATGGGTTCAGGTCGGTTCGAGCAAAGAGTTCAAAAGCAGGTCCACTCTCCCTTCGGGAGAGTGTTGAAGAAGGCTTCGACGACACGAACTCACCGTTCATCCCGAGCAGGGGACCGGCTTCGCCGGCGATTTCGTCCGAAGGAACAGACCCACCGTTCGCATCGAGCGCAGTCGAGATGCCACCTCTGCCGCGCGGCAGGTGACCCCTCGACTTCGCTCGGGGGGGACGGTGGTTTCTCAATTCCTATTTCGGCCAACCCTCTCAGGGAACGTGCATTCAATCAGCGCCACAAGCCGACAGCGCGCAACGCACCGGCCAACCGCAGCACCGGCTCGCGCGGCGCGCCGCTCTCGAGCAGCTCATTGAGCCGCGCGCCCTGCGCCAACTTCTTCGCGAGCCGCAGCTCAGCGGGTCCCAGCTCGAGCAAACCAAACGCCGGAGCACTCTCATCGACCGCCATCGGCTGTTCATCTTCTTCAGCCGACGCCATCAACTCGCTCTCGATCGCCGCCAGCGGGACCCACGAACGGAACGCCGTCGCCACCGCCACGGTCAACGGAACCCGCAACGTCGCCGGGGCTGCGCTCAGCGCATCCACCGTCACGACCCCGCGCATCGACAGCGCCGCCCCCAGGCGAAACACCACCTGGCGATCGACCGCCGCGGCCAGGTCTTCGCGCGACAAGAGACCATCGGTCACCAGCTGCTCACCCAGCAGCGTCTTGCGCCTCGCCGCCTCGGCCGCGACCGGCTCGAGTAACACGGGGTCGAGCAGGCCCTCGCTCACCAGCATGTCCCCGATGCGTTCGGCTTTGAGGTTGCTCTCGGCCGCCACCAACTGGCCGCCCTGAATCTGGAGCAGCCGCCGAGCCTTCCCCGCCTGAATGGCCACGCAAGCGCTCGCCTCGCGTCGCTCGAGATCCATCAACACCCACAGCAGGATGCGGTTCAACGCCAGCGTGCTCACCGAAGCCCACACGATACTCGTCTGCGTCCTCGAAGCGAATCTTCGGCAGTGGCTCGACCGCGAGTACACTGATTCCAGTCAGGACATGATCCGCCTCAAGCTCCGGAAAGGATTTGCGCTGCAACCGGTGCCCGGAGGGGTGGGCCACATCACCGACTCGAGGACCGGCGACTCGTTGGTGGTGCCCGCGGTCGATTACGTCGTGCTCGCCGGCCCAGGAGAAGCCGGGCTCGACCCCGCGCTGGCCGAGGTCGCCGCGGTGCTCGAGCGCTATCGCTTCTTCTACGTGGAAGACGACGCTTCTTTCTACGAGCTCGAACTCGAAGACGCCCCCACCCTGGTGGAGATCCCCACCATTGCACCCGTTGCACCCGTCGCACCCTTCGCAGCGCCGCCCACGGTCGAGCTCGAGCTCAAAGAGGCCCTCGCCGCTGCCGCTGCCGACGAGCCCGAGACGAAGGAGCACACGCCGTTCGAGCTCTCCGTTCCTGTTGCCGAACCAGCCGAAGAGTTCACCCAGCCCAGCGGCGAGACGCAGCCGACCGAGCAGGTCAGTCGCGCCGAAGTCGCCGCGAGCCTCTTCGACGAAGCGGCCTTCCTGCGCCAGGCCAACTCGGAGCACACGCTCCCGCCTCGGCCGCAAGCGCTCGCCCCTCCTCCGAGTCGGCGCCCGCTGATCCTCACCATCACCGGCATCACCCTGCTCGCGCTCGCCGTCGCGGCCACCTTCGCGCTGCGACCCGGTGGTGAGCCGATTCCAGAGACCTTCGCGCCCGCCCCGGTGGTGGCCGACGCCTCCGTACCGGTGGCAGAGCTCATCATCGATTCGGGCTCGCTCATCGCCGTCATCGAGCCGCTCGACGCCGGTGCTGCTGATCAGCTCGACGCTGGCGAAGTCACCGTCGTCGCAGGCGCAGTCGCCGTCGACGCTGGCGAAGTCACCGTCGTCGCCGAAGTGGAACCCCGTGAGTGGATCGCCGCCGAATTGCAGGCCCGGGGCCGCGTGAAGATGGGCGAGGTGGTGGCCGCCACGAACGGGGTCATCACCTGGACCATCGAAGAAGAACAACGCGTGAAGGCGAAGCAGCCCCTCGGCAGCCTCGCGCGTGAAGGTGGTGGAGAAGCCGTGCTCACCGCGCCTTCCGTGGGCCTCGCGATGATCAAGCAGCCGACCGGCTCGACGGTGAAACGCGGCGCGGTGCTGGCCGAGATCATCTACTTCGAGGCCTGGGGGAAGGGCCTGGTGCCCGGAAAGACCCCGAACGCGTCGTGGCGCTGCGAGATTTCCAGCGAGGCTTCGCGGCAACGCACGGGGTGCAAGATCTCGGTGGTCGCGCCGAAGGCGGGTGGCTCGCTGGTGACCGTGGCCGTGGAACCCCGCTGGTTCGATGGCGCAGCAGACGCGGTGCTCAGGGTGGCACCACCGTAACTTCGAATCGTTGCACTCGAAGTACGGGCCCGGTGTCCACGCACCATGAGTCGAATCGGGTTTCTTCTGGTGGTCGCGTCGGTGTGGCTGGGTTGTGGCTCGCCCACCGCGCCCAAGCAGTGCAACTTCCAGACGTGTAACGGCTGTTGCGACGCGGCCGGCGAATGTCAGGCGGGCTTCTCTCCCACGGCGTGCGGTGTGCTCGGAGCGACGTGCCAGGCGTGCACCGGCTCGGTGTGCCAGTCCGGCAGCTGCACCTTCGTGAACAACAGCGGCGGCGGCGGGGGCAGCACCACGGGCGGTGGCGGGGGCAGCACCACGGGCGGCGGCGGGGGCAGCACCACGGGCGGCGGCGGCGGAACGAGCCAGCCCGGCGACACCTGCAACAACCCCACGACGCTGTCCTTCGACAGCACGGGCCTCGCCTCCTTCAGCGGCGACAACTCGCTCTACGCCAACGACGGCCAGGGCTCCTGCGGCGACTCGCGCGAGCGCATCTTCGCCTTCGTATTGGCCACGCCGACCTGGGTCGACGTCACCGCGAACGGCCTGCTCGCCTACCACCTGCGCACCAGCTGCAACGCGCCCAGCTCGGAAGAGTGGTGCTCGTCGGCGAGGGGGAAGCGACTGTTGCCGGCCGGAACGCACTACCTCTGGGCCGAAGGGAGCAGCGCCTACAGTCTGCAGGTGCGCCTGCTGCCCGGCGAGACGTGCCAGACCGCCACCGACATTCTGCTCGGCGGTACCACTTCGACGGTGATGGGTACGCTCGACGGCTACGAGCACCAGGTGACTTCGAGCTGCTCTTCAGCGGGGCCTGATCGCGCGTACGCCTTCACTACGTCTCAGCCGCAGAACTTCACCGCCGCCTTGACGCAGATCAACGGCTTCGCGGGCCGCCTGGTGCTCCAGTCGCTGTCGGGTGATTGCACGTCGGCGACGGTGGAAGATTGTCAGTCGGGCACTTCGACGAACACCGACGTGACGCTGCGCCGCGGCTCACTGCCGGCGGGTCGCTACGTGCTCTGGGTCAAGGGAAACGCGACGGGTTCCTTCACGCTGACCACCACGCTCTCGCAGCCGGTGCGGGGTGAGACCTGTGCAGACGCGATTCCGCTCACGTTCTCGGCGGGGTCGGCTTCGGCCAGCGGCGACACCAGCACCTTCTTCCCTGACACCACCGCCCTGGGCACCTGCGGGACGAACGGTATCGGCAACGACCTGGTCTACGCCTTCACGCAGGTGGCCAACGGCACGATGACCGTCACCGTCACCCCCACCAACAGCGCGTTGCGGCCGGTCGTCTCCGTGCGCTCGTTCTCGAGCTGCGGCACTTCGCAGGCCGACGTGTCGTGCGCGCAGGCCACCTCGAGTGGTTCGGCCACGACCTTCACCGCGAACCTCGCAGCAGGAACCTACTTCCTGGTCGTCGACAGCTACGGCGCGGGTGGACCGTTCACGCTCACCGCTTCACAGTCGGCGATGTCCGTCACCGTGTCTGACTTCTGCTCGGGTGCGACGGTGCCGTTGATCTCTTCGGTGGGCTCGGTCACCACCACGGGCAGCACCAGCGCGCTCGCCTCTGATTACACCTCGGGCACCGTCAACACCTGCAGCGGCAGCGGCTCGGGGCCGGACGGCGTGTACCGCATTCAGCACCCCACCAACGGCACCTTCACGGCGACCATCACAGGCACCGGCGCGAGCCCGACGTACCGGCCCATCATGTACCTGCGCAGCACGTGCACCTCGTCGACGTCGGACGTGGCGTGCCAGCCGAACGACAGCGGCAACTGCACGTTCTCCACGGGCACCCTGACGGCGACCAACCTCGCGGCGGGCACGTACTATTTGATCGTCGATAGCTGCGGCGCGTCGGGCATGGGGCCGTACTCGCTGACCGTCACGCAGTGAGTTCGCAGGGAGAGCCGCAACCCAGTGACCCTTCGACTCCGCTCGCAGGGTTGATCGAAATAAGAAGCGCACACCGTGCATCCCGAGCAGGGGACCCACCGTTCGCATCGAGCGCAGTCGAGATGCCACCTCTGCGCCGCGCGGCAGGTGACCCCTCGACTTCGCTCCTAAGGAACAGCACCGTTCCCCCCGAGCGA
>JBKJSE010000409.1:0-5086 GCA_046595925.1 Archangium sp. | reverse complement strand
GCTCCTAAGGAACAGCACCGTTCCCCCCCGAGCGAAGTCGAGGGGTCACCTGCCGCGCGGCGCAGAGGTGGCATCTCGACTGCGCTCGATGCGAACGGTGGGTCTGTTCCTTCGGACGAAATCGCCGGCGTGTTCTTTCGGTTGAAATCGCCAGCGACGCTGGTCCCCTGCTCGGGAGGACCGGTGGGTTCTCGGCCACCCCGGTGGTGAATCACTTGCTCAACGTCGGAGAACCGCTCGAGCCGATGGTGCGCAGGCGGGTCGGCCCCACGCGGCTCTCGATCTCGTTCTTGAGCTCGAGACGCAGGCCCAGGTTGAAGCCCACTTCAGCGGTCACGAACAACGGCCCGAGCAGCAGGCCGACGAGGTCGTCGACGAACGCCGGCTTCTTCCCCTCGTAGTAGTGGCCGATGAACTGGATCACCCAGCCGACGATGAACAAGCCCGCCGAAACGATGAGCCACACCAGCGTGCTCTGTGCGGTGATGAAGGACGAGATGAAGCCGCAGAGAATGAGCTGCGCGGTCATCACCAGTCCGAAGCGGAGGTCGAGCCGGAAGTAGAAGGCCGCCGCCGCCGGAATGACGAACCAGACCGGCGCGAGCGTGAGGCCCATCAGCTCGAAGCCAGGCCGCGAGAGGAATGACGTCACCGCGAGCACGATCATCGGAACGCCGATGTAGTGCGTGGAGATGTTGCGCGGGTCACGGTGGTAAGCCGCGTACTTGCTGAGCTGAGCAGTCAAAGCAGTCGGGTTCACGGTGGCGTTCATATGCGAGACTCTGCTCTCGTTCGAGATTCAACACTGTCGGCCGCCCGACACTTCGTTTGCCATGCCCAAATCTGGTCGTGAATTCAGGGAGTTGTTGTTGGCTGGGCGGTGGTTTCAGGGCCTTGAGCCGACCTTTCAGGACCGGCTGCTCGATGTTGGCGTGATGCGTCAGGTGCCGGCAGAGGTGCGGTTGTTCTCGCGTGGTGATGCCCCAGATGGGCTCTATGCGGCGATCAGCGGGAGCATTCGCATCGCGGGGCTTTCCGCGGCGGGCAAAGAAGCGGTGCTCGCGGTCGTCGAGCCGCCTCAGTGGTTCGGGGAGATCTCGGTGTTCGATGGGCTCGCGCGTACGCACGACGCGGTCGCCGCGGTCGAGTCGACGGTGCTGCACGTGAGCTCGGTTGCACTCGACGCGATGCTCTCCGAGCAGCCGGCCTGGTGGCGTGATCTGGGGCTGCTGGTCACCGCCAAGCTTCGCCTCGCCTTCATGATGATGGAGGACATGGCGTTGTTGCCGCTGCTGCCTCGCGTCGCCCGGCGGCTGGTGCTGATGGCGGAAGGCTACGGCGAGTGGAGTGATCGTTCGGCGCGGGTGGTGAAGGTGAGCCAGGAGACTCTGGCGGCGATGGTGTCTTCATCGCGGCAGTCGACCAATCAGGCGCTCAAGGAGCTCGAGGCGCGTGGGTTGATCAAGGTGGCGTACGGCGAGATCGAGATCGTCGACCTCGGGGCTTTGAAAGGACTTTCTTGCGCGTGAGCTTTGGCCCTCACCCCGACCCTCTCCGGGAGAGGATGTTGAAGAAGGCTACGACGCAGCTCGCGGGGTTGATGAAATCGCGAGCCCACACCGTTCATCCCGAGCGGAGTCGAGGGATTACCTCTGCTTCGCGCTGCTGGTGACCCCTCGACTCTGCTCGGGGGGAACGGTGGGGGACCTTCTTCAACAGTCTCCCGAAGGGAGAGGGGATCGCACTTCGAACTTACAGGCCGTCTTCCGGCTCTTCGCCCTTCGGCGCGGGTGCAGCAGGCTTGGCGGCCGGAGCGGGTGCGGGTGCCGGCGCGGGAGCTGGCTTCTTCGCCTCTTCCTTCTTCTCGGGAGGAGGCGCAGCAACCGGTGCAGCCGCCCCACCCTTCGCGTCGGTCTTCGCGGGAGGATTCTTCGCGTCCTGCTTCGTCTTCTGGAACTCCTCCTCCTTCTTCTTGCGCTCTTCTTCAGCCGCGGCGGCCTCCACCTTCTTCATCTCTTCTTCCATCTTCGCGGCCTCGGCAGCGATGCGCTTGTCCTCTTCACGCTGCTTGAGCACCGCCTCCTGCTCTTCGATCAGCTTGTGGACCGGGTGATCCATGCCCAGGCCGGCCTCGCCCTTGCGCGCGATGTACGTCTTGAAGAGCGTGATCGCCTTATCGGGGTCGCCCTTGATGGCGATGATGATGCCGCGGTTCAGGTACAGCTCAGGCATCTCGGCGTTGAGCTTCTGCACCTCGTCGTAGGTGGCCATCGCCTTGTCGAGCTGGCCCATGCCCTTGTAGGCCACGCCCAGGTTCAGCAGCGCGTCGGTGTTCTTGCCGTTGCTCTGCAGGATCGCGCGCAGGTGCTCCTCGGCGCCCTGGTAGTCCTCCTTCTCGAAGGCCATCTGGCAGAGCTGGTAGTGCGCGGGCAGGAAGTTCTTCTGCGCCTCGACCGCCCGCTTGAACTGCGCGCGCGCCTTCACGGGGTCCTTCTCGGCCAGGTTGATGAGCCCCAGCGTGTAGAAGATCTCGGGATCAGCGTCATCGAGCTTGCTCGCCCGCAGCGCGATCAACCGCGCGAGGGAGAACTGCTTCTGCTCGTAATAGACCTGCATCATCGTCTTGTAGGCCTGCAGCGTCTTCGGGTCGCGGAACAGCGCCTCACGTGACAGCTCGATCGCCCGGTCGAGGTCGCCCTTACGGCGGCTCATCTCGGCCAGACGCGCGCGGCTGCCGGCGTCATCGGGGTAGTTGTTCAGGATGTCCGTGTAGATGCGCGTCGCGCCCGCTTCATCGCCGTTGTTCTGCGCGATGACCCCGAGGTTCTCGGCCGCCTGGCGCAACGTCGGCTTCTTCTCGAGGGCCTGCTTGTAGAGCGCGACCGCTTCTTTGGTCTTGCCCTGGCGATCAGCCAGCACGCCCAGGTTGTAGGTCGCCTCGGCCAGGTTGGGATCGGCGTCGGCCGCGGCGCGGAAACGCTTCTCGAGGCCCGGGTAGTCGATCTGGCCCTTCTTCTTCTGGGTGTCGTAGCTCTTGAGCGCGTCGTCGAAGATCAACTTCGCCTTGCTCGAGATCTGCGGCACCACTTCGCCCTGCGCGTCGCCGTTCGCGTTGACCTGCTGAACCTTGGGACCGGTGACCTTGGTCTTGCCGGTCTCTCCAGTCCCCGTGCTCGAGGTGGTGGCACAGCCGCTCAACGAGAGGCCGACACTGACTGCTGCTGCAAGGAGGGATCGGTTCACAGGTCACCCGGCTCTTCGTTCGGATCCTGGGCTTTGGGCCCCGGCTTCTTCTCTTCCGGCGCGGGCGCCGTTTCCTTCTTGGCCACGTTCTTGTTCGACTTGGGTTCAGGCGTCGTGAGGTCGACCTCGGGCATCGTGTCGGCCACGTCACGCGAACCGACTTCACGCGCGTTGTTGCGCAGCTCCTGCGACTTCTCCGGCGAGATCACCGGCACAGCCTGAACCGAGGTGAGCACGTCACCACCGATCGACGGCACCTTCTCGGTCGCCTGCTTCAGCGGCATCACGTCTTCGCGCATCTTGGGGAAGGCGTCGGGGCGGTACTTGTTCCGCAACATGTCGAGCGCGGCGATGGTGCAGGGGTTGAAGACGTCGAGCTCCTGGCTCTTCGTCACCACCGCGGTGAACGCTTCGGCGGCGTTCTTCTTGATGGGCTCGGCCTGCTGCTCGAACTGCGGCCGCATCTCGATGAGCAGCTCTTCCGGCAAGCCCTTGGGCACGGGGAAGTTGATGAGCTGTTCAGCGAGCTGATCGTAGGCCAGACCGATCTTGTGCAGCGCGCAGATGGCGGGGTCCGCCGACTTGAACGCCACCGTCTTGGTGTACGTCTTCTGGAGTTCCTGGAGCGCGTTGCTCTTGGCGAGGATCGAGCTCTTGAGCTCGCCGACGTTCTGCAACTTCGTCCAGCGCACCTTCATCGCGTTGTACTTCTTCCAGTCGTCTTCGTTGGCGAGGAAGTTGGCCTTGGCCACGCCGTCGAGCGCGCTGATCTCGAGCGAGTCACGCTGCTTCTTGCCGAGCTTCTCGTAGTAGTCGGCGATGCGCAGATACACGCCGCGGGCGGCCTTCGCGTTCTTCTGCTTGTTCTCGTAGATGCCGGCGATGCGGTTCTCGGCGGTGAGCACCTTGTTGGCGTCCTTCGCGTATT
This sequence comes from Archangium sp., assembly GCA_046595925.1. Taxonomy (GTDB): domain Bacteria; phylum Myxococcota; class Myxococcia; order Myxococcales; family Myxococcaceae; genus Archangium_A. Next base: position 915 of record JBKJSE010000409.1, on the reverse strand, counting down.
TGCGCTCGTACTCCTCGAGGCCCTTGGTCACCTTGCCCCACGCGCCCATCTTCTCGTAGAGATCGAGGATCGACTTCTCGACCGCCTCGACGTCCTTCGACTTGGGCCACAGCTCGAGGTACTTCTCGCGGTTGCGCAGCGCCGCCTTGTAGTTGTTCAAGCCTTCGCGGAAGACACCGGCGTTGAAGAGCGCGTCCTGGGCCTTCTGTTCTTCCCAGACCTGCTCGACGTCGGGCTTCTTGTCCTTGTCGGCGCCCTTCTTCGGGGCCGCCTTGCCACCCTTCTTGGGGCTTCGCGCCTTCTCGTAGTTGTTCGCGTAGAGCTCGTAGTACTGCGCCGCGGGCTCGAAGTCGGCGATCGCCTCGTAGCCTTCAGCCAGCGCGTAGACGTCGGCCGGCACGTACTGCGACTTGGGGTACTTCACGATGAACTGCTTCCGCAGCTCGATCGCCTTGTTGATCATCTTCGCGTTGTAGAAGTTGATCGCGCCGTTGTGGAACGCCTTCTCGCCGAGCTCTGACTTGGGCCACTCGGTCACGAAGGTCATGTAGGCCTCGGCCGCCTTGGCGTAGTCCTTCTTCGCCTCGAGCTGGTTGATGAGCTTGAAGGTCGACTGCTCGATCAGCTTCGCGAGCTCGATTCGGAACGGGCCCTGCGCGAGCTTGTCTTCCGCGTAGAACTTGCGGGCCCAGTCGTTGACCTTCTGCCAGTCACCGATGAGGTTGTACGAGTCGAGCACGAGGTTGGCCGCGACTTCGCCGGCCTTGCTGCCGTCTTCGAACTTGTACTCGGGGTGCTTGAGGGCGATCTCCGAGAGCCGGCCCACCGCTTCGTCGAGGTGGTTGTAGTCGTAATAAATGCGGGCGGCCTTGTAGGCGATCTCGACCTTCTTCTCGCCCTTCTCGATGTACTTCA
>JBKJSE010000142.1:0-4042 GCA_046595925.1 Archangium sp. | reverse complement strand
ATCCGGTGGAACTCCTCTTCGTACATCACCAGCTGCGTGGCCATGAGGTGGAGGTGCTCCTGTCAAACGGTTGCGAGGTCCTATCAGAGGGTACACGGTTGTGCACGCTTTCGAGTCCAGAAACCACCGTGGTGTCAGGGGTGTGGCAATCCACGGGGGTGGTGTGTCCGTGACTGGGGCTCACCGGTCATTTCCTCGTTCCGCCTGTGTGGAAGGGTTAGTCTCCCTGCCGTGCATCGAAATGTGGTCGCTTGCGCGCTGGTCTGGCTGATTCCCCTCGGCGCATTCGCTCAGACCTCAGTCACGGCTTCGGCCGTGCGCCCCCAGTGGACTGACGACCAGGCCCAGGTGCGTCTGCGTTACGGGGTGGCCGTGCGAAACGGCACCGAGAGCGATTCAGGCCCGGGCCTGACCTACTCGGGCTTCAGCCCCAACGATCTCGCCTTGACCGGTTGGCTCTGGTTTCTCCTGGGCGACCACCTCGGCCTGACCGCGGGCGTGCAACGCGAGGCCTTCAGCCTGCTCGACAACGGCGCGACGGTGACTTCGGGCGGCCTGGTGCGCGCGCACGTGGGCCCCACCGGGCGGGTGCGACTGGGCCCGGTGCGCCTGGAAGCCGCCGCGTCGTACAGCTTTCAGCAGCTGCCGGTGTTCGGCACCGTCACCTCGCCGTCCTTCTCTACTGTGCAGCGCCATGGCGTCTTATTGGCGGCGCGCGGCCTGGTGGATCTCGGGCCGGTCACGCTCGAGGGCCGCTTCGAATATCCGCTGGCGTTGGCGAACGTGGGCCGCCCGGTGAGTTCGCAGGGCCTGGGCGCTGGCGGCGGCGTTCGCGTGCAGCTCTTTCGCACTGGTTTCCTCAAGTGGGGCCTGCTCGCCGAAGCGCAGTGGCACAGCGATTCACTGACCACGACGGACACGGCGACGCCGCTGACTGCTTCTCAGAGCGTGGTGCGCGCGGGCCTGGCGCTCGATCTCCAATGGAAAGATCCCCAGCTCGAGACGGCGCTCTCCGCACGCACGGGCGCGTTGAAGATCGTGGTGCGGGGAGAACAGGGTCCGCTCGCGGGCGTGCCAGTGGCCATCACGGGTGGGCCGAGCCGTCGCGACGTGGTCACGGGCGCCGACGGTTCGGTGATTTTGGCCGAGGTCGAACCTGGCGAGCTGGTCGCTGCTGCCTCGTCGCCTGGCTACCTCTCGAGCGAATCACGGGTCAGCCTCGGTGCGGGTGAAGACCGGGCGGTCGAGCTGGTGCTCGAGAAGGAGAAGCCGAAGCTCGGTGGCCTGTCGATCAAGGTCGTCTCTTTCGACGGGAAGGCGCCGGTGGCCGCCAGCGTCGAGCTCAATGGCAAGACGACGCCCACGAGCGCGGCGGGTGCGTTGCTGATCGACGGCCTCTCACCGGGCCCTGTGTCGGTGAAGGTGTCCGCGCCCGGCTTCACGCCCGGTGAAGAATCGGCCTCGGTGGTGGCAAGCACGGTGAGCGAGCTGACGGTGACGCTGGTGCCCGAGAAGAAGCGCGTGCCCGCGACGTTGCGTGGGCAGGTGCGCAGCGCGCGCGGCGGCAAGCCTGTGGTCGCGCAGCTGGAAATCAAAGAGCTCAAGCAGACCATCGCCGCCGATGAGGACGGTTCGTTCTCGGTGCAGATCCCCGGCGGGAAGTACACGGTGCGCATCACGGCGGTCCGTTTCGTCACCCAGACGAAGACGGTCACCGTGAGGGATGGGGATCAGGCCATCTTCAACGTGGACCTCGCTCCGAAGTGAACTCGCGTCGCGCGCTGCTGGTGTGTGCCCTCGGAGCCTTTGCGGCCTGCGGAGATCCGCCTGCCAAACCGCCTGCGCCCGTGGTCGATGCGGGCGCGGTGGCTGTGGCTCCAGCGAAGAAGAGCCTGGGTCACCTCGAGGCTCCGCTGGGCGCGGTCACGCTCGAGCGCGATGGCAAGCCCCGGCCCGCCGCGGCTCAAGCCCTCTTCCCCGGCGACATCATCGAGACGGGGGAAGACAGCTCGGCGCAGCTGCGTTTCTCAGGCGACCGCGTGGTCGAGCTGGGCGCTGAAGGACGCTACGAGCTGGGCCTCGATGGTTCGGGCGTGATGCTCAACGTCGCGCGCGGCCTGGTGCTCACCCGCGTCAAGGCGGCGGCCGGTACCCAGAAGCCCGGTGCAGAAGACGAAGAGGTGCGGCTGACCATCTCGACGCCGTTCGGCCTGACGCGCATCGGCTCGGCCGAAGTCTCGATGAAGGTCGACGACTCTTCCGCCGACGTCGAGGTGAAGGTGGGCGAGATCGAGCTGGTCTCGAAGTCGGGTGAGGTCACCCGGGTGGGCGCGGGAAAGAAGGGCCTGCTGGGCGCGGCGCGCGAGCTGCCTGAGATCGCGCTCACGGTGATCGCCTCGACCGGAAAGGGTGAGTTCAAGGCGAAAGACGGCAAGACGTTCGTCCCCCTCAACGCGAAGAAGCTGCCCGCCTTGAAGGCAGGCGACGTGGTGCGCGTGAAGGAAGGGCGCATCAGCCTCGCGCCCGAGGGTTCGCAGACCCGGTTCGCGCTGCTCAAGGGCGCTGAAGTGGGCATCGTGGAAACGCGCAAGGGGCCAGGCACCGAGGCCACCTCGCTCGACGTGAAGAAGGGCGAGCTCGAGGTCTCCGCGCCTCGCGACCAGAAGACGCGCGTGGCGGTGGCCGGCGGCTTGACCCTGGTGAGCGATCTCGGCGGGCAGTATTCATTGCGGCGCACCGGCAGCGGCTTCGACGTCGAGGCGCTCGCGGGTGACGTGAGCATCGAGCGCGAAGGCGAGCCCGCCGTCGTGGTGCCCGGAGGTCAGTCGGCCAGCGTTCCTCTCAAAGGCGCGCCGGCCGTGAAAGCAGCGAGCCGCGAAGGCGTGGTGTTGCCCTCGCGGCAGGGGCTGCGCGTCTTTCACCAGAACTTGAAGCAGGTCTCGGTGACCTGGGACGACGAGGGCGCGACCGACGCCTCGTGGCGCGTTCAGCTCTCACAAGATCCGGCGTTCACCACCGTGGTGCGCGACGGCCTGGTGCACGACAACTTCTTCACCATGCCCGCGCCGGCCAAAGGCGCCTGGTACTGGCGGGTGTTCAAAGGTGACGTCGAGCACACCCGGGGCAGCGCCACCTTCGCCGCTGAGCCTCGCGCCGTCGATCTCTCTCGCCTGAAGAACGTGGTCCCCGAAGGTGCGGAGACGATCACCATCTTCTTTCAAGACAGGGACAAGCCGCCCGTCGTTACGTTCACCTGGGGGAAGGCCGAGGTGGCCGCGAAGTACGGCGTGAAGGTGTATCGGGAAGGTCAGCTGTCGAGCCCTGTCGCGGAGCGCACGGTGACGGAGACCCAGGTCGCGCTGACGGAGAACACGTTGCTCGAGGGGAAGTACCTCTGGTCGGTGACGCCCCTCGACGCGAAGGGCGCCGAGCTCAAGGGCGGGCGAATGAACAAGCTGCACATGGTGTTCGACAACGCCGTCGCTGCGCTTTCCATCAAGACGCCGCGCAACGGAGACGCGGGTGGAAGGTCCGTCAACGCGGTGGGCATCGCTCCGGTGGGCAGCAAGCTCTTCATCAACGGCAAGAGCGTGACCCTCGATGAGCAGGCGCGCTTCGAGACCAGCGTCAGCCCCGCGGCCGGTGGGCGGGTCGTCTTCCGGCTCCTGCACAACGGGGCCGAGAGCTACACCGTACGATCCGTGAGGGCCCGTTGAGCAACCTCGACGATCCGCGCCCGAGCAGCCCCGAGCCCCGCATGGGCATCGGCGACATGCCGGTCAAGTCCTACGGCAAGTACTTCCTCATCAAGAAGCTGGCTGAAGGCGGCATGGCCGAGATCTTCCTCGCCAAGCAGCTCGGCGTGGAGGGCTTCGAGAAGAACGTGGTGATCAAGCGCATGCTGCCGCATCTCTCGGCGGCCTCTGACTTCGTCAGCATGTTCCTCGACGAGGCGCGGCTGGCGGCGTCGTTGACGCACTCCAACATCGTGCAGATCAGCGATCTGGGTCTGGCCGACGGCTGCTACTACATCTGCATGGAG
>JBKJSE010000258.1:0-29737 GCA_046595925.1 Archangium sp. | reverse complement strand
GAAGAGCCGGGCGTCGAGATCCTCGCGCAGCCCCCGGGCAAGAAGCTGCAGAGCGTCAACCTGTTCTCGGGTGGTGAGAAGGCGCTGACGGCCGTGGCGTTGATCTTCGCCATCTTCCTGATCAAGCCGACGCCGTTCTGTCTGCTCGACGAAGTCGATGCGCCGCTCGATGAGGCCAACGTCAGCCGCTACAACGAGATGGTTCGCGAGATGAGCAAGGGCTCGCAGTTCATTCTGATCACGCACAACAAGAACACGATGGAGGTCGCCGACACGCTGTACGGCGTCACCATGGAAGAGCCCGGCGTCAGCAAGCTGGTCTCCGTGAACCTGAAGCGCGCGGCCGCAGCGAACAACGACGCGCAGGTGGCGTAAGCAGCAAGCAACAAACAACAAACAGAGAACTCCCTCTCCCTTCGGGAGACTGGTGAAATAGGTCCACCACCGGTCCCCCCGAGCGAAGTCGAGGGGTCACTTCGCGAGCGAAGCAGAGGTACTCCCTCGACTCCGCTCGGGAGGAACGGTGTTCGCTCGTATTGGCGAAGCCTTCTTCAACACCCTCTTCGGGAGAGGTCGGGGTGAGGGCCTAACCGACCAACGTCTCAAGCAACGCCCGCACCTGAACGAGGTCGCGGGAGTTTCCCGAATAGTTCAACCGAACACTGTTCCCCCCAGCGCGAATCGTGATCCCCAGCTGGCTGTTGGCGGAATCCACCACCACCGTTTCCCCCTTGGGAAACCACCGCGCATCCGCACCGACCCGCAGCTTCTCGGCAAGAGCCGGCCACCGCTCGGTCGGCACATGCGCCAGCAGCCGAAGCACCGCATCAAGCGAAGGAGGCGCCGGAAGCCGCTCATGCGTGAGCACCCCCAGCACCATCTTTTCGCGAGCCAGGGGCACGAACAAAACCCCATCGAGACCCATCAAGGCGCGGCCCTTTTCTCCGCTCGCCTCATCGACGGCATCAATCAGCGTTGACCAGCTCGCCGTCGACTTGAGCCACCCGAGGAGCGGGCTCTTGAACAAACACAACACCGACGCCAACTCAGCCGGCGTGGAAGTCTCGAGGTCGAGCACCTCGCCGTCAGCCTCGATACGAACGGTGTTGTTGCCCTGAGCCAGGATGCTGGAGATCGAAGACGGAAGAATGTCTCTGGCGAGGCTGCCGCGGTGCGCCGGCAAATGAAGCCGATCCGCCAGGAGCATCCATGGCCGTGACGCGGTCGTGAAGAGCGTCACCACCAACGCGGCGGCCCCCAACACCGGAGCCAGCGGCCCCAACATCGAGCTCATGACGGCCACGCCGCCGCCGATGGCGAACGCGAGCAGCCACAACACGTTGGGTGCGGCCATGAACACGCGCTCCGAGGGCCCGGGCGGCTTGCCCTGTCTCTTCAGCACCTCGAGCACGCTCGAGACCGCCGCCCTCAGCGAAGGCTGCTCTTCGCGACCGAGCTGCCGCAGCCGCTGATTGGCTTCAGCGTGAGCGACCCTCACCCGCGCCCCGACTGCCCGGGTGAGCGCTGTCGCGTGGCTGTGCAGATTGGCCCTGTCGATCGCCTCGGCGATGCGCGGCAGCTGATTGACGCACTCCTGCAGGGTGCCCACATCGTCTGACGCCGGCTCCTCACGCCGCATCAGCGCAGTCAGCGAGTCGAGCAGCGGCAGGGCGTCTTCCAAAAGCTCGATGCGCCCCTCGAGGCGAATGCGTAACCCCGCGTCGATGCTGGCCGATTCCAGTGGACGGAACGATTCACTCAAGGCGCTCAAGATTCTACAGATCGGTTTGGCGAATGCCCCGTTTGAGGTGGTCACCGAGCGCAACTCCAACCCCGCGCCGGACTCGTCAGGAGCCACCATGTTTCGCAAGTCCCTGCTCGCCGCGTGTATCGCGGCGTTGACGGCCGCCCCCTGCTTTGCCGAAGCCGCCAAACCCGTCGATCCGAAGCCCGTGATCGAATCGAAGATCATGGCGGAGCCGAAGATCCAGATCGCCATCCTCATCGACACTTCCGGGAGCATGGACGGCCTCATCAACCAGACCCGTGAGCAGCTCTGGCGAATCGTGAACACCTTCGCTACCGCGAAGAAAGAGGGCAAGCGCCCGAAGCTCGAGCTCGCGCTCTACCAGTACGGCAACGACTCGATTCCCGCGGCTCAGCACCACGTGCAGCGCATCGTTCCTCTGACCACCGATCTCGACAAGGTGTCGGAAGCGCTCTTCAAGCTCTCCACCAACGGCGGTAACGAGTACTGCGGCGCGGCCATCTCGCACGCGCTCGGTGAGCTCGAGTGGAGCCCGAACCCGAAGGACCTCAAGCTCGTCTACATCGCCGGCAACGAGCCGTTCACTCAAGGCCCCATCGCCTTCCGCGACTCAGTGAAGGCGGCGATCAACCGCGGCATCGTGGTGAACACCATTCACGCCGGTACGCAGCAGCAGGGCATCAGCGACAGCTGGGCTGAAGCGGCGAAGCTGGCCGACGGCAACTTCCTCTTCATCGACAGCAACCGCGCGGTGGCCCGGGTCGACGCACCTCAAGACACCGAGATCGCCAAGCTCAACGAGTCGCTCAACAAGACGTACATCGCCTACGGCGGCAAGGGGAAGGAAGCGGTCGCTCGCCAGGAAGCGCAGGACAAGAACGCCGGTGGCATGAGCGCCTCGAGCTTGTCGACGCGCGCCACGGCGAAGGCCTCGGCGATGTACCAGAACGGTGATTGGGACGCGGTCGACGCGAAGAAGGAAGGCAAGAAGATCACGGCCGAAGAGATGCCCGCCGAGCTGAAGAACCTGAACGACAAGGAGCGCGACGAGTTCATCGCGAAGAAGGCGGCCGAGCGTTCTGAGATTCAGAAACAGATCGGAAAGCTGGCGGCCGAACGCGAGTCGTTCGTCCAGGGCGAGATGAAGAAGCGCGCGAAGGACACCACCAAGTCGATGGATGATGCGCTCATCGAGTCGGCGCGGTCGCAGGCCGTGAAGGCCGATTACGCCTTCTGAGGTTTCGAGAACCGCTCGAACCGCTCGTCGCCTGCCACCTTCGGATCTTCATACGGAAGGGCCACGCGCCGCGATGCTCCTTTCACCGGGGCACGCGGCGTCGGCTTGCGAGGAGGTCGGGATGATCGAGAGCCCAGACGCCCTGTGGCATAAGCCCGCTCATGAGCTCTCCTCGAGTGCTGGTGCTGTTCGTCGTCGCGACACTGGTTGCCTGCGTTCCCGAAGCGGCCCCGCTGGATGGAGGGAACGGCGGCGGCACGGCGACGGGCGGCGGCACAGCGACGGGCGGCGGCACGGCGACGGGCGGCGGCACAGCGACGGGCGGCGGCACAGCGACGGGCGGCGGCACAGCGACGGGCGGCGGCACGGCGACGGGCGGCGGCACAGCGAGCGGCGGCGGCACGGCGACGGGCGGCGGCACTGCGACGGGCGGCGGCACAGCGACGGGCGGCGGCACAGCGACGGGCGGCGGCACGGCTGACGACGCGGGCAGCGGGGATGCGGGGATGACGAGCGATGCGGGCACTGCCTGCCGCGCGCTCGCTTCGGTCTGCGGCCTCCCATCGGACTGCTGCAGCGGCGTGTGCAGCTCCAACACCGTGTGCGTCGCGCCCTCGTCTGCAACCGGCGCCAACTGCGCGAACGCCGCAGATCTCGTGTTCACCGCGTCAGGCGCGGTCACGACGACTGGAGACACGCGTGACGCCGGCAACGACCACACGGACTCCGCGCCGACCTGCGTCGCCAACGGTCCCGATCGCGTCTACCGCTTCACAGTCGATAGCGAGGCCGTGGCCAACCTGAAGCTCCAGGGTAACTACGAGCTGTCCCTCTCGTTGAACGGGCCGTCGTCGACTTGCCCGACCGCCCCCCGTCTCGCCTGTCAGTTCCTGCCGATCGTGTTCGGAGGCTTGAGCGCTGAGCTCGCCGGCCAGCGGCTGGAGCCCGGCACCTATTGGGTCTGGGCCGATGGCGCCGACGGCGGCGGTGCCTACACGCTGAGCGGAAGCGTGTTGCCGCTCCTCGACCCCCTCGGTGAAGCGTGCGCCTCGCCCGCGCCGCTCACGTTCACCGGCAATACGGCGACCGTGATGGGGAGCACCTTGCGCCGGGTCAACGACAGCCGCACCGCCCAGTGCGGCGGTGGTCGCGCCGACGTGGTGTACTCGTTCTCGCTGCCGAGCGCGGCCACCGTCACTGCCGCGGTGACGTCCCGGACCAGCGGCTATGTGCCGGTCGTCTACGTGCGAAGTGACTGCGCCGGAGCCGACCTCGCCTGTGCCCCGCAAGGCGCGATGCGAACCATCTCTGTGGGGCTCGATGCGGGCTCTTACTTCGTCTGGGTCGACGGCGTGCTGAGCGGCAGCGACGGCGACTTCACCCTCACGCTCACTCGGTGACGGTGGCGTGGGCGCCCTCAATCCACCGAACAAGTTCACGCGGAACGGGTGACGGTGAGCGTGACCGGTAGCAGAGCTGCACGCTTTCCAGCAGAGTGGAGGCCCCTCGCGCTCGCCCGACCGTTGCGTGCGCCGTCGTCAGTGGTTCCACCCGCTGTCGTTGTCCGGCCGATCATTGAACTGGGAATTCGCCAACCTTTCGCTCGAAGCAAAGCTGCTCAACGCGGTCCAGCAGTCAGTCATCGTCACCGACCTCGCGGGCACCATCATCTTCTGGAACGCGTACGCCGAAGTGCTCTTCGGGTGGAAGAAAGCAGAGGCCGTCGGCCGGCCCATCGTCGAGTTGGCGACCTTCGACGCGACCACCTACGAAGACGCGATGCGCATCATGGACCGCCTGAAGGTGGGCCTGAGCTGGTCGGGCGAGTTCCCCGTGAAGCGCAAAGACGGCAGCCGATTCCTGGCCTTCGTCGTCAACTCACCGCTCCTCGATGAAAACGGCGTGATGATGGGAATCATCGGCGTCGCGACGGACGTCTCTGAGCAGCGTGCCCTCGAGGAGCGGGTACGACAGGCCTCGAAGATGGAGGCCATCGGCCGGCTCGCCGGCGGCGTGGCACACGACTTCAACAACGTGCTCACCGTCATTCTCGGCAACACCGCGACGGTGCTCGAAGAGTCGACCGACCCGAGCTGGAAGACCTATCTTCAAGAGGTCCAGGACGCCGGCCTCCGCGCCGCTTCACTCACGCGCCAGTTGCTCACCTTCAGCCGCAAGCAGTTCGTCAAGCCTTCGGTGCTCGACCTGGGTGAAGCGCTGCGCACCATGTTCCCGATGCTGCGGCGGCTGATCAGTGAAGACGTCGAGATGGTGCTCGACCTCGCGCGGGTGCCGCTCCGCACCGTCCTCGACTCGGGCCAGTTCGATCAGGTGGTGCTCAACCTCTGCGTGAACGCTCGCGATGCGATGCCTCGCGGAGGCAAACTCACCATCAAGGTCGGGCCGGTGTCGTCGACGGTGCGCAACACGGAGCACACGCCGGAGGGCAAGTGGCTTCAGTTGCAGGTGAGCGACACCGGCACCGGCATTTCCGCAGAGGCGCTGCCGCGGGTGTTCGAGCCATTCTTCACCACCAAGGACCACGGCAGGGGCACTGGCCTCGGGCTGGCGACGGTGCACGGCATTGTCACCCAGAGCGGCGGAAGCATCGACGTCACCTGCGACGCGCAGGGCACCACCTTTCACGTGCTGCTGCCGCGCACCTTCGAGCCCACGAGCGACGAGGCCGCGAAGGCCCGCACTGCCGTAGCGCCAGCGGGGCGAACGATCTTGTTGTGCGAAGACGAAGAGGTCCTGCGGCTGTTGCTCAGCCGGGTGCTCGTCGGCGCGGGCTACCGGGTGGTGAGCGCAGAGAGCGGCGAGCTCGCGCTCCTGCTCGCGGGGGATCAGCCCGCGGTCGACTTGCTCTTGACCGACATCGTGATGCCCGGGATCAACGGCGTCGAGGTCGCAGAGCGGTTGAGGGCCACGTGCCCGCGGCTCTCGGTGCTCTTGATGTCGGGCTACAGCGAAGAAGCCGTGCTCGAGCGCGGGGCACGCCTCGAGAACACCCGGCTGCTGCAGAAACCGTTTCTGCCGGAAGAGCTGCTCAGGGCGGTCGCCGAGGCACTCGCGAACTCAATTTAGAGTTTCGAGAACACCCAGACCAGGTCACGCCCGATTTGCTCGACCCGCTCATCGTAGCGCTGAGCCTCATCAGGCGTGTCGTCTGCCAGCTTCGGATCTTCATAGGAAACGGCCACACGCCGCGTTGATCCCTTCACCACGGGGCACGCGGCGTCGGCTTGTGAGCAGGTCATCACGGCGACGAAGTCAGACGACGGGTTCACGGGGGCGTCGATCAGCTTCGAGAAGGCGCTGCCGATCTCGAAGCCTGCGCGCTGGAGGGCTGCGATCGCGCGCGGATCGAAGGCGGTGACCTCGGTGCCGCCAGAGAAGGTGTGCACGTTCGTCATTCCTCGGCGTCGTGCGGCGGCCTGCCCCAGCAACTGCGCCATGTGACTGCGCCGCGAGTTGTGCGTGCAGACGAAGAGCACGTCGAGCCGGCCCTTTTCGGCGAGCTGCGCGCTGAAGGCTTCGACGAGCGTCTGGAGTGTTTCAGGGTCGCCAGCAGGTCCCGCCGCTTCCCATGAGTCGAGTCGCGAGATTCCTGAAGCGGTTCGCAAGGCGTTCACCCACGGTGGTGGCGTGGCCGGCACTGCGACGTCTCGTTCACCTCGCACCAGGTACTGCGTCGGCGTCACCAGCGAGAAGCGGCAGCTCTGTCCCAGCGCGTCGTCGAGCGCGCGCATGGTGCTGAGGTCTTCTGCCGAGAATTGCTCCGGTCCGAGCGGGTGGGAGTGGGCGATCTCCACCAGCTCTGCGCGGCGTTGCCAGATGGCTTCCCAGCGTTCGCGCGAGTCGGGCAGGGCGACGGGCGAGCTCGAGGCGTCGCTCCACAGGACTGCGCCATTGGCGCCGATGAGGAAGCAGACCTCTCGCTTCACGGCTCCCTCAGGATGACGAGGCGATCCGTCTCGATGGCTTCCTTGATCACCGCGGGCAACGAATCGAGGGTGATCAGCTTGTCGGCCGGCGGGTGACCCAGGCAGATGCCCGAGTCGAGCACCTGCAACGTGTCTTCGTCGACCAGGCTGATGAAGCGCTCGCCCATGAAACCGAAGACGACTTCGAGCTGATCATCACGAACGTGGCGGGAAGATTCGAAGCGGGCCCCCGCCTTCTCGAGGGCCTGCCAGACGCGATCTTCCGGCGTCTCGCGGCGGTTCTTGCGCTCTTGAATGCGCTGCTGGCGGGCAAGCTCCACGTCGGCTCGCAATTGAGCCGCGGTGAGGCGGGCGCGCAGCTCGGCCATCTCGCGCTCGGTCTGCTGCCGCTCGGCGATGAGCCCGCGAAGGACGGCTTCGGCTTGCGCGACGCCTCCATCTGCAATGCGTCCCACGTGCGCGCGGATCTCCGAGGCGGCGACGGGGACTCCGAGACGGCGGGCGGTTTGTTCTGCGAGCGCGAAGCCGTACGCGGCTCGGAGCGGGGCAGGGACGGCTTTGATCCCGTTGAGCGCGGCTCCGGTGGCGAGCGCTTCTCGTACGGAACCTTCGGCTTCAGCTTCGAACTCGAGGGTCTCGAAGAGCAGGGCGTCTCCGTGCCAGCGCCTCGCGGTGAGGGGGGAGAAGCGGGGCGGCTCTTCTTCCGGCATCAGGTGGAGCGGCTCGGTCTTCGCGTTGTCGGCGACGAGGCGATCTCGCCAGAGGAAGCCTCTGACCTTCGGGAGCGCGGACAGATCGGGTGCTTCTGCGGGTTCTCGAGCCGTTGCGATTCGGCCTTTGAGTTCCACGCGGTACCAGCCGGGTTTGGGCGGCGGGTGGCTGAGCTTGAGGCGACGACCGGGCGCGTCGATGCTCGGCCCCCCGAGCCAGGGCGCGATCAGCGTGTCGGTTTTCCCGAGGAACTTTCGGTAGTCGACCAAGGACAGCCCTCTTTTAGACTTCGAGCAGCTTCGTCTTCATCACCCGCTCCACCCAACCCTGCTGCGGGGCCGCGCCCAGGGCCACCGGTGCGTCGAGCAACGCCTTGAGCACGCGCGTCACCTGGTACGGGTCGTCGAACTGCGAGACGTCGACCTCGCTGAACGGCACCTTCATGAACGCCGCGCACGAACGCACCGTGTTGCCGCGCGCACCGTGACCCGCGACCGACACCAGCATCGCCATGGCCGACACGTCGAAGCCCGACTCGCGGAACGAGCGCGCGAACTGATCGCCCGCCTCACCCGCCTCGTCACCGACGACGATCACCACCAGCCGCGAACCCGGGGGCATCGCTGCGCCCGAGCCCTGCAGTGCGCGCACGGCTGCGCCATGCACCGTGCCACCATCGGCGTTGATGCCCTTGAGCATGTGCTGAACCGCCGCGCGCGTGGCCGCCTTCGGCCGCAACACCGTGCCCATGGTGTCGAACGTGGCGATGTACAGCTTCTCCACCGGGAAGCCCGCGAGGATCCTGGTGAGCGCTTCCTTTGACTGCTCGATCGCGCCCTGCATCGAGCCCGACTTGTCGATCAGGAACATCACCCGAACGTCGACGTCCTTCGTCGCTTCGGTGATGGCGCCGCGGGCCGCGTTGTCCGCAGCCTCCTCGAGCTTCTCGCGGAGCTCCTTGCTGCGAACGTTCTTCGCGATGTTGAGCGCGCGCTGATCGGTCGCCGTGCCGATGGCCTCTTCCCACCGCGCACGGATCTGGGGGTCTGCCATCAGGCCGAGCTCTTCGAGCGTGGGCGTGAGGATGCGCAGGTCGCGATCGGACAACGACGGAAACACCGCCGCCATGATCGCAGGGGTCAACCCCAGGTCCTTCGGGAGCCGGCCCACCACGTCCTTGTACGAGAGGCGCTGCGTCTCGATGGCCTCACAGATCTCCGCCTCGGAGAGCCCGTCGAAGCGCTCCTGCTTGTCGAGCTTGAGCGCGCCGAGGCCCACCGTGCGGTGGCCACCTTCAGACTGCTTCTGCTTCCAGCCGAGCACCTCGAAGAAGTTCTGCGCGGCCGGCTTGTAGCCAGCCTTGCGCGCGAGGTCCTTGATGGTCTCCTTGAAGCCGGCCTTGACCAGCCCCTTGAGCATGGCGGGGTTCGACTCGCGCAGGGCGAGCCACTTCTGGGCGGCGCGCTTCCAGCGGCCGAGGGGCGGCTTCCTGGCAGCGGGATCTCCGAAGCCTGCCTTGCGGTTGAGCGCGGCGATCTCGGGCGTCTCCAGGAGCTGGGCCACCCGCAGCACGGCCTTGGGCGTGATCATGCGCGTCGACTTCTTCTCGTAGAACAGCACCATCGCCTCGCCGAGGCGGCGGAAGTCGTCGTCGTAGAACGCGACGGAACCATCGTCTTCCTTCACCGGCTGACCCGAGCGCGCCTGCACCAGCATCAACGCGGCGCAGGCTACTTTGAGGTCGCGCCAGTCGGTCTGCGTGAGCGCGTAGCTCGCGAAGTGCGCCATCAGATCGGCGTTGAGCCGGTAGATCTCGAGCAGCTTCTCGTAGAGCTTCACCGCTGCCGCGACGTGGAGCCCGGGCGTGACGTCGCGCGCGTTCTTCGGCCGCGGAGCGCCCTTCTTCGGGCGGGGCAGCCAGGCGCCGTTGACCTCGATGCCGGGGCGGTTGTGCCAGAGGTGTGCCGAGCTGGAGAGCACCAGATCGAGCAGCTTCTCGGCGGGACCAACCTGGGCTTCGGGGAGCAGCGGCTTCGCGGTGGCCATGGGGTGTTCAGTCTCCTGTGGAGCCCCGGGGACGGCCACGACTTTCAGCCCTGACTGACGGGCTGAGACCGGCTCAGCGCTTCTTCCTGGACGAATTGAGGGGCTTCGTCGGCGCCTTCCCGACGTCAACCCTCACCGGGTCCACCGAGTCTGCAGAGAGCGGCGGTGCGACCATGCCCGTGCGGCCGAACCCGTGTCCCGTGAGGCTCTCGCACGAAGCCAGCAGCCGTTGCGCGTCCACGAGGACGTGTGACTCGGCTTTGCACTCACCTTCACTCTTGTCGCCGAAGACGAGGTGAACGACTGCCGTGTGGGTCGTCCGGCGGCCGCTCTTCGAGGTGTACAGAACACTGCGGTCCTTCGACTCGACCACCGTGCACCGCTTGTCACTGGCGGGGCATTTCAGGTCGTCGAGACGCATGCCGAACACCGACAACTCGCCCGCCGGGTGCTCGAGGTCGCCAAACGAAACACGAACGATGTTCACCGCGGCGTCACGCTTGATCGACCCGCCTTTGGGCAGGGTCAGCGTCGCTTGAAGCCCCACGCTCGCGAGGTCGACCTGCTCGTCCTCTTTGGGCAGCAGCGGGCTGTTGCCGAGCACCAGGCCAATGATCGTCGCGATGGCTCCGAGCGGCGCCGTCACGAAAGCGGCCATCTTCGTTCGTTTCATCATCGACGCGGTCTTCGCCATCAGCTCGTCACGGGTCTTTGACGAGACAATCAGGCTGAGCCACTTCGGGCCCAGGATCTTGCCGCCTTCGGCCTTTCCCGAGACGTAGGCATCGCTCAACACGGGCAGCACCCATTCGACGACCGTGTACTCAGCGCTCTGCGGCACCCGCCGCCCATCGACGCCTGACGTTCCCGCCATCACGGTGTACCCGTTGGTCCCGAACTTCAGCGTCGTGCCATCAAGCACGTTGAGCAGGCCCATCTTGTTCGACTTGCGGAAGATCTGTTTGTAGTCGCCCACGTCCAGATTGCTGAGCTCCACCTCGACCGGCCCAGAGCCGTCGTTCACCATCACCTGCGCTGCCTGAATGTCTTCGCTGATCACCGCGCTCGATGAGCTATCGCCCACCTTCCAGTCGGCGGTCACCTTGGTGAGGTAATAGAGGCACGGCGTCTGCGTGACCGGCGAGATGAGCTGTTGGGGGCACGAGAGCTTGCCTTGAACCGAGATCGCTCCCTTCTCGCCCGCGACCGCGTCAGCCCGGCTCGCAGCATCACCAGTCGAAACCAGCGGGGTCTTGCCAAGCCGCCCGGCGCGGTGCCTCTGCAAGAAAAAGCCAATTGCGGCCATCGCCGCGACGACCAACAGGAAGATGCCGAGTCCGAACATGGGGGGGCTCCTTGAGCGCTTTCGCGCGGTGTGTGCTCCCAGGACCCACCCAGGGGGCGACGCGTGAAGAAAAAGAATGGCCCCTCTGTTTCTGGAGCGCACACATTCTGGGGAAGAAGCCTGGGGTGAACGGCTGCCGTACAGTGGGCGCATGCGTCACCTCACCGTCCTGCTCGCGCTCGCAGCCTGCGCTCCGACCAATCGGCCCGACGAGCTCGAGCTCACCTATTACTACCTTCGCTACTGACGCGTCTGCGACGTGACGCGGGCCGCCGTGAGCGGTCTTCCCACTGAGTTTCACGGACAGGTTCAAGTCCGCACGGTGCCGCACCTGGCGCCCGAGGCGAAGGCGGCCGTCGCGCGCTTCGACTGGGCCAGTCACGGGCTGGTGATCCGACGGGGCGATCGAATCGTGTACACCGCCAGCGATCACCGGGCCAACGGCTACGACGCGCACGTGGCGCTGAGGCTCGAGCTGGGTCTTCCTCTGGATTGTCGATGAGCGTGCTGGTGCAGGAGCTGGAAGCGGCGTTGAAAGCGGCCTCGCCGATCGTCTCGACGCTCGCGTTGTGCAGGGCGTGGGCGCTCGCTCCTTCGTCCCGGCTGGCGCGGTTGACGCGTGGGTTTGCGAAGCAGATGCAGGTCGAGCCGGTGCCCGGCGCGAACCAGGAAGAACGTGAAGCCGCGTGGCTCGAGCTCGCCAGTCGCGCGGGGCCGATCGAGCTGCAGGAGCTGCTCGCGACTCCGTGGAGCAAGAAGCCGAAGGACGCCGCCAGACGGTTGAGCGTGCTGACCCGGCTGGGGCCCGATCCACGCATCGTGGGCAGCCTGCTCGAGCTCGACACGGGGAGCCGCTACGCGAGCGCCGCGGGCCATCGGTTCTGGCAGGACGTGTACGAGCTGTTGCTGCGTTGGGGCTCGGTCGAAGCGGTCGATCGGGTGCCCAAAGATCTGCCGGCCTCTGAGCACACCTCGCCGTGGAGTGCAGCGCGCTACACGGCCATCTTTCAACCGCTCGCGTTGCGATGGGCGGGGCGTTGGCCGGTGGAACCGCAGCTTCCTTCGGCGATCGATGCGTTGCTCGAGGCGCTCGAGCTCAAGCTGGCGCCTTCGCAGCGGCTGACCGCGGGCCTGCTCGCGGCGGTGCATTCCGCTGCGAAAGAGGAGTCAGCGCGGCTCGTTTTCGCCGATGCGCTCACGGAGCAGGGTGATTCACGCGGTGAGTTCATCGCGCTGCAGTTCGCTCATGCCGCCGGTGAATTGCCGCTGGGAAAGCGCGAGCACATGCAGCGGCTGTTGGCGGCCTCGGGTCGCGCATGGTTCGACGGGCTCGAGGGCCAGGTCGCGCCGCTGGCCGTCTTTCACAAGGGGTTCTTGAGCGAAGTGCGGCTCGCCACGCGCACGCCCGTGCCCACCTCGCCAGCCTGGTCGACGGTGGAGTGCATCGACGCCGCCGGCATCGCGACCACCTTGTCGTCGTTTCTCTCGCACCCGAACCTCGCCGAGGTGCACACGCTGCGCTCGCTCCGCGGCGGCACGTTGGAGGAGCTCGCCCGGCACGGTGCTCCCCGCGCGTTTCAACTGATCGAGGTCAGTCATCTCGGCGGTCGTGATGTGGCGAAGCCCGACTGGACGCTCGAATCGCTTCGACTGCTCGCGCCGGTCGACGAGGCCGTGTGGTGGTTCAGTGGGTGTCCGCTCAGGCAGCACCTGACGACACTCTCACTTCAGGCGCAGGGATCGTTCGAGCGGGTGGGGCCGGCGGTGCTCGAGCTCGAGCGGGCCGACTCGGCGTTGCGGGTGCTCCAGTTCGTCGCGAAGGCGCCCGCGTGGCCGTTGCCGTGGGTCGGTGATTGGGAGCTGCGCTTCGAGCGCGACAGCAAGGGCAAGTTCAGCCGGTTGCTCGTCTCGATTCATGACGACCTGTTCACGGGTCTCGAAGCGGCGCTGGTGCGGCTCGATCGTGATCAGCTCAAGTCGCTGCGGGTCATCACTTCGCTCAAGCGCGGGCCGTCCTGGCGGGAACAGACCCGGGCGTTCATCCAGAGCGTGCTGCGATCGCACCGGCGGCTGACCTCGGCGGTCTTCGAGCTCGATCGTCAGGTCGCCACGCCTCCTCGGGTCGTCGTGCACGAAGGCCGCTGACGGTGGCCTGCTGCGCCGATTGCTGCGACAAGCACGCCGATGAATTGGCCCTTCGTCGATCTCGCGCTGGCCCGCCGTCTCGAACGTTGTGAAGCCCACGCCAACGCGCGCAGCGTCGAGGCGCGGGCCCGATTCCAGCCAGAGGTCGGCGCCGCGTGGATCGACGTCGCCGGTGCCTTTGGCCTCTTCGATGGCGTCGACTCGATGGCCACCCAGAGCTTCGGTGTCGGCTGCTTCGAGCCGTTCGGCGACGCCGAGTTCGAGCAACTCGAGCACTTCTTCGTCTCACGAGGCGCGCCCGTGCAACACGAGGTGAGCCCGCTGTCGGGTGAGGGCGTGCTGCAGACGCTGGTGCGGCGCAACTACGTGCCGCTCGAGCAGAGCAGCGTGCTCTTCATGCCCCTGGGCGCGAACGAGCCGCGCGGCGTGGCGGCGGGAGTGACCGTGCGCCGCGCGATGGCTTCGGAAGCGGGGCGCTGGGCCGACGTCTCCGCGCGCGGTTGGTCAGGCTTTCCGGCTGCTGCTGACGTGATCAGGACCTTCGGGTTGATGGTGGCGTCACGTGAAGATGGCGCCTGCTTCTTCGCCGAGTTGAACGGTGAGCCCATCGCCACCGGCGCGGTCGGCTTGCACGGCGGCGTGGCCCTGCTGTCGGGAGCGAGCACCATCACCTCGGCGCGGGGGCGCGGCGCCCAGAACGCGCTGCTGGCGGCGAGGCTGGCCTACGCGCAGACGGAGGGCTGCGACCTGGCGATGATGGGCGCGATGCCCGGCAGCTCGTCGCAGCGCAACGCCGAACGACAGGGTTTCCGCATCGCCTGCACGCGCACCAAGTGGATCCGTCACTGAACGGGCAGCCGCGCGCGGGGGCGAATGGCATCGCCGCTGGCGGTCTGCTCTTCGATGTGCGCGAGCCACCCGGCGGTTCGACCGGTCACGAAGACGAGCGTGGCAGAACCCTGGGGAAGTCCGAGCACGTCGCAGAGCATGACCAGGCCCAGGTCGATCGCGGGCCATTGACCGGCTTGCTCTCGCACCGCTGCGAGCAGCTCCTTCAAGCGCTTCGCGCGAGCCACAGCCAGACGCGGCGTGACGAGCGAGAGCAGGCGATCGCCGCGGGGATCACCATCGGGGTACGCGCCCGCGTCGAACCCTTCGAGCGGACTTCCCGCTGCGAGCCGCTCGTGCACCCAGTGCGCGGGTGAACGCGACTCACGAACCGCGCTCCACATGCGCTCGGCTCCATCGCATGCGGCGGCGTGGCGAACCCCGGTCGCGGTCGCGAGGGCTGCGATCAGGGCTTCGGGCCAACGCGCCCCTGCACCCGCTGCGACGCGCGCGGCGAAGGTCGAGGCGTTGAGTTCGTGATCCGCGATCAGCACGAGGCCTGCGTCGAGCAGGGCGTGATCGCGCGCAGACAACCCGGAGCCTTTGAGCGAAGCGCCGAGCGCTCCCGCGATGGTGGGCTGCTTCTCTGCGAGCACTTCGTGACGACCTGCCGCACAGGCGAGCCTTCGCACCACCGAGGCCGCTTGTTCGATGGGCGTCTCATGAAGTGAGGCCGTGAGCTTCACCATCACCTCGAGCATCGACTGCAGGGAAGGGCGCGCGGTCGTCGTGTTGACGCGTGGAGCGGCCGACTTCCAATCGACCGCGCGTTGCCAGAGCAGCTCGGCGACTGATTCGAAGGGCGAGCCCACCAGATCGATCGCCCGCTTCCCCCGGTAGACGGGACCACGCGGGGTGATGCGGGTGATCTCCGAGTCGAGCACCGGTTCGCCCCACCGAAGCGCCGCGGCAGCGACGGCCGCATGACCTGCCCGCGCAGCCGCCTTCACGCGCAGGGTCTCGACGATCGCCCGGGAATACCGCGCGCGTTTGCCGGGGCCCTGAGAGGTGCCGCCGAGCATCCCCCGGCTCGCGTACGCGTACACGGTGGCGGTGCGGACACCGAGGAGCTCTGCCGCTTCAGCCGCGGTGACGAACTCAGAACGTTGATCGCTCAATCCACGTTGGCCAGGCACTTAAGGAGCGTACTCATCGGGTCTCACCGAAAGGAGCATCACGTGAAGGAAGCGAAAGCCTCAGGACTCGAAGGTGTCGTCGCCGCGTTGACCGCGCTGTCCCATGTCGACGGAGAGAAGGGCGAGTTGATCATCGCTGGCGCCCGGGTGGAGCAGCTCGCGGGCAGCAAGCGCTTCGAGCAGGTCTGCGCGACGCTGTGGAACGTGCCCGAGGTCGACCTGGGGCCCGCGCGCGTGTGGGCCGCCGGCAGGCTCTCGTCATTGGGCCAGGCGCTGGATCACCCGAATGGCATGGATGCGTTGCGCGCCGCGGTGGCTCAACTGCCTTCCGACATCGATGCGCTCAAGGTGACCGGAGCGGTCGCGGTGTTCGGCGCGGCCTGGGCACGCAGACGTCAGGGGCTTGCTCCGATTGAACCAGATGCGCGGCTCACCCATGCCGCGGACACGTTGCGCATGGTGAGCGGCACCGCTGCAGCACAGCCGCTCGTCGATGCGCTCGATACGTACTTCGTCGCGGTGATCGATCACGGCATGAATGCGTCGACCTTCACGGCGCGGGTGATTGCTTCGACGCAGTCCGATCTCGTCTCGTCGGTGACCGGCGCGATTGGTGCGCTCAAGGGTCCTCTGCACGGTGGTGCGCCTGGGCCCGTGCTCGACATGCTCGACGCGGTCGAGGTGCCGGAGCAGGCGACTGCGTGGCTCGAGAAGGAAATTGCCGCTGGGAAGCGGATCATGGGCATGGGCCACCGCATCTACCGGGTGCGTGATCCCCGCGCGTCTGTGCTCGAGACCGCGGTGGAGCGGCTCGAGCGTGCGGGCGTGACGAGTCGGCGTCTGGCCCTCGCGCGCGCGGTCGAGCGGGCGGCCACCCAGGTGCTCGCGAAGCGCTATCCGGATCGCGGGCTGCAGGCGAACGTCGAGTTCTACACGGCCGTGCTGCTCGACACGGTTGGCCTGCCTCGAGAACTCTTCTCTCCGTTGTTCGCGATGGGTCGAATGGCCGGCTGGTGCGCGCACGTCGCTGAACAAAGGGCGACCGGAAGGCTGATTCGGCCCGAGTCTGAGTACGTGGGGCCGATGCCGACTTGGCCTCCCTCTCCCGAAGGGAGGCTGGTGAAAGAGGGCAGCCACAGGTCCCCCCGAGCCCAGTCGAGGGGCACTCGCTGAGGGAAGCAAAGGTAATCCCTCGACTCCGCTCGGGATGATCGGTGTGACCGTTCCCCCCGAGCGAAGTCGAGGGGTCACCTGCCGCGCGGCGCAGAGGATCGTGGTCGGGCCGAGCGGCGATTGGGTGCACGTGTACCATTCGTGGGAAGCAGGGAATGTCGGCCAGGCGCCTGGGCGGCAGGTGCTCGTCGACCGCGTGACGTTCGAGAACGACTGGCCTGTGATGCACGCTGGGCCTTCGACGGGTTCGCAGCCTGTGCCTTGAGCGTCTGCCCTCTCCCCCCTCGGGGAGAGGGAGCACTTAGCTCTGACGTTCGGGGTCGATTCCGTCGGCGCTGAGCCGGTCTGCAGGCGCGACGTCGGCCACGGTGCCTTTGGGGTGCTGGTACCAGCCGCTGCCGTCTTCTTGATCCGGCTTCGCGCGCACCTTGAGCACCGTGAACATGCCGCCCATGTCGATCGACGCGAACGGACCCTTGCCGCCCACCATCGGGATCGAGTTGGCCGGCATGCGCATGTTCATCGCGGACATCGCACCCATGCCGTCTTGACCCATCGTCATGTAGCCAGGCACCAACGCCTGTACGCGGCGATCGATGCGACGCGCGTCGGCGCCCACCATCACCGGGAAACCGTGCCCCATCTGGTTCATCACGTGATGCGTCATATGGCAGTGCATCGCCCAGTCGCCCGCTTCGCGCGGCACGAACTCGAACACGCGCACTGAACCCACCGGCACCAGGAACGTCGTCTCGGGATGACGCGCTGAAGGCGGCACCTCGCCACCATCGGTCCACGTCAGCTCAGCGTTCACGCCGTGCAAGTGAATGGGGTGGTGATCCATCGGAGAAAGATTGCCGATGCGAATGCGCACGCGTTCGCCGACGCCCATCACCAACGGCGCGGTCGCGGGGAACGCCTTCGAGTTGAAGCTGAGCACGTTGAAGTCGGCCATCGCGTTCGGGTCGGGCCGCGCCGCTCCGGGGTGAATGAGCCACTCGTGCGCCATCAACACGAAGTCGCGATCGACACGCGGGCCGCGAGGCGCCTTCGGGTGAACGACGATCATCCCGTTCATGCCCATCGCCATCTGGGTCATCTCGTCGAAGTGCGGGTGGTACATGAACGTGCCCGCGTCTTTGAAGGTGAACTCGTAGAGGAAGGTTTCGCCAGGCTCGATCGGCTTTTGGGTGAGCCCCGACACACCATCCATTCCGTTTGGAAGGATGACGCCGTGCCAGTGCATGGTGGTCGCTTCGGGGAGCCGGTTGGTGATGTAGAAACGAACACGATCGCCCTGCGTCACTTCGATCGTCGGGCCGGGCGTCGAGTTGTTGTAGCCCCACGCCTTGATCCTCAGCCCGGGCGCGAGCTCGTGCTCGAACTCGTGCGCCACCAGGTGGCCGACCTTCACGCCGTTCACCAACTTGAGCGGCAGCGTCGAGCCATTCGGAGTCACCACGCCCTTCTGTCCACCCGGTGCCACCACCACCGAGGGCGCGGCCACCGCCTTCGCCAGCACGTCCTTCGCGGCGAGCGCTCCACCAGCCATCACACCCAGCTGCATCAGTTCGCGGCGGTTCATCTCAGTGCCCTCCCATGGACTCGACGGCCATCGACGTGCTGCCTGGAACCGCGCCGAACGCGAGTGGTGTGGATCGGCCCGCCAGCAGCAGCTCAACCGAAGCGCGCGCCTTCCACGCATCGAGCGTCGCATCGACCTGCGCGATCGCGGTCTCGGTGACGGCGCGTTGAGCCGCGAGCAGCTGAAAGACGCTCAGCTGCATCGCGTTGTATTGGAGCAACGTCTGCTGCAGCACTTCCTGCCGCGCGGGGAGCAGGCGCTCCGAATAGTGGCGCGCTCGTTTGCCGGCAGACTCTGCGCGATTGAGCGCGGTGCGCACCGACGATCGAACGTGGAGCGCCTGGCCTTCTGCGCGTGCCCGCAGCGCGTCGTATTCACTTCGCGCCGAGAGCTCCTTTCCCTGCGCGCGATCGAACACCGGCAAGCCGACCGTCACGTGGCCACCGAGCTCCCACAACGCCGCGTCGCGTTCACCGTGAAAGCCCGCGGAGAGATGGGGCAACCACGACTCTGTCTTCGCGAGCCCGACCTTGCGGCTGGCGGCTTCCGCGCGGCTGATCAACTCGGCCAGCTCGAGGTTGGCGGCGAGCGCCTTCGCTTCGGTCACCTCGCCGTCCTTCAGCGCCTTCGGGGGCGGCAGCGGGCCTTCGAGCGTCCACTCAGTGCGCTTCCCGGTCAGGCCCAGCTTGCGATTGAGCGCCTCGCGGGCATCGAGCAGCGCGTTCTCAGCTTCGGCGACCTGCACGCGAGAGAGCTCGACCGAGGTCAGCTCGTTGGCCAGGGTGAGCGCGGGAATGTTGCCCACCTTCGAGAGCTCGAGGGCGGTCTCGTAAGACGCCTGGTTCGAAGCGAACGCACGCAGACGCAGCTCGAGCTTCTGCTGCAGCGCCTGCACTTCGTAGAAGGCCACGCGGGTGGTCCACGTGAGATCGAGCAGCGAGCCCGCCGCCTTCAACTTCTCTGCGTCCAACGTCGCTTCCGCGATTCCGGAGCGCGCGGGGGCAAGGAAGATCGCCGACAGGTTGAGCTCGAGCCCGAGATCGATCTGCGCCGGCTGTTCACCGCCCGGATCGCGGATCTCGAACTCGACCTCCGGGTTGGGCACGAGCCCCGCCGTCACCAACTGTCCACGCGCGATGCCCACCTCGGCGAGCGCAGCGCGGGCCTCACGGTTGTTGAGCAGCGCGACCCTGACTGCCGACTCTGCATTGAGCGGACGGGAGAGCAGGCTGTCGACTTCTTCGGGCACCGACTCGGGAACATCGAAGCGGGGCAGGGTGAGGTTGGCCAGCGCGCTCCGCGACGACACGGAGTCCTGAATCGAGCTCATGTCGCCCGACATCGACGTGGTGGCGCAGCCGGAAGCCAGCAGCGCGAGCAGCACGAGTCGTTTCATCACTTCGCTCCGGGGTTCTGCGAGATGAACGAGCGTCGGCAGCTCGAGGAACAAAAGAAGTGCTGCCTTCCCTGGAACCACAACGAGCCGCCCCCCGCAGTCTTCGGGTCGATCTTCATCTTGCAGACCGGGTCGATCACCTTGGTGTCCGCGATGATTCCCTGCGTGGGCGTCTTGACCGGCGAGACGGCGGGCGCAGGCTCGGGTGCGGCTTCGCCGTGCTGGTGGTGATGCGGTTCTTCTTTCTTCTCGGGCTCAGCCTCGGGGGCGAGCTCGGGACAAGCCGAGGTGTTCTGCAGCGCACAGTTCGGCGCAGCCAGTGGATCGTTCGACGAGAGCGTGCTCGCGACGGGCGCGCGTTTCGTTTCGGGTTGCGCGGGGTCGCGCGCAGAACCTGAAGCGGGTGCCTGGTGCGCCGAGGGGCCAGCACAAGCGGTCACGAGAAGCAGAAAAGCGAGGCGTGAGGACATGGGTACCTGAAGACGGTTGAGGGTGCTGGCAGAAGACGCGGCACCGCGCAGGGCCTTACACCTCTGCGAGGGGTTTGTTGGAAACACAGGTGCAGTCGAGACAGCCGTGATCGGCACAGCTGCCACAGCAAGCCTTGACCTGCTTCTTCAGGGCCTCTCGCGCGCGGTGCACGCGAACGGCGGCGTTGTTGGGCGTGATGCCGTTGAGGCGGGCGAAGTCGACGAGGCTTTGGCCCTCGACTTCGAGCGAGGCGATGGCGGCCGCATATTCAGGCTTGAGCGTGGCGGCGAGCCGCCCGATGCACTGGCAGATGGCGTTGCGAGTATCAGGCGCCGGTTCGTGCTCGTCGCCGAGCTCCTGGGCCAAACGTTCGAGCGCTCCGGTCGAGGCGCCCTTTCTGCGGGCCCGATCGACGAGGGCGTTGCGGAGCACCTGGTAGAACCACGCCACTGCAGTCTCGCTGTTGACGTCACCCAGCTTCTGAATCCCGCGAACGAACGCATCCTGAAGCACGTCTTCGGCCGCAGACCGATCGCCCAGGCGTCGCTCGAGGAAGCGCAGAAAATCGCGGTGCCCGGCGACCAGGGTCTGCACCACTTCGTTCACCGCTCCGTTCATGGCGCGCAAACTAACGCGCCTCGGGCTCGCTGGCCTTCCCAGCGTTCCAGCGCGAACGGCGGGTGAAACTCGAGCTGCTCGAGACTCACAGCCTCCCTCACGCAGCTCAACGTGGTGGGCAGGCGAGCGCCACCCCCGGCGCTCCGTAGGCATCAGCGGGCGCGCTCACCGGAACCTGGTTCCCATCGATGACGAGTTCGTAGCGCCCCCCGGTGCCGCACCAGCTGTTGAAGTCGAAGGTCTGGGCTCCAGGGGTGTCGAGCCGGGTGACGAGCACGGTGCCAGAGCGGAGCGCTTGCCCGGCCGCGATGGTGCGCGCGGGGCCGATTCGGGCCAACCAGGCGCCGCCCTGTCCCAGCCGCTGGAGGACCAGCGTGGCCTGCCCGTCGCCGTCGACGAGCAGGGCGCTCGCTTCGTCGACGCCGACGCCGAGGACCTCGGTGGGGCCGACCGTTTCCATCGCCTGGACCCGCGCGGCGAACGCGACCAGTCGCCCGAAGCGATCGCGGGCGCGAAAGTGGGAATCGGTCAGCACCCCGCGCAGCGGAGCAAAGGACAGCAGTGAGCGGGTGAAGCTCAGGTCAGCGCCCATCGGGTTGGCGACGGCGGTCGCGGTGGTGACCGAGTTGCCGCCAGCGGCGATGGCGTCGAAGGCGTGCTCGCCCAGAATCGCCAGGCCGGCGCTCGTACCGCCAACGACTCCACCGCGGGCGTAGACCTGTTGAACCGCGTCCATCAGCGGCGTCCCCTTCCATTGCGCGTAGATCGACTGGTCTCCTCCTGCGAACCACACGAACTCGGCGCGCGAGACGAGCTGCGCGGCCCGCTCGAAGTCGGCCGGCGTCGACGGGGGTGTGAGCTTGAGGGTTTGCACCGAATGAAATGGAGCAAGGGCGCGCAGGTAGGGGGTGTAGCCGTCGGCGCCGCTGGCGCGCAGCACCACCACGTCTCCCCCAGCTGCTCCGCTGGCGATGCGTCGCTGGGCCCAGATGAACGCCTCATCGACGTCGGTCCCGCCGCCCATCAGCACCAGTCCGGGACCGGAAGGCGCTGCGTCGTCGTCGCTGGGCGAACCCAGCCGGGGATACTCCGTGAGCGTCAGGGGGCCGGCGTCGGTGTTGCCACCTGCGTCGACGCCTTGACCCACCGAAGGCGTCGGGCCCATGCAGCCAAGCACGAAGACCAGCAGAAATGCGCCACGGAGCACGGGGGCCTCGACCGAAATCGCCGGGGCCTTCTTGCCTTCTTCCATCATGCTCGCCGCACTCCGTGCGTCCTGCGCCAGAGCTGCACGGTGGGAATGAAGCCCAGCCAGAAGCCTGAAGCGGGCATCAGCAGCACCCCCAGCAAACACAACGAGCCAAACCCCAGCGCGGCCTCTCGGCCAAGCGGCACCCCCGACCTCTCGAGGCGATGGAGCACAGCCCCGGTCAGAATCATCATGAAGCCGAACAACAGAAACCAGACCAGCGCCAGGCGAAGCGGGTCGCCCTCGGCCTGGCCGACGAAGCCCGCGCGCACCAGGTCGACCAGGGGTGCTGAGGTCGCGCCGCCCGGGCCGGGCATCCACCCCAGGCCCGTCATCAGACCCACGAGTTGATGAAGGACCCCGATGGCGATCACCACCAGACCTGCAGTCACTCGTGGCCTGTTCTGCGGCGAATCATCGGTCATGGCGCGCAAGCTAACGCGCCTCGCGGTCGCTGGCCTCAGCAGCCTTCCAGCGTGCACGCAGGCTGAAACTCAAGCTGCTCGAGCCTCATAGCCTGCCTCACGGAGCGCCTTGACGAGGGTGAGCAGTTGGATCCCCGTCGCGTGCTTCACCGCCACCGTCCCCTCGGGCAGCTTCACCTCGACCTCGTCGACGCCTTCGAGGTCCTTGAGCGCAGTGTTCACGTGGTGGACGCAGCGGGGGCAGGTCATGCCTTCGACCTTCAGTTTGGTTTCCATCGTGGTTCTCCGTGTCTGACCCCTGCAAGAGTGCGGGTGTCGAACGGGAGACGCGGCCGATCCCCACGCATTACAGCGCTGTAATGCGCGCTTGGGCGACGCGTCTTCTTCGGCATGAACCCAAACTCGCATGAAGAACACGTTCTCCAGGTGGAAGGCATGACCTGCGCCGCCTGTGTCCGGCGCATCGAAGGCGCGTTGAGCAAGGTGAACGGGGTGCAGGCTGCCTCGGTCAACCTGATCACCGGCAAGGCCACGGTGCACTTCGATCGCGCCGTGGCCAGCATGGCCCAGCTCGAAGAAGCGATCGTGCGCGAGGGCTACGGTGTCGCGTCCGCAGCTCCGCAGCTCGCCGCGCTCGAGACCCGTGAGCAGACTGAACACGCCCAGTTGGTGCGCGACACGGTCACTGCTGCGCTCTTGAGCGTGCCTCTGCTCATCCTGGGCATGTCGCACGGCGCGATTCCCGGAGCGGATGGAAGCACGGGCCGCGCAGTGCAGTTGCTCCTGGCGACCCCGCTCGTCTTCGGGCCGGGAAGAAGGTTTCTGCGTCTCGGTCTCCTCGCCGCGAAGCACCGCGCTGCCGACATGAACACGCTGGTCGCCCTCGGCACGCTCTCGGCGTGGGCGTGGTCGACCGTGGCCGTGCTGATGCCTGACCTGTTCCCTCACGCCGAACACGGCCGGTTGCCGCACATCTTCTTCGAGGCGACTTCGGTCATCACCTTCGTGCTCGCCGGCAAGATGCTCGAGGCGCGTGCCCGCCGCCGTCTCTCGTCCGCGGTCAGGGGGCTCGTCTCTCAGTTGCCACCGGTCGCGACCCGATTGCGTGAAGGTGCGGAGGAACACGTGCAGGTGTCTTCGCTCGCGCCGGGCGATGTGGTCATGGTGCGCCCTGGCGAGCGGGTGCCCGCAGATGGAGAAGTGCTCACGGGCCGCTCCGCTGTCGATGAGGCGCTGCTGACCGGTGAAGGGCTGCCCGTCGAGAAGCAGCCCGGCGATCTCGTCTTCGGTGGCACGGTCAACGCGCAGGGAGCGCTCACCGTGAAGCTCA
Organism: Archangium sp.; assembly: GCA_046595925.1. Lineage (GTDB taxonomy): Bacteria > Myxococcota > Myxococcia > Myxococcales > Myxococcaceae > Archangium_A. The sequence continues at coordinate 6,267 of JBKJSE010000258.1, read as the reverse complement.
CCCGCACCGGGGCGCAGACGGCGCTCAGTCGCATCGTGCAGGCAGTGGAGTCAGCGCAGGGCAGCAGGGCGCCCATCTCGCGAATGGCCGACCGGGTGAGCGCGATCTTCGTGCCGGTGGTGCTCGGCATCGCGGCCCTCACCTTCATGGCGTGGTGGGCGTTCGATCCCACCTCAGCGGGGCTGGCCACTGCGATTCAGCACGTGGTGGCGGTGTTGGTCATCGCGTGCCCTTGCGCGCTCGGGCTCGCCACTCCCGCGGCGGTCGCGGTGGGCACCGGGCGCGGCGCAGAGCTCGGCGTGCTGGTGAAAGGCGGCGAGGTCCTCGAAGCGCTCAGCCATGTGCAGACCGTGTTGCTCGACAAGACGGGCACGGTGACGCCGGGGAAGCCGACGCTGACCGAGGTGGTGGCTCTGGGTGATGAGCGGGCACTGCTGCAAAGAATCGTTTCCGTGGAGAAGCTCAGTGAACACCCGGTGGCCCGGGCCGTGGTGGATGGGGCCGAGAAGCGCCTGGGTGAAGCGGTGCCTGCAGCGACGGGCGCGTGGCTCAACGAACCCGGTTCAGGCGTGGAGGCCGATGGGTTGCGCATCGGCACCTGCGCGTGGCTCCAGCAGGCGGGCATCGACGCCGGGGCGCTGGAGACCCAGGCCGACCAGCTCGCACGGCAGGGAAGAACGGTGTCGTTCGTGGGCGATGTGCCCTCGCGCGCCGTGTTGGGGCTGGTCGCGGTGATGGATCCTCCGTTGCCAGACGCGAAGGCGGCAGTGTCCGCGCTCCACGCGATGGGGCTCGAGGTCGCGTTGGTGACGGGTGATCGCCAGCGGACTGCGCAGGCCGTGGCCGACGCGATCGGCATCTCCAGGGTCGAGGCCGGGGTCAAGCCGGAGGGCAAGGCTGCCGTCGTCGCGCAAGAGCGGTCGAAGGGGCGGGTGGTGGCGATGGTGGGTGACGGCCTCAACGATGCGCCCGCGCTCGCGGGGGCCGACGTGGGCATTGCGATGGGAGCAGGCACCGACGTCGCTGCCTCGACGGCCGATGTGGTGTTGCTGCGCGGTGGCATCTCGACGCTGCCGGTCGCCATCGGTCTCGCTCGAGCCACCTTGCGCAACATCCGCCAGAACCTGTTCTGGGCCTTCATCTACAACGTCGCGGGAATCCCGCTCGCGGCTGGAGCGCTGATGCCGTGGTTCGGTCTCGAACTCTCGCCCGTCTTCGCGAGCGCAGCCATGTCGCTGTCGAGCGTGTCCGTGCTCACCAACGCGTTGCGACTGCGACGTTTCAGAGCAGCCCGCGCTGCTTGATGTCGAGGTAGGCGCTCACGCCCGCGCTCGCAAACGCAGCCGGAGTTCCACGCACCACCCGGGCACCACCTTCACGAAGGCGAGCGACCGTCGCTGCTCCGTCGCGTTCGATTCGGGCGGCGATCACGCGCTCATACGCAGCGCTGGCCGTCGCGGGCACTTCAGTCGCCGCGCGGTGCACCGCTTCATCCTGCAGCGAGACGATCATCGGAAGGTGACGTGGCACGAGCTTGCGCGTTCGCAGCAGCAGGGCCGCTGAGGTCTCCTTGTCGACGAGATCGGTCAACACGATCACCAACGAACGCCGGGCACCCCGGGCGAACGCCTGATCGATCGCAGCGCCGTAGTTGCTCTCTTCGAGCACGGCTTGGACCTGGTAGAGCGCCTGCGCGATCGCCCGGAGTTGTTCGACGCCCTTGCGAGGCGGCAACCACCGCTTCACGTCGCGGCCGAACGCGAGCACGCCGACGAGGTCTCCCTGATCGAGCGCCACCTTCGCCAACCTCAGCGCTGCGTCGACCGCGTGATCCAACTTGCGCCGACCATTGCTCTCGCCAGCCATGTGACGCCCGCAGTCGAGCAGCAGGATCACCTGCTGGTTCTTCTCTGGCTGGTGCTGACGCACGAACGGCTTGCCTCTCCGCGCCGTCGCCTTCCAATCGATGCTGCGGCGATCGTCACCCGGCCGGTACTCGCGCAGTGACTCGAACTCGCGGCCTTCAGCGCGCACGCGGATCACCCGGCGGCTGACTTGATCTTCGGCGCGCGCCAGCTCGAGCGCATCGCGGGAGAGCACCGAGAGATCCGGAAAGACCTTCACCGACTGACGAAGTTCGATTCTCTGCCTGCGCGTGCAGAGGCCCAGCGGACCATCGAGCTTCACCGTGACGGGGCCGAAGTGAAGATCGCCGCGCGTGGAAGGCGTGAGCCGCCACTCGAGCACCGACGCACCCGAGAAATGCTGCCGGTGGCCTTCGATCGCAGGCCCGGGCGTCACCCAATCACGCAGCTCGCCACTCACGGTTCTGCCCGAACCAAGGGGGGTGACTTCCAGCTTCACCAGATTGCTGCGCCCCGACGAGAGCACCGGCTCGACGATTCGGCGGATCTCGAGGGCCTCGGCGCGCGGCGAAAGAAAGAAGTCCACCGCGACCAACAGCAGCAACGCGACGTCGAACGCGATCAGCAACGGCGCGATCGACGCAGACAACAACGCGACCGCGGCAGGCACCAGACTCAACGCCGCCAACCACAACGCTCGTGTCGTGGGGATGGGCATCGTCAGCGCGGAACGGGGACCTGCTCCAACACGCGCACGATCACCTGGTCGACCGTCACGCCTTCGACTTCCGCTTCGGCCTTCACCATCAACCGGTGATTGAGCACCGACGCGGTGACGGCCTTCACTTCATCGGGCGTCACGTAGTCCTTCTGCAGCAACGCGGCGCGCGCCTTGGCGGCGGCGAGCAACGCCTGGCCCGAGCGCGGTGAGGCGCCCAGCTTGAGCCGCGGCTCTTCACGCGTCGCGCGCACCAGCTTGAGTACGTACTCGACGATGCTCGGGTCGCACTTCACCTCAGCGGCCTGGCGCTGCAGTTGGGTCAGCTCTTCCAGCGTGACCGCCTTGTTCACCTGCGCCGGTTTGCCCGCGCGCGCGTGCGTACGCGTGAGCATCTCGCGCTCGGAGCCCTCATCGGGGTAGCCGACGCGCACGCGCATCATGAACCGATCGAGCTGCGCTTCGGGCAGCGGGTAGGTGCCCTCGAGCTCGAGTGGGTTCTGCGTCGCCACCACGAAGAACTGCGGCGAGAGCAGGTGCGAGGTGCCGTCGATGGTGACCTGACGTTCCTCCATCGCCTCGAGCAGCGCGGCCTGTGTCTTGGGGGGCGTGCGGTTGATCTCGTCGGCGACCAGCACCTCGGTGAACACCGGGCCCTTCACCAGCTGAAAGCTCGCGTCCTGCGGGCGGAACACGCTGGTGCCCACCACGTCGGTCGGCATCAGATCGGGCGTGAACTGAATGCGCGCGAACGAAAGACCCAGCGCGCTGGCCATGGTGCGCGCGGTGAGGGTCTTCGCGACACCCGGCACCCCTTCGAGCAAGACGTGGCCACGCGCGAGGAAGGTGGTGAGCAGATCTTCGAGCACGCGCGATTGGCCGAGCACCACCTCGCCCAGCGCCTGCTCGAGGCGCTGTAAAGCCCCCGGAGACGACATCAGCGGCCCACGTCTTTGAGGCCGAAGATGGTGCCCACGATGGAGACGATCGCCGCCAGCACGCCCAGGATGAGCCCGAACGCAGGCTTCGACACCCAGACCTCGTAGTTGCCCACCGAGCTCATGGCCGGCGTCGAGTCCCACGAGAGCTTCATGTAGACCAGACACCAGAGCGCCGAGACGCCCACGCAGCCCAGCTGCGCAACCCACGGGAGCAACGGGTTCAACGTCGGCATCGTCTTGCGCGTGCGGATGATGATGCCCGCGACCGCCATCGAGGCGAGCAGCGTCACCAGGATCCCCGACGAGAAGACGCCCAGCACGTCACCTTCCGCCACGGTCTCCTTCCAGGGGAAGAAGGTGGAGATCAGAAGTACCGAGGTGCCGGCCAGGGCCAGCTTGTCGGCCAGGCTGAGCTCCCAGAGGTACTGCTTGGTGGCCCCCATGGCGAGCTCGGGATCCATCGCTTTGGTGGCCACGAACTTCTCGGGCGCCTTGCCCTGGTTCTCTTTCCAGTCTTCTTCCGAGACCTGCGAGCGCCAGTCGTTGGCGGCCCGCTCCTTCTTCTCGGCGGCGATGAGCGCGTCTTCTTCTTCTTCGGTGCGCGGAACGTTGGTCGCGCGCTTCTTCACCGCCGGTTTGGCGGCCACCTTCTTCACGCCCGGTTTGGTCGCCGGTTTGACGCCCGGTCTGGGGGCAGGGCGGCGCGGGGGAGGGGCGGGCTCGTCGTTGTCTTCCGGAGGCGAGGCGTCGAGCAGCGACGGGTCGAGCACCGTGTCGCAGAACGGACAAACCGCTGCGTCGTCAGCCACGTTCTTCTTGCAGGAGGTGCACTTCATCGGCGGGGCGCAGTGTAGACGGTCGCAACCGGATTGCACTCGACAAGCTGGCTTGGGGTTCCTACGACGCCGCCATGCGTCACCTTCTCCTTTCGTCGCTGCTCCTGATTTCCGGTTGTGCCACCTGGACCTCGCAGTCGCCCAAGCCCGCGGGCAACGCCGGTCAAACGGGTGGGCGCACCGCCGCTCCGACCCAGCAGCGCAGCGACGTGCAGGCTTTGGCTGATCTGGAAGACCGCCGCTCGTTGGGTGACGGCCGGCTGATGCAGACCGCGATCTCGGAGCGCGACCCGATGCTGCGCAAACGCGCGTTGCTCGCCCTGGCCCGCGTGCAGGATCCCAACACTGCCGGCGCGATGGCCGAGGGCTTGTCCGACCCCGATCCCGGTGTACGTGCCGAAGCGGCCTGGGCCATCGGCATTCTCGGCCTCAACTGGGCGCCGCTGGCCGATGACGTGAAGACCCGCCTGACCAACGCGCTGCTGGAAAAGGAGAACGCAGAAACCGACGGCGCAGTGAAGCTGGCGATGCTCGAGGCGATGGGCCGGGTGGCCACGCCTCTGCTCGTCGATCGGTTGACCGATCGCCTCAGCGTCGCCGGCGACGTGCAGGGGCGCGCGGCGCTCTCGTTGGGTGTGGCGGCTCGCGCGAAGGTTTCGCTGCCCCCTCGCATGTTCACAGCGCTCGCGTTGTTGCTGAAGAAAGAGAACCCGATCGGCACCCGTTTTGGCGGCGCCTACGCGCTGTTGCAGACCAAGAACCCGCTCGCGCGGCCGTACCTGCTCACCTGTGCGAGCGACGAGGCCTCTGAGATCCGCGCGTTGTGCGCCAAGGGCCTGGGCGACGTGGGCACCGAGATCGACGCGGTGACCCTCAAGCGGTTGCTCGACGATCCCGACTATCGGGTGGTGGTCGAGGCCACCCGATCGCTCGCGAAGCTGGCTGGTAAGTGCAAGTCGGCCGCGTGCCCTGCGTTGGGCGCGCTGGCTGATCTCTCGTTCCGCGTGGAGCGCCTGGTGCGGGGTGACAGCGCCGGTGGTGGTCAGCCGCTGCTCGCGCTCGCTCAGCAAGGGCTTCCGGCGTCGGGCAAGGCGGTGCTCGTTTCGTTGCGCAATCAGCTGGTGGCCGCGAAGACCGCGCCCGATCAGAAGATCCGCCGCGATGCAGGCAAGCTCGATTGCCGCCTCGCCGCCGCGCAAGACCGCATCACGGGCACGCTCACCGAGGTGATGGGCTGTGGGCACGGCCTGGTCGATGAAGCGCGCCGGCTCCAGCTCGGGCTGCAGGCGCTGCAGGAAGCGGCGCGCGACGCGAAGACGCCGCTCGATGCCGCGAGGGTGACCGCTGAAGTGGGCTCGTACGTGTTTCACACCGATGGCCGGGTGAAGTTGGCCGCGGTCGAGCTGCTGGGTGAACTCAAGAGCCCGGTCGCTCAGGACAAGGTGCGCACGCAGTTGCTGGCCACCGATCCCGTGCTCGCCGCCGCGGCTGCTGCTTCCAGCGCCAAGCTGGGTGACAAGACGCAGATCCCCCAGATTCGTCAGCTGGCGCAGAAGGCGCTCACCCAGGTCGACATCGCGCCCACCATCGCCGAGGCGCTCACCGTGCTCGACGCGAAGGAGGCGATTGGTGATCTCGAGGCGTGGCTCAAGTCGCCCAACGCGACCATTCGTCAGTCGGCAGCCGATGCGCTCACCAAGCTCAAGGGCATGCCGGTGACGGCAGACCGGGTGGAAGAGCCGATGAAGGGGGCCCGCGTTCAGCTGGCCCCGCAAAAGGCGCGGCTGGTGGTGACCACCGAGAAGGGTGAGTTCGAGATCGCGCTGTACGTCGACGAAGCGCCGCTCACCTCGGCCAACCTGTTCAACCTCGCGCGCAAGGGCTTCTTCCGAAACCTCACCTTCCAC
>JBKJSE010000226.1:0-22496 GCA_046595925.1 Archangium sp. | reverse complement strand
CCTCGCGCGGCAGGTCACCCCTCGACTTCGCTCGGGGGGAACGGTGCTGTTCCTTAGGAGCGAAGTCGAGGGGTCACCTGCCGCGCGGCGCAGAGGTGGCATCTCGACTGCGCTCGGTGCGAACGGTGGGTCTGTTCCTTCGGACGAAATCGCGGCGAAGCCGGTCCCCTGCTCGGGATGCACGGTGTGCGCTTCTGATTTCGATCAACCCTGCGAGCGCAGTCGAGGGACTACCTCCGCTTCGCGCGGGGGGACCGGTGGCTGCCCTATTTCACCAGCCTCCGGACGGGAGAGGGGGCGGTTGATGCCTACTGGTTGCTCACGCGCACGGTGTAGCTCGAGCAGTTGCTCGTGCCGCTGGTGCGTTTGACCCTCACCACCCACTGCGAGTAGCGCGCGGTGGCGTCACTGCAGTTGCCAAACGCCTGGCAGTTGTTGGGGTTCGACGGGAAGGACATCTCGACGGTCCGCATGTCTGCACCGCACCAGGCGCCACCGCCGCAGCTGTTCACGACGCTCAAGATGAACTGGCCACCCGCGTTGTTGAGGAGGTCAATTTTCGGGTGGTAGTAGCCGCCAGCCCCCGGAACGCTGGTGAAGTTGACCAGGAAGTAGTCGTCTCCGCTGACGTCGACGAAGCCGGTCACGTCTTGCAGGGCGCCCGGCGCGATGTTCAAGGTCAAGCCGGAGGAGGCGACGCAGCTGTTGGGGATGCCGTCGGCCCGGGTCGGGTTGGTGTCGACAGAGCCGTTGCAGTCGTTGTCCAGCCCGTCGCAGATCTCGGTGCTGGGGGCCACGTTGCGGTTGCACGCCACTGCCCCTGAGGTGCAGGCGGTGGTGCCGGGAGCGCAGACGCCCAGTTGCCCCGTACTGCACGAACTTCCGCCGCCCGGGTTGCCGTTGTCGACCACGCCGTTGCAGTCGTTGTCGAGGCCGTCGCACGTCTCGGCCGCGGGGCTCACGTTGCGGTTGCACGCGACCGCGCCTGCCGTACAGGCCGTGGTGCCCGCAGAACAGACGCCCGGTTGCCCGGTGCTGCACGAGAGGCCACCACCCGGGTTGCCGTTGTCGACCACGCCGTTGCAGTCGTCATCGACAGCGTTGCAGGTCTCAGCGATCGGGGCCTGGTTGCGGTTGCAGGTGATCGCGCCCGAGGTGCAGGCAGTGGTGCCCGCGGCGCATCGGCCCAGCTGGCCCGTGGAGCAGCTCACGCCGCTGCCCGGGTTGCCATTGTCGACGGCGCCGTTGCAGTCGTTGTCGAGGCCGTCGCACGTCTCGGCAGAGGGGTTCACGTTGCGGTTGCACACCACCGCGCCGGCGGAGCAGGCCGTGGTGCCGGCCGCGCAGACGCCCGACTGACCGGTGTTGCACGAGAGGCCGCCGCTGGGGTTGCCGTTGTCGACGGTGCCGTCGCAGTCGTTGTCGAGGCCGTCACAGAGCTCAGCGCTGGGCGCCGTGTTGCGGTTGCAGACGATCGCGTTGGCCGTGCACGCCGTGGTGCCCGCTGAGCACGTGCCCTGCTGGCCGGTGTTGCAGTTGACGCCGCCGCCCGGGTTGCCTTCGTTGACCGTGCCGTCGCAGTTGTTGTCGACCGAATCGCAGGTCTCGGCAGAGGGCTGAACGTCCTGGTTGCAGACGATCGCTCCGGCAGAGCAAGCCGAGGTCCCCGCTGAGCACGCGCCCAGCAACCCCGTGTTGCAGCCCACGCCGCCGCCCGGGTTGCCGTTGTCGGAGACGCCGTCGCAGTCGTTGTCCAGGCCGTCACACACTTCGGCAGAGGGCTGAACGTTCTGGGCGCAGGCGATCGCGCCGGCGCTGCAGACGGTGACGCCCGGCGAACACACGCCCGACAAGCCGGTGGTGCAGGCATCGCCGCTGCCCGGGTTGCCTTCGTCTACGACGCCGTTGCAGTTGTTGTCGACGCCATCGCAGGTCTCTGCGACGGGCTGCACGTTCTGGTTGCACACGATGGCGCCGCCCTGGCACGAGGTGGTGCCCGCGCTGCACACGCCCTGAAGGCCGGTGTTGCAGGCCACTCCGCCGCCGGGGTTGCCTTCATCGGCGGTGCCGTTGCAATCGTTGTCCTGGCCGTCGCAGGTCTCAGCGGCAGGCTGCACGTTCTGGTTGCACTGAACCGAGCCGCCCGTGCACGCCGTGGTGCCCGCTGCGCAGACACCCTGGTTGCCGGTGTTGCAGGTGGCATTGCCGCCGGGGTTGCCGTCGTCGACCACGCCGTCGCAGTTGTTGTCGAGGTTGTCGCAGGACTCGGTGGTCGGGTTCAGGTTGCGATCGCAGGCGATCGCGCCGCTGGTGCAGTTGGTGGTGCCGGCCGAGCAGATGCCCGACTGACCGGTGACGCACGCGTCGCCGCTGCCCGGGTTGCCATCGTCATTCGTCCCGTCACAGTCGTTGTCGAGACCGTCGCAGAGCTCGTTCGCCGGCGAGACGTTCTGATTGCAGGCGATCGCGCCCGAAGCACAGGACGTGGTGCCGGGGCCGCAGACGCCGGGCATGCCGGTGGAGCAGGAAAGGCCGGCGTCGGGGTCGCCTTCGTCGCTGGTGCCGTCGCAGTTGTCGTCCAGGCCGTTGCAGCGCTCGATGACCGGCTGGTTGACCTGCGTGCACGTCACGCCGCCGTCAGCGCACAGCGTGCTGCCCGCAGCGCACGCGCCCAGCAGGCCGGTGGTGCAGGACAGGCCCGTACCAGGCTGGCCGTCGTCGGGCACGCCGTCACAGTTGTCGTCGAGGCCGTTGCAGGCTTCCGCCGTGGGGCCGACCGTGCCGACGCAGATCACCCCGCCGTCGGAGCACGCCGTGGCGCCCGGCCGGCAGACGCCCTGAAGCCCGGTGTCACACGACACGTTGCCACCCGGGTCGTTCTCGTCGGAGGTGCCGTTGCAGTCGTCGTCGAGGCCGTTGCACAGCTCGGAGATGGGCGCGAACTGCTGCACGCAGACCAGGCCGCCGTCGGCGCAGGTGGTCGAGCCGATGTCGCACAAGCCGGCGAGGCCCGTGCTGCAGGAAACGCCCGCGTCGGGGTTGCCGTCGTCGATCAAGCCGTCGCAGTTGTCGTCGATGCCGTTGCACCATTCGACGCGAGGCGAAGCGAGCGCCACGCAGGTGATGCCTCCGTCGGCGCACAGCGTGATGCCCGAGCTGCAGGCACCGAGCGCGCCGCTGTTGCAGCTGACGCCACCATCGGGGTCGTTCTCATCGATGCCGCCGTTGCAGTTGTCGTCGAGGCCGTTGCAGGCCTCGGGGCCCGAGACGAGCTCGGCGACGCAGACCACGCCGCCGTCGCCCATGCACTGAGTCAAGCCGGGAGCGCAGACGCCGTTCTGGCCGGTCATGCACGCGATGGACTGACCTGCGGGCCCGTCGTCGACCGCGCCGTTGCAGTCATCGTCGATGCCGTTGCACTGTTCAGTCGAGCTCTGACCGGGCACACAGTTTTGCACCACGCCGCCGAGGCACGCAGGAACGGTGCGGGCACACGCGCCGACGCCGCAGCTCAGATCGACCAGTCCTTCGTCGATGAGCGAGTTGCAGTTGTCGTCGAGGGCGTTGCACGACTCGGCGGCGTTGGGGTGCACGGCCGGGTCGGCGTCGTTGCAGTCGGCGCCCTGGCAATCACTGCCCACGCCGAAGCCGTCGCCGTCTTGATCGACACACGCCGTACCGCCGCCGCCACCACCGACCGCGCCGCCGCCCCCGCCGAGCCCCGTGCCGCCGCCTTCGCCGCCACCGAGCACGCCACCATCTTCAGTGACGTTCGTGGGAGCGCAATCGCACCGAGTCAGCGTGCCGGTGAGGATGAGGAAAAAGGTCGCCTGGACCAAACGACGGGTCGTGCTGCTGGTCATGAGAGCCCCGGGGAAGCGCGCAGCTTACCCTTTCGTTCGGAGCGAGGTCACGCACTTTGCCTCTCAACGCACCGCGAGGAACTCGGTCTCGCCGAACTGCCTCACGTAGTCAGGCCTGACTCCCGGGCAGACGTCGCGCCAGGCGCAGCCATCACACCCCGCCACGTGAACGTGGCCCGCAAGTCGGCTGTCTTTGAGGTCGAAGGTGGCATCTGGACTTACTACGCGCACCCGATCGGCCCCGGGATCCCAGGCATGAGAAGCGAAGGGGCCGAGCAGGCAGCGGGGAATGTGCAGTGAGCGCACTTCCAAACCGCGCGCTTTCCCCCGGCGCAGCGCCTCGTGCACCGTCGGCATCACCTCGGTCATGCGCGGCAGGGAGCTGACGTTGTCGCGGTTGCCGTCGGTGAGGGAGACGTACCAGAGGTGCACTTCCTTGACGCCTGCGTCGGCCAGCCAGTCCATCGCGTCGGGCAGCCGGGCCCAGGTGTCGTGCTTGATGATCGCGTCTGCCACGAAGGCGATCGGCCTGGCCACTGCTCCCTCGAGCGCGCGGCGCATCCATTCGAACGTGCCTTCGCGGCGCACCAACCGCTCGTAGGCCTCGCGCTCGTGCGTATGAATAGAGAGGTGCAGCCGGGTCAGGCCCGCGGCGATCAGCCGATCGAGGTTCTCGGCCTGGGCCAGCATCAGCCCATTGGTCTGCACCTTGATGTCCCGAAACCCGAGCGTGCGGGCGGCGCTGACGAGGCCGAGGAGATCGCCGCGAATGGTCGGCTCACCGCCGGTAAAAGAAACAGTGTCGAAGCCCAGCGCCCTGCCCTCGCGCAAGGCCTTGATCACCTGCGGCGTGGCCAGCGAGCGCTGCCTCATGGGGGCGCTGATGGTGCAGTAGTCACAGGCCAGGTTGCAGTCGTACCCGAGGATGACATCGAGGAGCGCCAAGGCACGGCGAGTGTATGACTTGACCATCGTGGAGTGCAGCCCCTAACCTTGTGCTTTCCCGTGAGGATACCGATGCGACTGCACCGCCGAGATGTCGTGACCTGGCTTGGAGTCGGAGCGATCGCTGCCCCGGTGCTCGCCGCCCCGCCTGCTGTCGTGCCGCAAGCGCCGGGTGAGCCGCTGCCTTTCCGCAACCTCGAGCCGGGCTTCAGCCTCTTCGGCGTCTGGGAAGTCGAAGCCGTTCACGCCATCGGCGGCGCGGTCGCCGTGCACTTGCGCGATGGTGAGCACCACTTCCGCCTCAACGTGCTCAAGCGCGATGATGCGGGCGTCGCGGGTGTCGGCCAGTCGCGCTCGTTGTCGATCTACGTGTGCAACAAGGGTGGTCCGACGCTCGAGCGCGAAGGGCAAGCGGCCCGTGCGCTGGGCGAATGGCTCGAGCACTACGAAGCGACCGGTCTGCCGGTGCCCAGGCTGGTGACGCTGCGCCAGCACGCCACTGCACAGCTCTGAAGTTCCGATGAAGCGCGTCACGCTGTCGCTGAGCCGCGCGTGCAACAACGCCTGCGTTTTCTGCTCGCAGGACGGTCTTCCCCCCCTCCCCGCGGACGACTTTGCCACGCAGCTCGCGCAGCTGCGGGGCAGTGGTGCGACCGAGCTCACCCTGCTCGGCGGCGAACCGACGCTGCACCCCCAGCTCGCCGACGTCATCCGCCAGGCGCGCGCCATTGGTTTCGAGCGGGTGGGCCTTCAGACGAATGGTCGCAAGCTGTCCGAAGAGCCGCTGACCTCAGCGCTCGCGGCCGCCGGGCTCACCGACGTGCACGTCACCGTGCTGGGTGGTGAAGGGGCGGTGCACGACTATCACACCGGTGTCGACGGCAGCTTCCGCGCGCTGGTTGCGGGGCTCGGCGTCGCGCGCTCACACGGCCTCCAGCTGGTGGCGACCACGGTGCTCACGCGGTCCAACTACCGCGTGCTCAACGCGATCGGCCCGCTGCTCCAGTCGCGTGGCGTCACTGCATGGCAGGTGACTGCGCCGCTGATTGCGGGGCGCGCGGTGGCCGCGATGGATCGGGTGATCCCCCGGCTGGCGCTGGCGGTGCCGTATGCGCTGCACGCGATCGACTCGGCGCAAAAGCTCGGGTTGCGCACGTTCACCTCGGGAATTCCCAGCTGCCTGCTGGGGCCCTTCGTCAGCCGGTCGTTGCCTGCGGCACCGCGCGCGTACGCGCCGCAATGCACCGCGTGCCCGGCGAAGCCTCGGTGTTCGGGCGTCGATGCGACGTACCTCGCCCGCTTCGGCAACGACGAGCTCACCCCGCGTGCAGCCACCGCGGCCGCCGAGCTCGATGCCACCGCGCGCCTGTTCACCGGCCCCGGCGAGTCGTTCGTTCCAGAGAACATCGTGGTGCCTGCGCCCCCCGTGACGGCGCGCGAGCAACTGGGCGACCTGGGCAAGGGCGTGCCTGCGACGGCTGAGGTCTCTTCGAAAGATCGCAAGTCGGGCGAGGCGTTGAAGGGCCTGTTCCCCGACCTGTTCAAGCCCAAAGACGGCTGACCTTCAGTCGCGATCGGCCAGCACGCGATCGACGATGGGCTGCTTGGGAATGAACACCGGGTGCAGCTCGCCCAGGTCGTAGTGATCGCCCAGCTCGAACAAGCCGCCGCAGATGTCGTTGAGCGAACACTGCTGGCACGCCTTCGACTTCGCGTGCATCCAGTCGGTCTGCCGAATGGTGCCCTTCTCGTCGAGGAAGTGCACGATGCGCTCTTCCTTCTTCACGATCTTCCGGGTCTCGGTCGAGCAGTGCGCGAACTCGGTCATGTAACAAAGCGGCACCCGCTCGACGCGGAAGGTCTTGCCCGCCTTGTGCAGCCAGCGCATCGCGCGGGTCAACGAGAGCTCGAAGTCGGCCAGCCGGTGCGCGGTGTCGCGGTTGGTCTCGGCGCGGCCCATCGACGGGTCCAGGTTGTTCCACACCTGGTGGCTGATCGCCGGGAACCGCGAGTAGAGCTCACGCACGTTCTCGTCGAGGTGATCGGCGTTGAAGCGGTTGATCACCGTGTTGATGTTGATGGTGGCGCCCACCGCGGCGAGGTTGGTCAGCGCATCCATCGCCTGCACGAAGCTGCCCTTCACGCCGGTCAGAAAATCTTCCACCCCTTCGCGCACGCTGTGAATGCTCACGTGGAAGTGGCGCAGGCCGGCCTCGAAGTACTGCTCTGCCAGGCCCGGCTTCGCGAGCTGCGAGCCGTTGGTGATCATTCGCACGTGCAAGCCGCGCTCGACGGCGTAGCGGGTGATGTCGGGGATGATCGGAGAGAGCGAGGGCTCGCCACCGGTGAGGATCACGCCGAAGTATTTCCGCTGCGCGAAGTCGTCGATCTCTTTCTTCGCCGTGGCGAGATCGAGGATGTAGCCGCTGGAAGGGTTCGAGCAGAAGCGGCAGTACTGATTGCAGTGCCGCACCACCTGCATGTAGCCGATGTTCGCCATCGCGCCCTTCAGCCCTGCGTCAGCGCTGCGACGGGCACGAACTCGTCCCAGCCGTAGCGCTTCAGGTAGTTCTTCCACACGCCTTCGCAGGTGGCGGTGTAGCGGCACGTCTCGCACTCGGCGCGCTTGGTGCGCTGCGCGTCGTCGAGGTCGCTGCGCTTGATGCCGACGATCTCTCCACCTTCGGAGCGGGCGGCCACTTCGTCTTGACCTATCAACTTCGCGCCGCTGGAGAGCGGCTCGTAGTGCACGTAGCTCTCGACGTAGCCACGGTTGAGATCGGGCAACGAGGTGGTGGTGCACAGCGGAATGTCGACGAAGAAGGCCTGCACCTTCGGCTCGGTCTTCGACTGCTCGTCGATGAACGCCTTCGCGGCCGCGGCGATGTCCGTGTACCGGGGGAAGAGCACGTCGAAGTGCGTGTTCGCCCGGCCGTTGGCCTGCATCACGTTGAAGACGACCTGGTCGACGCCCTTGCTGCGCAGGAACCGGTAGATCTCAGCGAGGTACGGCAGGTTCTGCCGCGTCACGACCGTGCTGGTGTGCAGCTCGAGGCCGTAGCGCTTGTACTTCGTGATCATCTCGAGCCCGCCGACGGTCTGCTCGTAGCTGCCCGGCGTGCGGGTGAGCGCCTCGTGCAGCTTGGCGGTGTGGCCGTGAATCGAGACGTAGAACCGGTTCATCCCCGCGCCCATCAAGATGCGCGCGTACTTCTCGTACGAGAGGGTGCGCCCGTTCGTCATCATGCTGATGCGGCGAACCTTCGCTTCCTTCGCCCACTTCACCCACTGGGGCAGGCGCGCATTGACGGTCGGTTCCCCCGAGGTGAAGCAGACCTCTTCGCAGCCCGGGTTGTCCGCGAGGATCTTCTGAACCACCGCGTCGGTCGTGGCGGAGTTCGTGACGATGCGGCCGTCGCGGTCTTCCTCCATGCAGAACGTGCAGTTGTTGTTGCAGGTGGGGCCCGTGAGAATGTGCACGCGCTCCTGCCGCGCGGCGATGCGCGCTTCGACGCCGGGTTCAGCTGCCGGTGCCGGGGGCGCGTTCACCAGCTGCCGTGGGAGCCGTGGCTGCCGTGAGAACCGTGAGACCCGTGGCTGCCGTGAGACCCGTGGCTGCCGTGGCTGCCGTGCGAGCCGTGGCTGCCGTGCGAGCCGTGGCTGCAGTGCTGGGCGAGGAAGACCTGCCCGTCACCCTGCGGCATCACCACGCGACCTTCACGCGCGGCCTCGACCGAGTTGTCGGTGATCTTCTGCTGCACGGTGTCGAGTACCCCCGAAGGCTTCTTGGCGAAGCTGGGCAGCGAGGCGAATTCGTCGTCTTTTTCGATCGGCATGGCTCAGGCGCTCGGTTGGAGGAAGTGCGTACGGGGCCGGTTCGTCGTCCACTTCTGGAAGACGTCGAGCACCTTGGGATCGTCAGCAGACAGGCGTTCGAAGAGGAAGTCCTGGATGCCCTTGTGCACCGCGCAGATGGTGCTCTCACGGGCGCGGCCGAAGACGGAACCGAACTTCTTGTGGTTGTGCGTCGACTGGGTGCCGCAATACGGGTTGTACGTGCAGTTCACGCAGTCGGGCTGGCCGTCGAGGTTGCTGGCGAGCACCATCGAGCGCACCGTCGGGTGGCTGACGATCTCTTTGTATTTGGAGTCGGCCACGTTGCCGATGAGGAAGCTCGAGTCACCCATCTCGTGCAGCATGCGGCCTTCGTCGCAGGTGAACACCTTGCCGTCGTAGTTGTAGGCGAGGCACCCGATGCCGGCGCCAGCGGGCGTGCGCAGGTCGAGGAAGTTGGGATCGTTGCCGAAGAACTTCGAGAGGAAGATCGCGGCGTACCGCTCGAGCACCTGCACGCCCTTCAAGTTCAGCTCGATCATGTAGTCGACCGCGTTGCGGTAGTACTCCATGAAGTCTTCGCGCGGGTACTCGACGCGGCGGGCCGTCTTCTCGACCCACCCGAAGGGATCCACCGGGCGAAGGAAGAGCGCGCGGCAGCCGAGGTCGACGTAGGTGTCGACGATCTCTTTCCACAGCGGCAGCGAGTCCTTCGTGGTCGTGAGCAGCGCTTCCACCCGGTAGAGCGTGGGGTCGAGGCCCTTGTCTGCGTAGGCCTGGTTGATGCGCTTCATCCAGTAGGTCGACTTGTCGTGCGCGCTCCCGCCCGGCAGCTTGCGCTGGCCATCGTGGAGGTGCTCGGGGCCGTCGACGCTGGTGCACAGCTGCACCCGGTTCGCGAGCAGGTATTCCAGCTTCTCGTCGTCCATCAGCGAGAGGTTGGAGACCATCGTGAACTCGAGCTGCTTTCCCGCCACCTTGTTCTTCTCGTTGGCGTAGGCGATCGCGTGCTTCACCACTTCGAAGTTCACCAGCGGCTCGCCGCCCTGGAACTCGATGGTGAGGTTCGGGTTGGGGCTCTGCAAGATGAGGTCGATCGACTTCTCGGCCGTCTCCTTGCTCATGTCGGTCTGCACCGCGTCCATGCCGGCGCGCGAGGCGTGGCAGTACACGCAGGTCTCGTTGCAGCGCAGCGTGACGATGAGCAGGTGCAGGTTCGGGCCGGTGGTCAGCGCCTGGCGGCGTTGCCACAGACGATCAGCGGCCTTGCGCGTGTCGTAGGTCGCCTTGAGGAAGTTGTTGTCGGACAGGCGCTGGTGGAGCGGCGAGGCCGGGTCGACCTTGCCGGTGGCGTAGCGCTCGAACTCTTCAGGGCTCAGCAGCGCCCAGAACCCTTCGTAGTTGGTGATCAGCACCTTCTTGCCGACCTGACGAAACCGGAAGAAAGCCTGCGACGAGACGTCGAGGCGCGGGGCCATGCTGACGAGCTCGAGGTTCATGCGGCCTCCTTGCGGTTCTGCACGGTGAGGCCCAGCGCGAAGTTGCCCAGCTCGCGTGCGACCCTCAGTTCCTTGCGCGGATCGGCGACGGAGAACTGAACCACCCAGGCCGACTCGGTCTCGGTCAGCTCGAAGGTCGCGTGGGCAGCGAAGGTCTTCACGGCCTCGTCGACCGAGGTGCCCGCGTAGAGCGACTTGTTGAACGCGAGGCGCGTCATGGCTTCGGAGTCTCCACCGGCTTGGCATCGCCAGGCTTGGCTTCAGCGGCCGCGGCGGGCGCCTTCTTCTTGTATTTCTCTTCCCACGACTGGGCGATGCCGAGCGGGTCTTCGAGCGGCTGGCTGGAAAAGTCGAAGTTCGAGAGATCGTCGAGCGACGGCGGGCCCATGGCGCCGGCGAGCGCGAGGCTGGTCACCTGCTCCAGAACCTGACGATTGGAGGCCGCGATCTGGTGACGCCACGCGCAAGAAAGCAGCTCGTTTCCGAACTCACCCGCCCAGTTCTTCAAGGTCGCTTCGTCGGCGGCGCCCTTCTTGGGCGAGAGGCTCACCAGCACGTGGCCCGCGGGGTTCTTGTCGAGGAACACGAAGCAGCGGTCGATGAAGATGTACGCCGCGCCATAAAGCGCGTCGAGCGGGTACAGCGTCGGGTCGACGGCGAAGGTCGCAGTGCCCTGTGAAAGTTCAGTGGTGATGGTGTGGTTCATGAGCCGGTGCGCGGGTGAGTCTCTCGAGGGGCGGACGAAGGGAGCGCGAAGTGCGCAGCTTCGCTGGGTTTGCCCCCGCACTCAACCCCTTCCTCCCTGCCACTCGACCCTTGAAACCCACGTCGGAGAAGGTGGGCAGGAACGCCCTGCCGGCAGGGTCAACGCGACCCAGGCCGATCCTTCAAGCGTCGAGCGCCCGGGTGAAACGAAGCAGCCACTGATTGCTGGTGGTGGGCCCGCAATCTGTGCGCTCCTGCAACGAAAGCGGTCTGCCCGCGAAGTAGCGCAAGGCGTCGGCCGCGGAGTCGTTGCGGAAGTGTTCGAAGGCGGCGCGCGAGCGTTCTCCCTGGCGGGCCTGACCCGTGGAACGCGCCAGCCCAAAGGCTTCGTTGTCCACCACGAGAAACGAGCCCCCGGGACGCAGGCAGGCGAGCAACTGGCTCAAAGCCTTCGCGGGGTCCGACAGGTGGTTCCAGGAACGCAGCACCAACACGTGATCGAAGGTCCCCAGGCCCGGCAGCGACTCGGCCGTGCCGACGTGGTGCGTACCCCAGCCACGGCGTGCCGTCAGAGAAGTGACCGCTTCACTGACAGGGTCGATGCCCACGTACTCGACGTGACCCGACAGCACGCGGGGTCCGAGCAGTTCGTCGTACGGCCCTCCCCCGCAACCGACGTCGAGCACGCGGCCGGTGAGCCCCGACAAGAGCTCACGCACGCGAGCGTCATCTCGGCTGAAGACGTCATCGAAGCGCGGCTCGTAGAGGCCGGTGCAACGCGCCTTCTCAGCGCAGTCGGTGCACAGCGCGCTCCTCGTCAGCGGCACCAGGTCGCGAGCGAAGTCGTCAGGCGCGTCCTTGCGCGAGGCATCGAAGTAGATCTGCCCCCGCTCGTGCTTGATGCGGTTCAGCTCGACGTCGGCGAAGTCGCGCGTGTCGGTGCGGTAACGAGCCACCTTGCCTTGATGCGCGACGAAGAGATGCCGCGCGGGATCCCACGGCGTCACGCCATCACGCAGCAGCAGGCAGCCATTCTGCGGGGCGGGCGTCACGGCTTCGAGCGTGTAGTTGAACGAATTGGACCGCGCTCCACCGTGAACGGGCGCGAGCTCTGAGTCACCGAAGGCCTCGTGGTACCCGCGATAGAGCCCAGGACACGCGCCGCGCAGCGAGCAGCCTTCACACGGAGCAGGCTGCACCTTCGCCACGTCGTCGACCGGGTGAAAGTCGCCCTCGTCGGTCTCCACCATGGTGGCGAAGCGGTGCGTGCGCAGATCGTCGTACCGATCTTCCAGGCCCGGCAGCAGACAGAACGGAAGGCCGTCGTGGACGAAGCGTGAGCGCGGCGCGCCTTTCGAGAGTCCGTAGTCGATCGCTTCACGCACCCGCGCAGCGACGTCGGAAACGCGCGGCGTGAGCGTGTCGAACAGCGCCTTGCCGCCGCCCTTGGGCTGCAGCATCGAGAACTTGATGACGGCATCAGGAAAGGGAAGCACCGCGTCGACCAGGGCGTTGAGGCCCTCGAGGTTCTGCTTCACGATCACCGCGTTGATGGTGAGGTCGAGACCCTTGCCGGTGAGGTTGGCCAGCGCCTGCATCGCGGGACCAAAGGTGTCGGCACGCACCACGCGCTTGTGCACCTCGGCCGTGCCGCCGTGCAGTGACATGTAGACGTACTTGAGCCGTGACTCGAGCAGCCGCGCCAACGCGTCGGGGTACGCGAGCAACAGGCCGTTGGTGACCAGGCCAAAGTCCATGCCGCGCTTCGCGACGTGCGCGGCCCACTCGAAGAGCTCGGGGCGAATGGTGGGCTCGCCCCCTGAGAGCACCACCATCGTGTGGCCGAGCTCACGCGCGCGATCGATCTTCCGGTGCACGTCGGCCGAAGTGCCGTTCTCGTGGCGGTACTCGAGCGTGTGGCAGAAGGTGCAGTTCTCGTTGCAGCCGTAGCCGACCTTGACCAGCGCCTTCATTCAGGCGTGAGGAACTGCTGGTGATCGCCCTCGGCGATGCCCAGCTCAGCGACGGCTTCGGCGGTGGGCTTGACGCTGCGGCGAATGACCAGCTCAGGCCCCTTCTCGAGCGAACGGGGGCCGGCCTCGTAGCGCGTCACCGCGTCGAGGATCTGCGCGGCGTGGTGCTTCACGTCGGGCGCGACGAGCACGTGAGCGATCGTCCGGTCCGGTCCGAGCAGGTACGTGCTGCGGCGCAGCTGACCGTTCTTCCGCGCCTTGTACGCCTCAGCCACGGCGCCCGCGGTGTCGGAGAGCAGCGGGAAGGCGAGCCCATGCTGCTGGGCAAACGAACGATGACGCTCGACGCCGTCGGGGCTCACGCCGACGAGCGTGATGCCGGCTGCGGACAACCCGGCGAGCCCTGCCTGAAGACTGCACGCCTCGGCGGTGCAGCCAGGCGATCCGTCCTCTGGGTAGAACGCGAGCGCGAGCCACTTTCCCTGCAGGTCGGACGACTTGATCTGCTGGCCGTCACCCGAAGGCAGCTCGAAGTGCGGCGCCGGCGTGCCGAGCAGCGTGAACCGATCGTCGATCACGATCTCGGGATCGATGACGCGCGGTCCCGACACCGGCTGAAACTCTTCAGAGCCGAGCATCTCGGGGTACTCGCGCCAGGGCCCTTCGCACATCGGCTCGAAGCGGCAGGTCGCACATTGAGGGAAGCGGGTCTTCCCGCGCTCCATGCGGTCACGTTTGTAGTCGGGGACGACGAAGCCGTCGTAGACGATCTCGGTGGGCGGAATGAACAGCTCGCTCACGAACCGTTCATGCCCCGGCATCATGCAGTACGGCATCGCCTCGGCCATGCAGGGCACGCCTGCTTCCTCACCGATGCGCAGTGCTTCCTGCAGGGGGCCCGCGAGATCCTTCATGCGCGGCACGACGGCGTTGAAGTAGGTCGCCGCGTGCCCGGTGGGGTGCGGGAAGGCGATCTGAAACTGATCGACCTTCAGCTCGATGAAGAGCCGCGCCAGATCAGGGAGCAGCTTCACGTTCTGCTTGGCCGCCACCGTGTTGGTGACGATGCGCTGGCCCATCGACTTGAGGTTCTTGATCGCGGTGATGATCTGCCCGAACGAACCCTGCGAGCGGGTCAGGCCGTCGTGCACCTTGGCGATCGGCGCGTGCAGCGAAGGGGCGAACTCGTTGGCGCCCGCCTTGATCGCCTTCTCGCAAAAGTCCGGGTACGCGAAGAGCCGCCCGTTGGTCTGCACCTGAATGTTGCGATAGCCGAGGCGGCGCCCGGCTTCGAGCAGGTGGAAGAAGTCGGGCCGCAACGTGACCTCGGCCCCGGTGAAGACGATGTCGTCGCACGTCTTGCGAGACAGCTTCATCTCTTCGATCACGTCTGCGGTCGGCCGATCACCGGTGAACAGCTTGTCGCCGATCACACAGAAGACGCAGTTGCTGTTGCAGGTGTAGCCCGTCTTGATGTCGGCACGCCGCGCCATGGTCGAGCCACCCTAGTCCAGTTGAGGGCCACCCGAGAGCGCGGCGGGAATGGGGAGGTCCACCCGGGTGGAAAGCAGGTCCGCCAGGGCAGCGGCGACCCGGTCTGCCTCGAACTGGGGCACGTTCCGGGGCCGCGCGTAGATCGCGTAGGGCCCCTTGAGCAGACCTCCCGATGACCCACCCTTCGGCGCCTGCATCAGCTCGAGCGACAGCTGTGCCTCATCGACCTGGCTGGGGTCGCACCCCGGCCCACCATCGGTCTCGCCGCCGTCGGGGTAGAAGCCGCCCGCTTTCATGAGCGAGACCACCACGCCCTTGTCCTTCACGATCATGATCGAGGTCACGGTGTAGTTGAGCAGCTTCCCGCCTTTCACCAACGGGGCGACCAGCGCGAGCGTCTCGGCGTCGGCCTCTCTGGGAGAAGCGACCGCCTTTTGAGGGGCGTCGGTGCGATCGGCACTCTTGCAACCCATGAGCGGCAAGAGGACTGCGAGGGCCAGGGCGATCTTCTGGGAGGGCTTCATCGGTGTTCCTCTGTGCTCCGCAAGCTGGAGAGTTCGAAGGACGGCACCTGCCGAACGTAGCATCGGGTACGGTCGCCAGGCCCGCTCATGCCTGCCCCCGCAATCTGTGCGTCTGCGCGCGAGCTCATCGCCGCGCTGAACTCCGTCGATCCAACTCGGCTGGCGAAGGCGCGCGCAGCGTCTGTGACCCGCCCACGTGCCTCCGCGCTGGGAAGCGGAGAGGCAGACGAGGTCGCCTTGTTCGCCGGCCTCAAGCCGCTCCTTCGCCAGGTTCTCCCCCCGGCCGAGCTGGCAGGCGCCCGAGCGCGATTCAGCCGGTTGGGCCTCTCGCTGGGGGAAGCCACCCACCGGGTCTCGCGGCCTTCTACCGAGGGCACGGTGCTCTTCGTGGGCCGTGACGAGCGTCGCGTGGCAGAGGCCATCGCCTGTGAAGCCGAGCCCGATCACGATCTCGAGCTGGGCCGGTTGCTGGGCTACCCGCGCTGCTGCGTCGAGGCGTACCTCGAGCTCTCCCCGCCGCGTCACAACGTCGACGCCTTCCATCGAGCGTTCGCGGCCAGCACTCGTTTCGTGCCGCGGCTCAACTGTCTCGACCTGTCCCTCTTCCACTTCATCAGCTGGCTGCCGTGCTCGTTCGACTGCGCGACCTCGAAGGCCTGGGCTGACGCGGTGGCGCATCACATCGCCGTGCGGCACGGCCAGTTTCTCGGAGGGGCCCGCTCGGTCGCTCCTGCGCCCTGCCCCCCCGGTTGCCGACATGAGCGCTTCGTCGCCGGGGTGGACGAGGCCCTTTCGGCCCATCGACTGCTCGCCTTCGAAGACGTGCAGGTGTCGATCGCCGGAAGACTCGAAGGTGGTGTGCTTCGCGTCGAGCAGGCGTGGCCGACCGCGCGTGATCGCCCCCCCGGCGCCCCGCTGAACGACGACGCGCGGGAAGCCGCTGCTCACCTGGCGGCCGTGGTGGCGGGCTCGACCCAGGTGACGCTCGAGGACGGCACCTTTGGGGCCGACGGCGTGGCCCTCTTTCACACCACGCAGGCGAAGCTCTTTCCCTTCGGCGCGCGGTAGAGTGGACGCCTGATGAACGTCGCGACGTTGCTGGTCACCCGCCGCTGTGGCCAGACCTGCGCTTTCTGCTCGCGGGTCAACCCCGCTTCGATCGATCCGCCGCTCGCCGAGCTGACCGGACAGCTCGATCGCGCCGCGGCCAATGGAACGCGCGCCCTGACGCTCACCGGCGGCGAGCCGTTGCTGCGCACCGATTTGCAGCACCTGATCAAACACGGTGCCTCATCGGGCTTTTCCGCCATCACGCTGGAGACCAACGCGACGCAGCTCACGCTCGAACAGGCGACCGTGCTGAAGGCGGCGGGGCTGACGGCGGTGCGCATCTCCGTCGTCACCACTTCACCTGAGGTGCACGCCGCGATCGTGAGCACCCGCTCGACTCCTCGGCACGTCTTCCGTGGCATCACGGCTGCGCTCGATGCGGGGCTCGAGGTCACCCTTCGACTCCCGATCGCGCGGGGACTTCCTTCCGCGGCGGCGCGGGTCGCCGGCCTGCGAAACGCCCTGCCCCGCGTGCTGCGCTTCGAGCTCGCCCCCATCGGCGCGGGCGAACACACGGTCAAGCCAGGCAGCGCGCTGAGCTTCGCCGAACTGGGTGAGGAGCTCGACGAAGCCGCGCGGGCCGCCAGAGAACACGGCGCTGAGCTGGTGGCCTCCACCGAACACCCGCTGATCGCCTGCGTGCACCCGGTGAACGAGCCCGCCTTGCGCCGGCTCTTCGAGCACTCGCTGCGTCACCACGAAGCGGAGAAGCCCAACGACGCCAACCCCGCTTGTGCCTCGTGCACGCTGGCCACCCGTTGCACCGTGAGCGCAGGCCAGCTGCAGGCGGCGAGCGGTGGGCTGCAAGTCACTCCCGTGAAGGACGCCACCCCGTTCGTTCGCCCCGGCAAGAGTCCGGGGAGCCGGCTTCACGTGAAGCGCGCGCGCGACGTCGAGACGTTCTTCCACGTGAACTACGAATACGGCGTCGATGTCTCAGAGCCCACGAGCCGCCTGGGCATCATCTATCGCTGCAACCAGGTCTGTACCTTCTGCGAGCTGGCCGACATGAACGTCGAGCTGACGCCGCAGAAGGTGCACGCGGCGATCGTTCAAAGCCGTTCGCGCGGCTCGAAGCGGATCATCATCACCGGTGGTGAGCCGACGCTCTCACCGCACCTCGCCGACTACGTCGCCGCCGCCAAGCAGCAGGGGTTCGAGCAGATCGAGCTGCAGACCAACGCGGTGCTGCTCGACAAGCCGGGAATGGCTCAGGCGCTTCGCGACGCCGGGCTGACCAGCGCGCAGGTCTCCCTGCATGGGCCTGACAGTGCCTTGTCCGATGCGTTGACCGCTGCGCCCGGTACGCATCGGCGAACGCTGGGCGGCATCGACAAGCTGCTCACCGCGGGCGTGCGGGTGCTGCTCAATCACCTCATCTTCAAAGACGTGGCGCACCTTCTGGTGGACTTCGTGGCGATGGCAGAGACGCGCTGGGGTGCCCATCGCGAGCAGGTGACCTTGCAGTTCCATTCACCGCGCAACGAATTCCCCACGCGGGCCGAGGCGCTGCAGCACGTGCCCCGCTACTCGGAGTACGCGGCGCTCTTGAAGCAGGCGATCGACCGCGGGCGCGCTTTCGGGTTCAGGGTGCATGACCTGGGAGATCCCACCGGCATTCCGTCGTTGTGCGTGCACGGTGGTGACACTTCTTATCTGGGCCCTCTGCTCGCCCAGCCGCGGCTTCACCAGTGGGAAGAAGAGTGGCTCACGCGGGTGCCGGCCTGCGCGACCTGTGACGCGAAGAGCGTGTGCATGGGCGTACCCAAGCACTACGTGACGCTGCACGGCGACGCCGAGTTCGCTGCGATCAAGCTGCCCGCGGGTACCGCTTCGTGAGGCGCATCACCGTCGCCTTCGGCTGCGCCACGCCCTGCCCTTCGTGCATCGCCTGCTCGCGCCAGGGCCAGGAGCCGAGCGTCGAGGCGCTCCTCGCAGATGAGGCTTCTTCTCTCGTGCTCGGCGGTGGTGACGCCACGCGCTATCGCGGCCTGGGCGAGCTGCTCGAGCGCAACCGCGTGTCGAAGACGCCGAAGGAGTTGTGGCTGGAAGCGCCGGCGCGATCACTCGATGGGCCGATGCTCGAGCGCCTTCATTCGCGCGGCCTGCACGGCGTGGTGGTGCAGATCGAGGCGATGGGCGAGGCGATGTGCAAGGCGCTCAAGGTCGGTGACGGCGAGCAGGTCATCGCGGCTGCCGAAGCGCTGGGGCTGCAGACGCAGGCACGCCTGTGCGTGCGGCCGAAGACTTTTCCCATCGTCGCACCGCTCGCTCAGCGCCTGGCACCGCGTACGGTCTGGCTCGAGTTGGTGCGGCAGGACTGGGGTCAGGAAGAGCGGCCCATTCCTTCAGCGGCGATCGAGACGGCCCTGCTGGCGCTGCCCAACCTGCAGCCCTCGAGCTTTCGACTCAAAGGCCGAGGCTACCTGCCGCCGTGTGCCCTGCCGAAAGCGCGCGAACGCCGACCGGCCCTGTTCCGCCACGCGCTGCGGGAACGCGGACAGGCCAACACCGCGCTGCCTGCGTGCGCGGACTGCTCACTGAAGACGCAGTGCGACTGGGAAGACGTGGGGGCGCTCGATGAAGTGGCGCTGTCGACGCTGCGCCCGGTCGCGAAAGGTGAGCTGGAAGCCGAGCGGCGCTTCTTCGAGAACCAGGCGGTGCCCGCGTCGATCGTCGCGAAGCGGCGTGCTCCCGAGGTGGTGTGCACCACGCCGTGGACGACCATGGAGGTGGTGGACCCCGACGGGCGCGCGCGCCAGTGCTGCTCGACGTGGACCGTGGGCGATCGAGGCAACGCGAAGCTCAACAGCCTCGCCGAGGTGTGGAACGGAGAGGGCTATCGCGCCGCCCGGCGGGTGATGTCCGGCAACGAGCTCAAGTCGTTGTGCAATGCGATCTGCTCGCGGCTCTACGATCTGCGCTTCTCCGAGAGCGCGTTTCGCATTCAGTCGGGCTCGAAGGCCTTCGTCGACAATCAACTGCTGCTCGCGGAAGACATCGCAGAGCGGCGTGAAGAGACCCGTGGCAAGCCGCTGTACCTGGCCATCTGTCCCAGCACCTACTGCAACTACAACTGCATCATGTGCGATCACGGCCGCAGCCCGCGCCGTGAGCTGCCCGAGCGCATCTTCGACGAGCTGCCCGGCCTCTTTCCGACCCTCAAGAACCTCACCCTGCTCGGGGGAGAGCCGCTCGCCAACCCGCGCGTCATGCAGCTGCTGCGCGAGTTCGACGTCGAGAAGTTCCCCGACACCGCCATCGACCTGGTGACCAACGGGAGCCTGCTGACGGCGAAGGTGCTCAAGCACATGACGAAGTGCACGCTGGGCGACGTCACCGTGAGCGTCAACGCGGGCACGCCCGAGGTGTACCAGCAGGTGCAGCGCGGCCTGCCGATGGCCCAGCTGATCGAGAACCTCGACGCGTTGATCGAATTTCGCCGCACCCACCACCGCTGGTTCGGCATCACCTTGAGCTTCGTGCTCCAGCCGGCTTCGGCTCACACCGTGCTGCAGTTCGCCCAGCTCGCGCACGAACGGAACCTGCGCATTCGCTTGATGGCGATGAACCCGGAGAACCACGAAGGCCTCGACTTCTACGTCGAGCCGGGGCGCGTCGAAGGCGTGCTCCACCACGCGCAAACGCTGGTGGCCTTCTGCGAGCGAAATCGGCCGGAGTGGCTGGGTGAAGCGCGCGCCGGCCTTTCCGCGGTGAAAGAAGAAGCAGCGCGCCGCAGGGCTGGCGGGTCGGTGCGCGTGGGGCCGACATGAGGCAGGTGCTGATCCTCGACCTGGTCGCGCAGCGTGACGGGTTCCTCACCGACGAGGGAATGAACCGGCTGGCGGCGCAGCTCGAGCCCGGCTCGGTACGAGTGCTGCGTGCGACCGGTGTTTCTCCCGGCGATGCCACGGTGATGGCCGGCGTGGCGCAAGGACCGCCTCCAGAGTTGGTGGTGATGGCCCGCGCCTGGAACGAAGCGTTGATTCAGTGGGTGCGAACGCTCATCCCCTCCGATGCGCGGCTGGTGCGGCTCTCGCGCGATGGCACGCCCTCGGCGCTCGATGGACACTTCGATGCGGTGCTCGACGTCGCCGGCCTCGTGGCGCTGCTGCGCGGCGAGAACCCCGAGCAGGCCCGCTTTCGCCCCGCCATCACCGCCGACCTGCGCCGACGGCTCGAAGAGCAGTCCCCGGTGCCCGCGCTCAGCAGCGCCGACGGCCTGCGGCCCACCATCAGCGGCCCAGCGTCGGGCTGCCCGTGGATGGTCGATGCACGGAAGAGCCCGATCTTCGAAGGCGTCGAGGGCGAGGGCATTCAGTTCAAGGGCTGCACCTTCTGCCTCGATCAAAGCGGGGCGTACGCGGCGCCCACCCAGGCGCAGGTGCTCACCTCGTGGCTGGGCCAGGTGCGGGCCCTTCGCGCGCGCTCTCCGCAGATCCGCGAGGTGTTGCTGATCGACGAACGCCCGCACCCGTTCCTGCCCGCCTTCTTCGAGGCCGTGGCCGCCGAGCCTGCGCTCCATGGCCTCGAGCTGTTGATCAAGAGCCGCGTCGACTGGCTGCTGCAGTTCGGCGAGTCGCACCTCGCGCCCGCTGCGGTGGCGGCGGCGAAGTCGGGCAGCGTGGTGCACGTGTACTTGATGGGGTTCGAGAACTTCGATCAGTTCCACCTCGAGCTCTTCAACAAGGGCCAGACCGCCGAAGACTCGGAAGCGGCCATCGTGCTGCTGCGAGCACTGGGCGAACGTTTTCCGAAGTCCTTCGAGTTCCGCCGACTCAGAGCGCACGGCATCGTGCTCTTCACGCCGTGGACCACGCCCGAGGCGCTGCTGGTGAACGCGCGCTGGATGGCGAAGGTGAACTTCGCCGAGCTGCGCACCGAGGCATTGAAGACCCGGCTGCGCCTCTACCCTCGAACGCCGCTCTTTCACCTGGCGCAGCGTGACGGCCTGCTCACCGAACGTTTCGAAGCGGGCCGGCCCGATCGTGCCGTCGAGCAGGGCTATGACGCGAGCGCGCCGTGGCGATTCCGCGACGCGCGGACCGAGGCTGTCTTCCGGGTGGCCTCAGCGCTCGGTGCGAAGCGGGCGCATGACGAAGCCGAGGTCTTGAGCTGCGCGGCCACGCTGTTGATCGAACATCCACGGCTGGCTGAAGTGCCTGATGACGCACATCTGCCGATCCTCTTCTCGACGCAGTGGCGCGGCTGGCAGCGCCTGCGCGGGCTGCGCACGTTCGATCTCGATCTCGAACTCTCCGGCGTCCAGAGCGGTCGCAAGGCGGCCTCGCTCAAAGAGAACGTGCCGGTCGAGCTCGCGCCCGGGCTGATCCGCGCGTACAGGGCGATGGGGCTGCACGCCGACGTGACCTCGACCCACACGTGCGATCTCGGCGCGGGTGTTCATCGCGCTGGAGGCGAACACGCGATCGTCGCGGTGGCCTCTACGGCCGACGCACTGGCGCAGGTGCTGACGCTGCAACGCGCGCTCACCGCTTCTCGCGGCCGTGCCGACGTCGAGGCGCTGGGGAAGCTGATGGGCTACCCGGCCTGCTGCAGCGCCGCCTTCGCAGAGCAGCTCGAGCGTGGAGACAACGCAGACAATGAGCGGCAGACCCTGCTGCGTTTTCCCGAGGTGCCCCTCTCTGCGCTGCTCAACCGCTTCGGGCCGTTCCCCCTGGTCTCGCATCATGTCTGCAGCCCGAACTGCGAGCCTTCGCTGGCGCTGGCGGCCCAGGCGCTCGAGCTGATTCGGAGTCGCAGCCCCGAAGCCGCCCGCCTGGTGGAGGCCGCGCAGAACCAGCCGGTGCTCTTTCTCGACTACGGGCGCATCGTGGATCTCGAGGGGCGTTTCGAAGGTGACGACTTCGTGATCGACCAGCTCGACGTCGCGGGGGCGCGCATTCTCTCGATGCCGACGCCGGCCCGAGGGGCTCGCTTGTATCTGTCCCCCGAAGGCGTGCGCGTGCAGCTCGCGAGCGGAGGCGGCCATCAGATCGCTGCCGCGCGGCCCCTCTTGCTCGTGCCCGGAGCGCCGCTGGCCGGGGTCGTTCGTCGCGCCATCGCAGTCGTGACCCCGCGCGCGCTCCCTGCGCTGCCTTCAGTCATCCGCCCCACGGTTCGGGTGCATCGCTACCGCATCGTGCGCGTACAGCGCGAAGCCGAGGCGTGGCGACTGGTGCTCGCTGGTGAAGGTGACGAGTTCGCAGTCAGCCTGACCGCGCGCCTCTCAGGTGATGAAGGACCCGCGGCAGGTCCCTTCCGCTTCGACTTCGGTCCCGTGTCCGCGTTGACCGAAGAGCGCCGGGCTGCGTTGACCCTGCTCGCGCGGGTGATCGCCGACGCGAGCACCTAGCGGTCGGGAGAGGGTGTTGAAAAAGGGCTTCCACGATATGAGCGAACACCGTTCCTCCAGAGCAGGGGACCGGCTTCGAACAGACCCACCGTTCGCATCGAGCGCAGTCGAGATGCCACCTCTGCGCCGCGCGGATCGGCATAGGGGCCGACGGGTTCGTCCCGTCGGTCCCCTGCCACACCACCGGACATGCG
>JBKJSE010000365.1:0-6745 GCA_046595925.1 Archangium sp. | reverse complement strand
AAGGTCGAGCGCGTCAACAAGTACCTCGACAAGGCGACGGAAGCGCACGTGGTCCTCTCGCTCGAGAGGCACCTGCACCACGCAGACATCAGCATCCACTCAGGCAACTTCCTCCTGCGCGGCAAAGAGCGCAGCGAAGACATGTACGCCTCGATCGACCTGGCGATGGACAAGATCGAGCGCCAGCTCAAGCGCTACAAGGAGAAGCTCAAGCACCACCACGGTCGTGAGCGCGTGCACCACAATCAGAACCTGGTGAAGCACCACATCTACGAGGGAAACGGCACCATCGCTGAGCTGCCCGACACCGCGCAGAAGATCGTCAAGACCAACGAGTTCCTCGCCCACCCCATGGGGATGGAAGAGGCGATCATGCAGATGGATTTGATGAACAACGATTTCTACGTGTTCACCAACTCCACCACGATGGAGATGAACGTCGTGTACCACCGCAAAGACGGCACCATCGGGCTCATCGAGGCGTCGGCCGTGCAGAAGCGGTCGCTGGTCGGTTGAGTTGAACGCGTTCCCTCTCCCTTCGGGAGAGGGTCAGGGTGCGGGCCTCGTCTTCAAGGAGCCCCACCGGGAGCGGGCGCGGCCTGCTGAGAAGCAAGCCGCCGCCCCACCGGGTCGAGCCCGTGCCCAAACGGCAACTGAGGCAACGCCACCGGCAGCTTCCCCGGAGTGCCCTTCTCGCCGCTGATGGCGGCCACGGCCGCCTCGGTCGCCGCCTCGCGATACGAGTACGTGAGCAGGACGACCTTCGACTCGTGCACCTGCGCCGCCAGATACGGTGCACCGAGCACCACGGTGATCACCGGCCGGCCCGACAGCGCCGCGTTGGTGACCAACTCGAGCTGCCGCGAGTTGGTCACGCTCACCACCACCACGTCCGCCGCGGCGGCCAGCGCCCGCGTCTGCAGCTTCAAGTCATCACGAGCCCGCGTCGCGGGAATCGCCGGCACCAACAACGACGTCATCTGAGGGAAGCGCTTGCCCATCGCGCTGATGAAGCTGGCCTCTGTGGAGATCACCGCCACGCGCCGCGTGGTCTCCAGCGGAAACAGCCCCGGCTTGCTTCGCAGCAACGTCACGCCGGCGCTCGCAATGCGCAAGGCCAGCTCGCGCTTCTCACCCAACGAAGCGAGCCGGGTCTCCAACGGGGGCAACGTCTCGAACAAACCCCGGCTGACCTTCGCGTGCAGAATGCGCCGCACCGCTTCATTCAACCGCGCGGCGCTCAGCTCGCCACTTCGCGCCGCCTCGAGCAGGGCCAGCCACACTTCTTCCTTCTTCTCGAGCCGCCAGGGAATGAGCACCATGTCGGCGCCCGCGCTGACCGCCAACACCGCAGCCCGACCTACGCCGTAGCGGCGATCGATGGCGTCCATCTCGAGCTCGTCGGTGATCACCAGCCCCTTGAAGTGCAACTCATCGCGCAGCACGCCACCCAGCACGCGGGGCGAGAGCGTGGCGGGCAGCTCGTCGCCGGTCAGCGCAGGCGTGGCGATGTGCGCGGTCATCAGGCCATCGAGACCGGCAGCCATGGCCGCCTCGAAGGGCCGCAGTTGCTGGCGAACCTGGAGCAGCGGCGCGCGGACGATGGGCAACGACTTGTGCGAATCGGCGTCGACCGCGCCGTGCCCGGGGAAGTGTTTGGCCACCGTCACGATGTGAGCGTCTTGCTGCCCTTCCACGAAGCGGGCGCCCAGCTCGGAGACCAGAGCCACGTCGTCCCCGAAGGCGCGGAGGCCGATGACCGGGTTGAGCGGGTTGCTGTTCACGTCGAGCACCGGCGCCAGGTTCATGTTGAACCCGAGGCGGTGCAGGTCTTCGCCTTGCGCGAGACCGGCCTGGTACGCGAGCTCGGGCTGGCGGGCCGCGCCCAGCACCATGTTCCCCGGCAGCACCAGGTTGCCGTCAGACAGGCGCACCACGTTGCCGCCCTCTTGATCCACCGCGATGAAGGGAGGCACCGAGTCGCTCATCAGCGCCCGGACCTCGTCATTGAGCCGGCCGATCTGCGCCGCCGAGGCGATGTTCCGCCCGAAGACGCAGACGCCGCCCACCCGGTAACCGCGCAGCAGCTGGGAAATCGAGGGGTCGACCTCTTTGCCGGCGAAGCCGACCATCATGAGCTGGCCGACCTTGTCTTCCAGGGTCATGCGCGAGAGCAGCGCCTCGACCTGCGGGGGCGCAGCCGGTTGAGGCACTTCGGCCGCGGGGAGCGCCTGGGCGACGGGGGCCGACTTCGGCACCTGAGGGTCGGGCGGAGCGCTGGGCAACGGGGCTCGAACACAGCCCGCAACCGCCATCACCAAAGTAAGAAAGACCACCCTCCCAGTCACGGCGCGCACGCTACACCCGAAAAGTGTCGAGGGCCCTCTCGTCGTACCTTGCGCCACCCGGAGCGCTCGGGTATCTGCGCGGCCGATGCGCATCACCGAGTTTCTCAAGCTCGAGGCGGTCGTCTCGCACCTGGCGGCGCGGACGAAGGCCGATGTGCTCAGTGAGCTCGCGGCGTCGGTTTCCAAGGTCACGCCGTCGGTTCCCCTGGCCCGGATTCACGAAGTGCTGGCGGAGCGCGAGAAGATCGGCTCGACCGGCATGGAAAAGGGCGTCGCCATTCCCCACGGGCGTCTCTCAGAGCTCGCCGGGCTGGTCGCCTGCTTCGGGGTCTCCAAGGAGGGCGTCGACTTCGATGCCCGCGACGGCCGCCCCTCGCACTTCTTCTTCGCCCTGGTCGCCCCGGAAAACTCTGCCGGCGTGCACCTCAAGGCGCTGAGCAAGGTGAGTCGGCTCTTTCGCAGCGATGGCCTGCGCGAGGCGATTCTGGCGGCCAACTCGCCTGCCGAAATCTACGCGCTCATCGCACAAGAAGACTCGAAGGCCTGACCTCACCTAGGCTCCGCGGTCTTCATGGAAGTCGTCCTCCGTCCTATCAACGACCACTTCCTCCAGGAGGTCGTCTTCCCCGCCTTCGAGCTGGGAGTCATCGACTCAGGCCCGGCGATTGAGCACCTGCTCAAGCACCTCAACGACGAGTCCACCCGCGTCTTGCTCGAGCTGGTGCTCGACAACACCGCCGGTGAGAGCTTCTTCAGCCTGACCGACGAGCGGTGGAGCCAGGCGCTCTACCGGTTGTTGTTCCACGAGTGGTTCCGCGACTCCGAGGGCTGGGCGGTCACCCAGCAGTACCTCGGCTACGCCGGCCCCTGGGAAGAGACCTTTCACTTGAGCCTCATGCTGGAAGAGCCCGATTACCCCTACGCCGACGAGGGCCGGGCCGATCTCTACCGGCGCGCCTTCTGGGGCCAGCCCAGGAAACAGTTCGGGCTCTCGACGCTGCTGTGCGGCTCGTGGGATCCCGTGCCGCGCTTTCCCCCCGACCAGGTGCTCACCGTGGAAGGCCACGGCGTGTTCAGCCCGCAGACGGGCACCGCGCGCGCTGACTGGTCGTGGCGGCCGATGCTCACGGTGAACAAGTGGGCGGCCAAGCTGCCCAGCGCGTTGAGCCGCTTGCTCGAGCGCGAAGTGAAGCGGCTGCACCCCGTCAATCCACCCGAGCGCCACGAGATCCTCGATTACTGGCTGGGCCGCGTCGAGCACCCGCCGATCCTCGCCGTGTCGTTCTCGGGTCTGGGCCCGCGCGCGACGGACTGGATTCGCGAGATTGGTCAGCTCGCTCAGCTCATTCGCACGGCCGCGGCCGAACAGCAGGGGCTCACCGCGGTGCTGGGCAGCCAGGGCAAAGGCCGCGAGCGCGGTTAAGCCGGTGCGTGGCCGTAGAGCGCCCAACCGGCCACCGCGAGAATCAGCGCGATGTCGATGAGCAGCGGCGCGTCGCTCAAGAGCACTTCTTCAGGCGCCCCACCCGCGCCGCGTTTGTGCACGAGGAAGAGGTAGCGAAAGACGCCGTACACCACGAGCGGCACGGTGAACTTGAGGCGGTCGCTGCCCACGTGCTCCATCGT
The DNA here is from genome assembly GCA_046595925.1 of Archangium sp. Lineage (GTDB taxonomy): Bacteria > Myxococcota > Myxococcia > Myxococcales > Myxococcaceae > Archangium_A. The sequence continues at coordinate 2,771 of JBKJSE010000365.1, read as the reverse complement.
CTCCTTGGAGACCGTGTACAGGCCGTACGCGAGGATGATGGACGCCGCGCAGATGCTCATCATCTGGTCGAGCAACGGCACGGTGTAATCGGCCAGGCTCGCGCGGTGCGCACTGGCGTTGTCTCCTTCAAGCGAAGACAGCTCGGCCCGGCGCTTGGCGAAGCCCAGGAACAAGGCGCCCAGCAAGGTGCAGAGGAACAACCAGTTCGAGACCACCACGTCGATCGCTTCGGCGCCTGCCACCACGCGCAGGATGAAGCCCATCGCGATGGCCATGATGTCGAGCAGCACCATCTGCTTGAGCACCGACGTGTAGAGCGCCTGCAGCACCAGGTACGAGACCAGGACGGCGGCGAACGACGGGCTCAACCACCACGCGCCCACACCCGCGATGCCCCAGCACACGGCGACCAGACTGATGGCCGCGGTACCGGAGAGGTGACCCGCCGCGATGGGACGCAGGCGCTTCTTGGGGTGCAGCCGGTCTTTCTCGCGATCGAACCAGTCATTGACGACGTACACGCCGCTGGCCAGCAAGCTGAAGACGCCCACGCCCAGGAGCGCACGCACGGCGAGCCCCTGCGCGAAGATGCTCTTGGCGAACAGCAACGGGACGAGGAGCGCCGCGTTCTTCGTCCACTGCTTGGGGCGAAGGGCACGGACGGCGGCGACGATGATGTGGGGCCTGCGAACGTCGACGGCGCTCATGCGGGAGACGGCGTCTAGCTCACTCTCCGGTGAGGAGCGAGCGGAGGACGTCTTCACCTTTGATGCCTTCGGTGCGGCCGACGGAAGAGAGCGGGTTGACCACCAGGCGCTCGAGCACCTCGCGCACGGGGAAAGAGATGTCGGGCTTGAGCCGGGCGACCGCGGTGGTGGCCTCGGGCCAGAGCTTCTCGACCACGCTCAAGGCGACCCAGAGCGCGCGTTCGATCTTCCACGCCTTCGCGCGGGAAGCGATCGCCGAGGCATCGAGGTCACGCGAATACACCCCGCCCATCGACGGCGCGCCCACGCACAGCTCACGCAGATCGAGGAACTCGAGCATCGGCACCTCGAAGCCCACCCGCGCCATCAACAAGACGTGCACCAGCAGCGCGTCTTCCGCGTCGAGCCGCCGGGCGGAAGGGCCGAAGGGCTTCATGGGAAGCGTGCGAGCCATCAGCGCGTCGTTCTCGGCCTTGTCGGTGAAGAAGCCGCCGTGCAGGAAGAGCTGCGTGCGCGTGTCCGAGAGCACCTTGAGCGCGCCGGCGCGATCGACCAGCCCGGGCTCGGCCTTGAACTCCGAGCGGCGCAGCCAGGTGGTGAGCGGCTCGACGTCAGAAGGCGGCACCAGCAGGCGCACGTCGATCACCGGGCGGAAGGCGACGTGCGGGTAGATGCTCTCGGCGAACGACACGCCGCCCACGAGCACGATCTTCCGACCCTCGAGGTCGTCGATGCAGCGCTTCAAGTTGACCAGCTTCATCACGTTGTCGTTGGCCATGCCCTGGTACAGCGAGAGCAAGCGGTGACGCACCCACTCGGGGCTGCCGGCCGAGCCGAGGCGGTACTCGAGGTTGTACGCGGCCAATGAGGCGAGCCCCTGACCCATGGCCCACGGCACGAAGTCGTCCCACGGCGCGTCTTTGAGATCCGTACGGGGCGGAGAGAAAGACGTGAGGGTGCGGAACAGCTCGAGCATCGAAACGGCCATGGGCGGCGTATGCCGACCCTGTGGTACAGCCGCCAGCGAAAATGCTCCCAGCGGCCCTGTATCTTGTGAGCAGTGCGACGGCGCGTGACGACGCTGCAGCAGCCTTGAGCCGGGGGCAGCAGGTGTTCGTCTCGGGCTTCGAGCTGCCCGGTGCGATGGAGGTCTCTGCCGGTTGGGGCGCGGCCGTGAGGGATGCGCTGGCGGCCACCCGCGCCGAGGTGCTGGCCGTCGAGGTGCCCAGCGACGCGATGGAGTCGCTCACCGAGCCGATCCTGCAGGATCACGCGGACGTGGTGACGGGGCATCGCGTGCCCCCGCCTTTGTTGGAGCGCGCGGCGAACAAGGTCGCACGGCTCGCGTTGGCGGTGGAGATTGCCGACCCCATGTGCCGGGCGCGCGCGTTTCGGGTCGAGGCGCTGCGGGCAGAGACGCTTCACGGTTCGGGTGATGAAGCAGAGGCCGAGGCGCTCGTGAAGTTGGCGGCGCAGCGGTACCGGTTTGCCGATGCGTTGATTCGTTTCGGTGGGAAACGCAGCGCGAGCAATTTGGCGCAGCTCAGCCGCACCTTCGCGAAGTACGCCACGGTGCAGAACGACGCCGACAACCAGCACGAGGGGTACTCGACGCTCAATCATCTCGAGAGCGGCGCTCCGAATTACAACCGTTGGCTGGCGGGTACGTTTCGCAAGTGGGCTGGGGCGCGCGTGCTCGAGATCGGCGCGGGCATCGGCACCATCACCGCGCATCTGGCTCCGGGTCGCGAGCTGGTCACCGCGGTCGAGGTCGATCCGTTCTACGTGCGGCGGCTCAAGAATCGGTTCCGCGGAATGCCGCAGGTCGAGCCGTACCAGGCCGACGTTGCGCTGGCCGACTGGGAGCAATTGGCCGAGCGGAAGTTCGACACCATCGTGTTGTCGAACGTGCTCGAGCACATTCCGGACGATGCGGGCGCGGTGCAGAAGTTTGCGAAGATTCTGCCCGTGGGTGGAGCGCTGATTCTGTTCGTACCCGCGCTGCCTGCGCTGTTCGGCTCGCTCGATGAGGCCGTGGGGCATCACCGGCGCTACACCCCTGA
>JBKJSE010000240.1:0-2861 GCA_046595925.1 Archangium sp. | reverse complement strand
GACGCGAACGGTGGGTCTGTTCCTTCGGACGAAATCGCCGGCGAAGCCGGTCCCCTGCTCGGGAGGAACGGTGTTCGCTCGTATTGTCGAAGCCTTCTTCAACACCCTCCCGAAGGGAGAGGGAAAGAGGCTCAGTCGATCCAGAAGTACGACGAGGCGACCATGGTGCGGTTGGTCACGACCTTCGCCTTGAGCGCGAGCGCGGCCAGCGTGCGGTCCTTCTCGGCGTAGCGCGCGTCTTCCGCCTGACGAAGCTGCTGCAGCTTGCGCCGGTACTCGCGCTCGAGCCGCTCAGTCGTCGCGCGCGCCTTCATGCGCTCGGTGGGATCTTCGATGTCCATCACCAGCTTGCGCGCCGTTTCCCACTCCCCATGCGACCGCTCGACCTGCTGGCGGGGCGAGAACAGGCAGTCTTCCGCGAACCGGTCGGCGCGATCCTTCGCGGCGTCGAGCTCGAGCATGTTGCGCCGCTCAGCCACGCGGGTCAGCTCGTCCTTCGCCGCCATCAACGCCTTCTCGTGCTCCAGCGTCGGCAGGTTCGGAGGCGGCGTGCGCGTGTTCTCTTCACGCGCCGAGGCGCGCGGCATCACGTCGGCGTCGAGCCACGGCACGACCCGGTAGCCTTCGCCGTACTTGGTGCAGACGATGTGCACGAGGCGCTCTTCGGGCTTCAGGCCGGTCAGCTCGAACCGGTACGCGTACCACCAGCCCTCTTTGCCCTGCAGGTGCCCCAGCTTCGCCGGCAACGTCGAACCGTCGATCACCAGGGTGGTGACGGCGTCGTTGGTGCGGGCGCGAACTTCTTTGGCTGCGAGCGCGAGCTGCCGACGACCGACCGCGGCCGTGCCCAGCACCGAACCCGTGAAGTTCTTCTCGGCCAGCTTGCGCTTGCTGACCGCTTCACGCGCCGCATCGCTCGCCACGCGGAGCTTCTTGCGCACGTCGCCATCGAACTTCTCGATGAGCGTGGCGCGGGTCTCCATCATCTTCTGATCGATGCGGCTCTCGAGGTCCTTCCGCAGCGCATCGAAGGCCGCGTTGATCTCTTCGGGCAGCCGGCACGACTGGTAGATCTCCAGCACGCGCTTCTCGAAGTCGACGCCGCTCTCCAGCGCCCCGAGGATCTCGTCGGACGCGCCGAACACGCCGTCGAACAGGTTCAGCTTCCGCTCGAGCAGCTCGTACAACCGCGCGTCGGCGGCGTTGCTGCGGTTCAAGAAGTTGAGCACCAGCACGTCGCGCTGCTGGCCATACCGGTGACAGCGGCCGATGCGCTGTTCCACGCGCTGCGGGTTCCACGGCAGGTCGTAGTTCACCACCAGGTTGCAGAACTGGAGGTTCAAGCCCTCAGCGCCGGCCTCGGTCATCAGGAGGATCTGCGCCTCTTCCTTGAACTGCCGCACCAGGTCGCGCCGCGCTTCGGGCGTGCCCGCGTCACCGGTCAGCTTGCAGATCTTCCCCGCGTACCCGTGCTCTGAGAGCAGCGTGAACAGGTACTCGAGCGTGCGCTTGCTCTCGGTGAAGATGACGGCCTTCTCGGGCCACTGGTGCGCGCGGGCGACGGTGAAGACGCGATCGATCGCGCGGGTGAGCGCCTCGCCCTTCGAGTTCACCTTGATCGCTTCGGCGCGATCCGCGAACCCGCGCAGCTCGAACACCTCGCGCTGCATGTTGGCCAGATCGTTCTTGCTGACCCGCGGCGCTTCTTCCCAGTCTTCGCTCTCTTCGGCGTGAGACTTCGCCTCTTCAGGCTCGAAGAGCATCGCGCTGGCCTGCTTGCCCAGCTTGGTGGCTTCCAGGCGCGCCTGCAGCGTCTCGGACAACTTCCGCAGGGTGGGCGCGATGGCGTACGTCGAAGAAGCCAGCAGCTTCCGGTACACCATCGTCAGCAGCGTGCGTTTGCCGGGCTCGATCGCCGAGCACTCGTTGCGGCGCAGGTACTCGCTGACGTCTTCGTAGAGCGCGTGCTCCTCGGGGAGCGGCGTGAAGTCTTCGACCACCGAGCGGCGGTTCGTGTACTTCACGTACTCGCGTACCTGCCGGCGCAACGTGCGCTGCACCACCGGGGCGATGCGCGAGCGGATTTCCTTCTGACCCTGCTCGGTCAGGCCACCGCTCTCGGGATCGATGGGGAAGTGCGCGCGGAACGCCTCTTCAGGGCCGAGGATCGCCTCGTCGATGAGCGACATGAGCCCGAACAACTCGGTCATGGCGTTCTGCAAGGGCGTGGCGGTCAACAGCAGGCGCGGCGCCTTGCCGAGGCCGGCCTTGAGCGCCTTGCCCATCTTGTTGCCCGGCTTGTGCGCGTTGCGCAGGCGGTGCGCTTCGTCGATGACCACGCAGTCCCAGTTGATCTGGGACAGCAGTTCCTGTCGGAACGCGGCGAACGGGTGCGAGGCGATCACCACCGGCACCGGCTGATCGAACGCGTTGCCCGTGGCGCGCACTGTGCGGCCGTCGACCACGATCGAGTCGAGGTCGAACTTCTCTTTGAGCTCCACCTGCCACTGCGCCCGCAGCGTGGCAGGAGCGAGCACCAGCAGGCGGGTCTTTCCTTCACTGGCCAGCTGCGCCAGCACGATGCCCGCTTCGATGGTCTTCCCGAGGCCGACTTCGTCCGCGAGCATGCAGCCACCGCGCGAGAGCGACTCCATCGCGAAGACGGCGGCTTCCAGCTGATGCGGGTTGAGGTCGACCTTCGCTTCGGCGACCGCCCGCATGACTCTCGCCTGGCCATCGGCGACCTTGCCCGTCAGCTCCTCCGCCATCAGCCGTTCGTGAAAACGGGTGAACGGGCGGGGGGCCGCGGGTGCAGGGGGAGGTACGACCTCCGTCGAGATTCGGGGCATCTCCGACATCAG
>JBKJSE010000124.1:0-37097 GCA_046595925.1 Archangium sp. | reverse complement strand
GTCACTTGGCGCGCGATGCAGAGGTGGCATCTCGACTGCGCTCGATGCGAACGGTGGGTCTGTTGTTTCGGACGAAATCGCCGGCGAAGCCGGTACCCCTGCTCGGGGGGAACGGTGGGGGTCCTTCTTCAACAGTCTCCGAGGGAGAGGGTTGGGGAGAGGGCAGACGCCTCAGCACCTCAGATCGAAGCGAGAGACTGCTTCGCCGCGGCGACCACGTGCGACGCCGTCAGCCCGTACTGCTCGAACAGAATCTTGTCCGGAGCCGAAGCGCCGAACTTGTCCACGCCCACAGCCACGCCGTGGTCGCCGATGAAGCGCTCCCAGCCGAACGTGACACCGGCCTCGACCGACACGCGCGCCTTCACCGCCTTCGGCAACACCGACTCGCGATACGCCGCGTCCTGCGCGTGGAACACTTCCATGCACGGCATCGACACCACGCGCGTCGGAATACCCTCGTTCTCGAGCTGCTCACGCGCCGCCACCGCCAGCTGCACTTCACTGCCGGTACCAATGAGGATCACCTTCGCCGGGCCACTCGACTCAGCGAGCACGTAGGCGCCCTTGTGCAGGCCCTTGGCCGAACCGAACTTCGTGCGATCGAACGTGGGTACCTTCTGCCGCGTGAGCACCAGGCCCGTGGGCCCCTTCGTGCGCTCCATCGCGAACAACCACGCCTCTGCCGCTTCAGCCGCGTCGGCCGGGCGCATCGTGTTCATCCCGGGGATCGCGCGAACCGAAGCGAGCTGCTCCACCGGCTGATGCGTCGGGCCATCTTCACCCAGGCCGATCGAGTCATGCGTCCAGACGTGCACCACGGGAAGGTGGTTCATCGCCGCCAGTCGCACCGCCGGCCGCATGTAGTCCACGAAGCAGAAGAACGTCGCGGTGAAGGGCCGTACGCCCCCGTGGTACGCCATGCCGTTGGCCACTGAGGCCATCGCGTGTTCCCGCACGCCGAAGTGAATGTTGCGGCCCGCGCCCGACTGGCCGTCGAAGCTGCCGGCGTCCTTGAGGGTGGTCTTGGTCGAGCCGCTCAAGTCTGCGTCGCCGCCGATGAGCTCAGGAATCACCTTCGCCAGCGCGTTGAGCGCCGTACCCGAAGCCGTGCGCGTCTCGACCGCGGTGCCCGCGGGGAAGGTGGGCAGCGCCGCCGCGATCCCCGAAGGAAGTTCGTTGCGCATCACCCGCTCGAACTCGGCCGCCAGCGCCGGGTGCGCCGCGCGGTACGCGTCGAACCGCCCGGTCCACTCCGACTGCGCCGCTTCGCCCTTCGTCACCGCGAGGCGAAAATTCGCGAGCGCCGGCTCGGGGATGAAGAACTTCTCTTCGAAGTTCCAGCCCAGCGCCTTCTTGGTGAGCGCGATCTCGTCATGGCCCAGCGGGCTGCCGTGCGACGACGACTTGCCGCCCTTGTTGGGCGAGCCGTAACCGATGGTGGTCTTCACCACGATCATCGAAGGCTTCCCGGTCTCGGCCTTCGCCGCCGTCAGCGCCGCGTCGAGCGCCGCGAGATCGGTGTTGCCGTCGTGCACGTGCAGCACCTGCCAGCCCCACGACTCGTAGCGCTTGCCCACGTCTTCGGTGAACGACATCTTCGCCGGACCATCGAGGGTCACGTCGTTCGAGTCGTACAGACAGATGAGCTTGCCGAGCTTCAGGTGACCGGCGAGCGACGCGGCCTCCATCGCCACGCCTTCCATCACGTCGCCATCACCGACCAGGCAATACGTGTGGTGATCGACGACCGTGTGCCCGGGCTGATTGAAGCGGGCGGCGAGCGCGCGCTCAGCCATCGCCATGCCCACCGCGTTCGCGTGCCCCTGACCCAGCGGCCCCGTGGTCGCTTCCACGCCGGGCGTCATGAACGACTCCGGGTGGCCGGGCGTCTTCGAGCCCCACTGGCGAAAGTTGAGAACGTCGTCCTTCGAGAGCGGGTAGCCCGTGAGGTGAAGCAGGCTGTACAGCAGCATCGAGCCGTGACCGGCCGAGAGCACGAACCGGTCGCGATCAGCCCACTTCGGGTTCGTCGGGCAGTGCTTCAAGTGCTTCTGCCAGAGCACGTACGCCATGGGCGCTGCGCCCAGCGGCAACCCGGGGTGACCCGAGTCGGCCTTCTGGACGACGTCGATCGCCAGCGTGCGAATGGTGTTGATGCACAGCGTGTCGAGCTCGGCAAAGGCTGCGGTCATGACCGCGCGTTTAGCCCAACTCGACTTCGCTGATCAGCTCTTCAGTGCCCGTCGCCGGCCAGGTAACTGAGGATCACTTCGTCGAGGCTCTTCTCGCTGATCAGGTCTTCACCGAAGAGCGTCTCGACACCGATGTTGTTCTCGCGAGGCACTTCCTTCAGCTCGCGCGCAGCCATGACCTCGGGCGGCAGAATCTTGGGGCCCGCAGGCGCCAGGTTCGTCAGCGGCAACGGAGCGACCGGCTTGGGCACCACGGGCGCGATGATCTTCGCGGCTTCGACGGCGAGCTCACCTGGCTGGTACGCGGTCGCGCTGCGATCGACGTTGTCGTAGGTGCCGTTGACGAGGTTGCGCAGCATCTGCTTGTGCTGCTCCTCCATCATGTCGCGCACGAGCTCGGAGAGGTTCTCGCTCCTGACGATGTCGGTGTACGACGCCTTCTTGGTGGCGAGGATGTTCCCGCCCACGAAGAGGTGCGTGATGATGTGCGGGTTCGAGGCGCCGGAGTCCTCGGTCTGCACGTGGTACACCTTCCCCTTGTGTTTGATGTTGTGGTTGAAGCCGGTAACTGCCTTTTCGAACGTCTTCACCATGTGGGGGCCTGGAGCGGCAACGTACCAGTAACGCCAGACTCTCTGAAGCTTTCCGCCGCTCGGCGAAAGTCATCAGGGGAGTTGAGGCTGATCAAACGGGCGGGCTCTTCGGCTTCGACGGTGTCGAGTCGAACCGAGCTCACCAATTCTCTCAATGAAGGATTGCCGTCGAGCCGCGGCGCCCAGTCGAAGCAGAGCTCGCGGCGGTAGATGCCCACGAGCGGCTCGAGCTGACCTGCGCGGGTAAAGCAGATGACGTCAGCGCCTGCGTGCCGCCGCGCGTGCAGCTCGGCCAACATCGCTGCGGTCACGAAAGGCATGTCGCACGCCACGATGGTCACCCAATCCGTCGGACTGACCGCCAGCCCGGTCACCACGCCGCCCGGTGCCCCCTTGTCGGGGATGAGATCAGCCACCAAAGGCACGTCGAGGCGCTCGTACCACTCGGGGTGATTTGTGCTGACGATTGAGAAACCGTGGGCGAGCCGTAACAGGTGCTCGACGACGGTGTGGCCGGTTTGCAGGCGAATCAGGCCTTTAGCCAGCCCCCCAAGACGAACCCCGCGCCCGCCGGCGAGCACGACGAGGGTCGACTTGACGGATGTGTCACGACTTCCGTACACGGTTGCCTACAGTTTCCCACCGTTTGGCAGACAGCACACTTTATCTACCTCACTGATTGGACCTGACATGACCCAGCACCAGTTGCCGCCCATCGCCCCCCGCGAAATGAGAACGAGGGTCGCGATGCCCATGGCGCCCCCGGTGCTTCGGCAGTCTCTGATTCCGGTCGACGTGCTGCAGGACATGGCGCGCGAAGCGCAGCGCTCTTCGCTCGACGATTCGTTCGACGGTGAAGTCAGCACCGCGCCGATTCCGCTGTCTCCCGATTTTCCGATGCTCGGTACGGTCACCGCCGATCTCGAGGTCGCGTACTTCGCGCTGACCCAGGTGCCGCTGTTCAAGGATCTCCCCGTCGCGTCGATCGAAGCGCTCGCGGAAGGCGCGATTCAGCTCGAAGTGCCGGACGGCGAGATGCTGTTCAACGAAGGCGACGAGGCCACCAGCTTCTTCGTGGTCGTCGACGGAACGCTCGAGCTGCTGCGCCGCAAGGACGGCCGTGAAGTGGCGCTGCGTCACGCGAAGAAGGGCGAGGCCTTCGGGCTGTTCGGGCTCTTCTCGGCGCAGCTGCGGGCGGCCTCGTCACGCGCCATCGGCGACTGCACGATCCTGGAAATCAGCTCGGAGAAGCTGCAGCGCCTGCTCGCTTCCGACGAAGTGCTGCACCACCGCATGCTGGGCTTCTACCGGGAGCGCCTGGTCGAAGGCTTCATGGCCTCGCGGTTGTTCGGCGACATCGACTCGATCGCGCGCGCGCGCCTCATCGGTCGCTTCACGCACAAGGAACTCGAAGCCCGTCACACCCTGCTCACGCCCGGTGAGGTGACCAACCTCATCGCCGTCGTCACGCACGGCCGGTTGATCCTGGAAGATCGTTCGAAGCTCGGCTCGGCGCCGCGCGAATTCGAAGTGACGCAGGGCCAGTTCCTCGCGATCACCTCGGCCATCTCGGGTCAGCCCGCGAAGGTGCGCGTGCTCGCCACCGAGTACTGCACGCTGTCGGTGCTCTCGCACAAGGATCTCAACGAGCTGATGCGCGACTACCCTGCGCTGCGTTCGTTGCCTGCGCGCTTGCCCAACTTCGCCCGCCAGCTCGACCGCGACGTGTTCTGCGGCAGCACGGGTGTTCCGGGCCTCTGAAGGAATCAGAAATGAGGTCCCCTCTCCCTCTGGGAGAGGGTCAGGGTGAGGGCCGCACGAAACAAACGCCCCACCCCGCGAGTTCAACCCTTCAAATGAAAGACGCCCAACTCCACCCCGGCCGCGCGGCCCTGTTGCTCGCGATCGTGATCGCCGGAGCCGTCTTCTGGGAATCGCCGTTCCTCCTCCCCTTCAAGCTGCTCTCCGTGATGGGCCACGAGACCGGCCACGCGCTCGCCTCGCTCATCGTGGGTGGCTCGGTCGATCGCGTCACCTTGAGCCTCGACGAATCGGGCGCCTGTCTCTCGCGCATTCCCGACGGGTTCTTCGCGCGCGCCATCGTCTTCTCTGCCGGCTACGTCGGCAGCGCGATCATCTCGATGCTGCTGCTGGTCGCGTCCTTCCGCTTCAACGCGCGCCGCGTCATGTTGGCGGGCGCCTGCGTGTGGCTTGCGGGCATGGGCCTCATCTACGCGCGCGACGGCTTCACCCTCGCCTTCGCCCTGGGCATGGCCGCGCTCTTCGGCCTCGGCGCGAAGTGGCTGCCCGACGCGCTGGTCGGCGGGCTCAACCTCTTCATCGCCAGCTTCACCGCGCTCTACGCGGTGATGGATCTCAAAGACGACCTCTGGAACTCGGCCGTGCGCAGCCAGAGCGACGCGCAGCTGCTGGCCGATCTCACCATCGTGCCCGCGCTCGTCTGGGCCGCGTTGTGGACGCTGGTCTCGGTGTTGGTGCTGCTGGGTGGTGCGTACGTGGCGCTGAGAGACAAGCCGAAGCCGCTCACTGAGCAGACTTCGACGGCTTCGCTGCAACCCGCGAAATGACCCACATCACCGCGCCCACGGCCAGGCCGAGGGTGAAGATGACGGCCACGGTGGTCAAGCCGTAGACGAAGCGCACGCCCAGCGGGCTGATGCGCTCTTCGACCCACGCGCGGCGCAGCGGCTCGAACAAGCCGAACAGCTCGAGCGTGCGCGCGGGAAAAGCTTCCAGCGAGAGCGAGACCCGCTCGATCCACCGCGGGTTCCAGGCGCGCCGCACCAGCTCGACCAGCACCGCGATGAGCAGGTACAGCCCCGAGAGGATCGAGGCGTTGGTGACGCTGATCTTGAAGACGGGGATTTTGGCCATCACTGCGACAGCTGCTTCTTGATGGCGGTGACCGTCTTCTTCACGCGGGCCAGATCGTTCTCGTTCTGATCGATGAGCAGCACCGCTTCGTACTGCGCGACGGCCTTGGGCAACGCATCGCCACCCTGCTTGGCCAACCCGTCGGCGTACGCGAGGCGCGCCTGGCTCCACGAGCCGTCGAGCTCGGCGGCCTTGCCGTACTGCTCGACCGCCTTCGCCTCGTCCTTCTCGCGTTTCGAGACTTCGGCGGCGGCGAACCAGACGACCGAATGAAACGGAGCGCTGGCCATCGCGTCGTCGACCGCGCTGCGAGCACCCTTCACGTCGTTGCTCGTCAGCAGCACGCGGGCGAGCGTCGCCTGCAAGAAGCCCTTTTCCCACGCGTTGGTGGAGCGGCTGATCAACTGACCGAGCACCTCTTTGGGAGCCGGCTTGCCCTTGCCCACGGGCCTCGCGTGCAGCGGCCCAGACAGCCCGCACACCGATTTGGGCTCTTCGCGGAGCGCCGCTTCGAAGGCCTTCACCGCCGTGTCGTTGTTGCCCTGGCGAACGAAGGCGTTGCCGATCTCGCAGAAGGTCTCCGCGTCTTTCGGGTTGAGCTTGTTGGCCTTCTCGAGCGCCCCCATCGCGTTCCGGCCATCGCCGCGCGCGAAGAGAATGAGGGCCTTGGTGCGCCACACCTCGAGCTCGTCTGCGTTCTGCGACACCTTCGCCGAAGCAGCCTCGGCCTCTTTCAGGCGCCCGGCCTGCAGATACACCAGCGCCGCATCACGCCAGGCCTGCTCGGACGCCGGGTTGTCCTGCGTCCACGCTTCGATCTGCTTCACGGCCTCCGGCACCTTGCCCAGCGCGAGCAGCGTGCGGGTGAGGTGGTGGCGTGAAGGGCCATGGCTGCCGTTGCGCTCGACGGCGCGCGTGAGCGGCTCCATCGCGACTTCAGGCGGCACACCGGCCTTGAGCAGCAGCTCACCGAGCAGCGCGTTGCCTTCGTAGTCTTGAGGATCCTTCGCGGCCTCTTCGAGCTGCGTGCGGGCTTTGTCGAGCGCGCCCTTCTGCATGTACACGCGGGCGAGCGCGACCTGCACGGTGGCCTTGTTGCGGCGCAGCGTGGCGGCGAACTTCTCGAGCGTCTCGATGGCCTTCTCAGACTGGCCTTCTTCCGAAGCGTCGGTCAGCGCGAGGTACACGGCGGCTTCCGCGGGGTACTTGCCGTTGACCTGCGTCGAGGTCAGCTCGGCGCGCGCCTTCTTCGCGTCGCCCATGCGGAAGAACGCGATGCCGCGCAGCAAGGCGACCTTGCGTGCGTCCTTCTCGGGCTTGATGCGATCGATGAGCTCCTTCTCGCGAGAGCGGGCCAGCAACACGCGGCCCAGGCCCTCCTTCGCGGTCTCGCTCTTCGGGGCCAGCTTGAGCGCGTCTTCGAATGACTTCTGCGCCTGCGCCATCAGCCCCGCCGTGCGCTGCGCGTTGCCCAGCGCCATCGCGAAATCGAGCGCGTACTGCGTGTAGAGCGGCTGCCCTTCGCTCAGCGTCTTGAGCGCCTCGTCGTGTTTGCCGTTGGCCGACAGCGCCCTGCCCAGCATCAACGCGTAGCGGCCCTGCAGGGCAGTGGGCACCTCGGCGTTCTTCGGCAGACCTTCGAGATCTGCCAGCGCCTCGGGCAGCTCCCGGCCGAGCTCCAGCCGCGCTTCGGCGTGACCGATGACGCGGGCCGGGTGGTACTTCGAGAGCGACTCAGCGCGGCTGAGCATCTCGAGCGCCGTGTCCCAGTCTTCGAACGCCAGGTAGTAGTCACCCAGCGCCACCAACGCGCGCGTGTTGCGCGGGTCGAGCTCGGTCGCCTTCTTCAGCTGCGCCAGCGCCTCGTCGTATTTCTTGTCTGCGAGGAGCAGCCGGCCGGCCTGCGACTTCACCGTCGCCTTGTCGAGCTCAGAGCCCAGCAGCTGCTGACGCGCGGCGGCCTTGCTCGCTTCGTCAGCGGTCAGGAAGTCGACCACCAGCGCGAGATCGGGCCGCGAGTTGCGTGCAGCGGGGTTCGAGAAGGCCAGCACCGCGGCGTCGCGATCGGCCGGCGCGCCCCCGTGCTCTGCGTAGAGCAGCGCCTTGGCGAAACCGAAGAGCGAGAGCGCCTCGGGGTTTCCGTCGTCCATCTTGAGCGCGTGCTCGAGCGCACGCACGGCGGCGCCGTATTGCTCCTTGGTGTCGGCGTTCACGGCGGAGAGGCCCTTGGCGATCGACGTATCGAGCGTCTCGCCCTGGTTCTTCACGCGGGTCCAGATGAAGGAGCCGCCGAGCCCACCGAGGATCACCAGCGCTGCAGCCGCCGCGGCGAGCTTGACGCCGTGCGACTGCATGAAGGTCTTCTTCTGCTTGGTGACCTCCAGCTTGGCGCGCAGCTCGCGCTCGTATTCCTTGGCGATGGCTTCGGTCGCCTGGGTGTTGAACTGCACGTTGGGCACGTTGGGCGCGGAAGGCGGCTCGAGCGAGTCGTCGGGAATTTCGTCGAGCAGGCCGCCCGAGCTGCGCGGCTTGACCGGCTGCGGGGCCACGCGCGGCTGCTGAATCATGCCCGGCATCTGGAACTCGGACGTCGGCAGCTCTGACTGCGCCGAGACCACGTCGTCGAGCATGCCCGCAGGGCCCGAGGGCGTCGGCGCGGGCTGGAGCACGGGCGGGTTGGGCGCCACCACCGGCGGCGAGAGACCCGGGTTGACCACCACCGAAGGCTCGGTGTTGGGGTTCGAACCACGCGGCGCCGAGGCGGGCGCTTCGGCTGAGGCACCCGAAGAGAGCGCGTCGAAGGTGCTGGTCAACCCGCGGAAGGTGTCCGGATCTTCCGACTGCGGCGACATGGCCGCGAAGGGATCGGGCGCCTCGAGCGCAGGCAGCTCCTGCGTGGAGCGCGGCTCGTCTTCCATCAGCGCTCCGGTGATCATCGGCAGCTCGCCCGTGGGCACCGGCGGCGCAGAACGATCGGGCGCGAGCGGCGTATACGCGCTCATCAACACCGTCGGCTGCGCGTCGGGGTCGTGCTTGGCCGGCGTGAACGAAGCGAAGACGTCAGGCTCGCTCGGCGCGGCAGGCGGGGGTGCTGCAGCCGCGGCGGCCGCGAGGGCCTGCTGTTCGACCGAGGTGCTGTCGTAGAGAACCGGCGCCGGACCGCCGGCGAGCGCCTGCTTGGTTTGATCGAGCCACTGCGCGATGCGGCCGTCGTTGGGCTGCAGCGTGGCCGCGCGCCGGAGAATGGGCAGCGCCGAGCGATAGAGCCCCTTTCGGAGCAACGCTTCACCGATCAGGTTGTACGCGTGCGGGTTGTCGCGATCGATGTTCACCGCGAGGTCGAACTGCTTCATCGCGTCGGCGGCCTTGCCGGTGTTGATCAGGGCCTTGCCCCAGAGCACGCGGCCCACGACAGAGTTCGGGTGATGCGTCACGCCCTGCTGGCAGGTCGAGATGGCGCGGTCGTTCTCACCGCGATCAAGGTACGCACGCGCGAGCTCGACGAACACGGTGCTCGACGGATCCTGCGCGAGCATCTGCTCATACTTCTCCACCATCGGCTTGGACATTGCGGGCGCGACCATACCCAACGCGGGTGCTACCGTCCCCCCTCATGAACCGCCTCACTGTCACGTTGCTGGCTCTCCTCTTTTCCAACTGCGTGACGATCCCCAAAGGCGAGATCGAAGACTTGAAGCCGGCAGTTCGGGCTGTGCACCAGAGTTTCCGATGGAAGGACTTCAGGGGGGCCGCCGAAATGATGGTCGCTGAGCGCCAGGAAGCCTTCATCAAGGCCCGCACCAGGCTCAACGACGACAAGGATCTCTTCATCACCAACTTCGAGCTGGAAGACGCCAAGCTTTCTGCCGACCTGTTGGTGGCGAAGGCGGTGACCCGAATCTCCTGGTACCGGCTGCCTTCCACCAACGAGAAGACCGCGACGGTCACCAGCGTCTTCGTCTGGCGCGACGGCATCTGGCAGCTCGAGAGCCAGGACGACGGGCCCTTCGAAGACCTGTTGCCGGTGAAGAAGAAACCCGCGCCTGTGCAGCCAGATCTCGCTGCCGACGCCGGGTAAACCACTGCGCACAAAAAAAACCGCCCGTCGTCTCGGGGCCGGGCGAGGCGCCGGACGTCGAAGATTCCCCAATGGAATCCCCTTACCGGGGGTCTGACAAAGCAACGCAGGTGCCACGCCAATGACGGCAGTCGGCGCCAGTCTTTTCAGCCGGTTAAGTGAGACACCGGCCTCGAAGAACTGTTCGGACCACGGCTGATCCCTGACGTCAATGTCAGGATCAGGGGTGCTTTCGCTATTCGCCGAGCACCGAGCGGATGGTTTCCCGCATCGAGTGGAGCGGCTTCCAGCCGGTCTCGGCATGCCACCGCGAGCCATCGACCATGCAGAGGAACTGAATGTGGTCGAGCTCTTCCGGGGGGTAGCTGGCGAGGCGGTACTTGAAGAGCGTGCTGAGCAGCGGCTTGGCCAGAAAGTGCGGCATCGGCAACGGCTTGTGACCCAGCTCGCGGAACACCGAAGAGAGCGGCACCTCACCGGGGCCGGTGACGTTGTAGACGCCCTTTCGGCCCGGCCGCAGCGCTTCGATCATCGCCCGGCCGACGTCTTCGGTGTGAATGAGCTGCACCATCGGGTCGAAGCCGGCCATCACCCACGGGCGCTTGAGGCGCAGGTAGTTGCTCGGCGCGTTCTTGATCGCGGCCCCCACGATGTGCACCGGGCGCAGCACCACGGTCTCGATCTCAGGGTGACGCCAGAAGAAGCCGTGGGCCAGCATGTCGACCTCGATGAGGTCGCGCACGGTGGGAAACCGGCTGGCCGCCATCAGCGGCGTCTCTTCGGTCAGGAAGTTCGAGTTCTGCGGCGAGGGCCCGTAGACGTTGGCGCTCGAGAGCATCACCACCTTCTTCACGCCGTACTTCGCCGCGCAGTCGAGCACGCGCATCGTGCCCAGCACGTTGAAGGAATGGTGATCCTCCTGGCTCATGCGCGGGTCGTGCATGATCCCCATGTGGATCACCGCGTCGACCTTGTTGCGGCGGAAGACCTCGTCGGTCTTCTTCTTCCTCAGGTCGACCTGCACGTGCTCCACGTCTTTGGGGCGGCCGACGAAGGGCCGGCGATCGATGCCGATCACGTCGGCTTCGCGGTGCAGCAGCTTGGCCACCACCCGGCCCAGATTTCCCGAGATGCCGGTGACCACGACCTTCGGCCGCGGCGCGCTCACCAGAAGACCGCCTTCCGGTCTTTGAGGCCCTGTTCGATCATCGTCTGAATCGCGGCCCTGACCACCTTCACCTTCTTCTCCAGCTCACTGTCGTCGTCGTCGGGGCGCCCTGTGAAAAAGAGCGGATCGCCGAAGTGCAGGCGGTACTTCACGGGGAGCGGGAACGGCGGGCCGTACGGCGTGAGCGGCATCACCGGAAAACCCAGCAGCTTCGCGAGCGGCTTCAAGTTCACCACCGCCGGCGCCTGCTCTTCACCCCCGATGACCGCGATGGGCACGATGGGCGTGTTGGTCTCGAGCGCGAGGCGCATGAAGCCAAGGCCAAACTCCTGAAGCTGGTAGCGCTGCGGGTAGAGCTTCGAGATGCCCTTGAGCCCCTCGGGGAAGACCAGGATCGCTTCGTCTTTCTCGAGCAGCGCGCGGCAATTTTCCGGCGTGCCGACGACCTGGCCGATGCGCGCGAAGAAGGTCGAGATGAACGGGAGCGTGGGCACCCACTTTTCCACCATGCTGCGAATGGGCCGCGGGTGTTTGGCTTCGGTGAGCATCGCCACGCCGATCATCGCGCCGTCGACCGGCAGCTGACCGGAGTGGTTGGCGATGAGCAGCACCCGCCCGGCCGGCACCTTCTCGAGGCCGAACGTGTCGACGCGGAAGTAGTTCTTGTAGAGCCAGAGAAACGGCCCCACCGCAGAGAGCGCGTAGTCGAGGCTGTAGCCCCAGGGGTCGACGCCGTACTCGTTCTGCGGCCGGCTCCCCTCGAGGCGCTCGTCGAGATCGTTCCCCGCCATGGACAGTGTCCACTTGCGAAGGCCCTGCTTGAGCATGTCGGAGATTCGTCCGTTCACGGGCGCGGGAGCCTATACCGGCTTGCGCGTCGGAGCGGGAAACGGAACTGGCCGAGGCGCGCTTGGAAGTGAGAGAGTGCCCCCCGTGATCCGGCTGTGCAGCGCCGTCACCCTCGTTGTCTTCGGGGGGTGCGCGATCGAGCTCGACGACCTCCCCGGCAGGGCGTGTGACGAGTCGCACCCCTGCCGCGCGCCTCGCGCCTGTGTGAGCGCCCGGTGTGTGGAGTCTGCTGGTTTCTCCGATGCAGGGACCGATGCCGGTACGCCCTTCGATGGCGGGCTGCCCACCGCTGATGCCGGCGCCGATGCGGGCGTGCCCCGCTGGCAACAGCGGCTGCATGGCTTCACCGGCAGCACGGTCGACCCGACCTGCACCCTCGACATCGATCCTTCGCGGGGCAACCGCGTCCTGGCCACCGTGCTCGGCTCGGGTGACACGCAGGACACCGCGGTCGCCGAGCTGATCGATCTCAACCGGCTGCCCCGCACGCTCGAGGGTCGGCTGCGCGGGCGCATCACCCTGGTGGCGCCGATCTCGGTCAGTGGCTTCGTGCCCCTCGCCTACCTGGGCACGCAATCGGGCCAGGCCTTCGCGCGCATCGGCTTCGACGCGAACGGACAGCTGGTGGTCGAGAGCGACGCACAGACCGTGGGCTCTTCAGCGTTGGTAGAGCGCTTCTCAGTCGATGGCGGCTTCACCGCGGGCGACTGGGTCGTCGAGGTCGCCTACCGCGTGGGCACCGCGCGCGAGGTGCGCATCAACGGCGCGCTCCAGCGCTACACGGCCGTTTCCGGCGGCGCCACCCTGCCCCCGGCCGAGCTGTCCTTGGGCATCGCCCGCTACGACGGCACGGGCGGCTCGGCGTTCTCGGTCACGTTGTCGAGCTGGCAGCTGTCCGACGATCTGCTGATCACGCTGGGAGACCAGCCGTGACGTTGCTGCTCGCGCTCGTGCTCACCGCGGGGCCCAACCCTTTCCTCGCCGAGGCCCTCGAGCACGAACGCAACCTCGACTTCGAGCGCTGCGTCGAACGGCTCAAGCAGGCCGCGACCCAGTGGCAGAGCACGCCCGATGAGCTTCGTGACATCGAGCTCCACGCGGGCCTGTGCAAGTTCAACCTGGGCCAGAAGAAGCCGGCGGCCGAACACTTCCGCACCGCGCTGCGCATCGACGAAGGCGCCGAGCTACCGCCGTACACGAGCCCCAAGGCGGTCGAGTATTTCTTCGACGTGAAACGCTCGCTGCGCGCGCCGCCTCCTCCGATGCCGCAGAACGATCTTCCCGACGCCGACCTTCCGAAGGACGCGCCCAGGAAGCTTCGGCTCGAGCCCGCGCCGAAGACAGACAGCCCCCTGGGCCCGGTGCTGGTGAAGCGCGCGCTGCCCATCTCTCTTGGGGTCGTCACCGTCGCGTCCTTCATCACGGGCCTGGCGCTGGGCCTGCGCGCCCAGAGCGTCGCGACCGAAGCGAACGCATCGAGGTATGAGTCAGACTTTTTTCGCCTCGGTGATACGGCGAGGACCCTGGCGATCGGCTCGACCATCGCGTGGATAATCAGTGGACTGGCGGCGATCGGTACCGGGGTTGGTTGGTGGGCTACGTCCGAACCTGTGGAAGCTTTGTGACCGACCCGACGATCGACTTTCGACAAGTGATGGAGTCGTTGTCTGACGGTGTCATCGTCTACGACCCGGCGGGCGCGGTGGTGCGCTTCAACGCTGGGGCGCCTGAGCTGTTGGGTCTGGCGCCCGAGCAGGTGGCAAGCCACAACGCGCTCGACCTGCTGGCGTCGCTGGTGCGCGCCGACCTGAGCCCGCTGCCGCCCGGGGAACTGCCCTCGCTCGAGGCCGCGCGAACGAAGAAGCCGGTGGTGCGCCGTCGGCTCGCCGTGTGCTTGCCCCGAGGCGAGTACCGCGAGCTGGTGGCCTCGGCGTTCCCGATTCTCTCGGAGAAGGGCGAGCTCCAGTACGTGGTGGCCCTCTTCCTCGACCTCACGCAGCGGTTGGCCGAGCAGAGGCAGGTCGCCCGCTCGCACCAACTGCTCGACGAAGCCTTCGAGCTGGCCGAGCTGGCGGTGATCGAACGCGACCTCGTCGACGGCAGGGCGCACCTCACGTCCCGCCTGCGCGAGCTGCTGCAGCTCGATGGCGAAACGGGGCTGACCGCCACCACGCTCGATCAGTTCATCGTGGCCGACGATCTGCCGCGCTATCGCGACTACCTCGAGAACCTCACGCCGCGCGCGCCGCCCCTGCCGCTCCAGCTTCGGCTGCGCACCGCGAAGGCAGAGCTGCGCGACGTGCGCCTGTGGGCCCGGCGCAGTGACAGCGAAGACGGCACCACTTCGCGCGAGCTCGTCGTCGTGCAGGACGTCACGCAACAGAGCATCTTGCAGGCGAAGCTGCGCCTGGCCGAGCGACTCACCAGCCTGGGCACCATGGCCGCCGGCGTGGCGCACGAGATCAACAACCCGCTCGCCTTCGTGCTGGCGAACCTCAACGTGGTGAGGGGCGAGCTGGAAAGAATGCCGCCCGCGCCGGGCATCGACATGGTCGATCTGCGCGACGCGGTGAACGAGGCCCTCGATGGCGCCGAGCGGGTGCGGCAGATCGTCTTGAGCCTCAAGCCCTTCGCGCGCGTCGACGAGCACCAGCGCGGCCAGTGCGACATCACCCGCATTCTCGAAGCCTCGCTCAACATGGCGCGCAACGAGCTGCGCCATCGCGCACGCGTGGTGAAGGACTTCGTCGCGGTCGGGCCCGTGTTCGCCAACGAGGCGCGACTGGGCCAGGTCTTCTTGAACCTGATGCTCAACGCCGCGCAGGCCATTCCCGACGGGCGCGCCGGCGAGAACACGGTGACCGTCGCCGCGCGGCAAGAAGGCCATCAGGTCGTCGTCTCGGTCAGCGACACCGGCTGCGGCATGCCCCCCGAGGTACTGCCGCGCATCTTCGACCCCTTCTTTTCCACCAAGCGCATCGGCGAAGGCACGGGCCTGGGGCTCTTCATCAGCCAGGGCATCGTGAAAGACGCGGGCGGCGCCATCTCGGTCAAGAGCAAGCTCGGCGCCGGCACGACCTTCGAGGTGCGTCTGCCGCTCGCGCATGGCGGCTTTTCGGGAAGCGCCCCCTCACCCATTCCCGCCCGGCAACGCGCTCGCGTGCTGGTGGTCGACGACGAGCCTTCGATTCTGCGTTCCCTGCAGCGCCTGCTGGGCAAGGCCCACGACCTCACGGTGGCCAGCAGCGGCAAAGAAGCGCTCAAGCTGCTCTGGGCCGGCCTCGACTACGACCTGGTGCTCTGCGACCTCATGATGCCAGAGGTCTCGGGCATCGACGTGTGGGAGCAGATCAGCCCAGAGCTGCGGCAGATCTTCGTCTTCATGACCGGCGGCACCTTCACCGAGCGCGCAGAGCATTTCCTCAACGACGTCAAGCCGCCCGTGCTCGAGAAGCCCTTCACCGCCACCACCCTGGAAGGGCTGCTCAAGCGAGCGCAATCGCGTTGACCGTTCGGGTGGTCCGCCTTACTTGCGACACCCATGTCGTCTGAAGGTCGGCGTTCGCTCGTGACTGGTTCGGCTCCCGTGAGCGGAGGGCAGGCCATGTCAGCGCTGCGTGAGGGCCTGGCCCCCGGAAAAACGGTGCGCACGGTGGGCCTCACGGGTGCGGCGCGGGCCTGGGTGCTCGCGAGGCTCTCCCGCCAGCTCGACGCCCCGCTCATCTGCGTCACCGCCGACGACGACGCGGCCGACGCGTTGGCCAGCGACCTCGCGTTCTTCCTCGGGGGCGATGGCACGAAGCTCGCCCCGACGGTGGTGCGCCTGCCCAGTGACGAAGTGCTGCCGTGGGACGAGCTGGTGCCCGACGCCGGCGTGGTGGCCGACCGACTGGGCGCGCTCTTCCATCTCGCCCACGGGGTGAAGTTTGCAGCGCTGGTGCTCTCGGTGCGTTCGTTGTCGCGCAGGGTCATCCCACTCGAGGTGATGCGGAAGTTGTCCGAGGTGGTGAAGGTCGAGCAGGAGCACGGCCGCGATGTGCTCGGGCAGAAGCTGGCCGCGATGGGCTATCGCAACTCGCCGCTGGTGGAAGACCCCGGCACGTTCTCGCTGCGCGGCGACATTCTCGACGTGTTCCCTGCGCTGCACGAAGCGCCGGTGCGGCTCGAGTTCTTCGGCGACACCGTCGAGTCGATGCGCAGCTTCGACCCCGGTACGCAGCGCACCATCGAGGCGATCCGCGAGCTCACGCTGCTGCCGGCGCGCGAGCTGTTCTTCTCAGACGAGACGCGGCGGCAGGCCGAGGCCTCGATTCGGGAAGCGGCCGAACACCAGCACGTGCCCACCTCGCGGGTGCGCGAACGCCTCGAGCAGATCCGCGAAGGCATCGGTGCGGGCGGGCTCGAAGGGCTGCTGCCCGGTTTCTTCGAGGGCGGCATGGTGCCGATCTTCAGCTACCTCGAGCAGTGGCACCCGGCGCCGATCTTCTGGCTCGATGAACCCAACGCGCAGGAACGCGCGATGAGTGAATTGGCCACCGACATCGAGCGCAGCTTCGCCGACGCGGTGCAGCGGCAAGAGCTCACGCTCGCCCCGCCCGCCCACTTCCTCACCGAGCAAGAGCTGCACGCCGGGCTGAAGTCGTTCCGCGTGGCGTCGGGTGGGGGGCTCTCGCTCGACGCGGGCGACCCGCCGGTGAACTTTTCCTTCACCGGGACCCGTGAGCTGCGGGAAGCCATTCGTGCGCATCATGGTGAAGAAGGCGCGCTCGAGCCGTTGATCGAGCGGCTCAAGAGCTGGCGTGAAGAGGGTCACCGGGTGGTGGTCGCGTGCGGCACCATGGGCCAGGCCGATCGCCTCAAGCGGCTGCTGGTCGAGCGCGGCATCAAGCCCAAGGTGCACGCCGAGCCCTTGCCCGGGGAAGTGCCAGAGAAGGGCCCGCACCTCTATCCAGGTGAAGTGAGCCTGGGCTTCATCGACGGTGCCGCCGGGTTGGTGGTGTTGTCCGACGAAGACATCTTCGGTCAGCGCGCGCGTCGCACGAGCCGTCGCCGCCGTTCAGCCGCTGAAGGCTTCGCGGCCAGCTTCAAGGATCTCAAAGAAGGCGAGCTGTGCGTGCACGCCGACTTCGGGGTGTGCCGGTACGGCGGTCTGGTGACCATGCAGGTCAACAAGATCGCCGCCGACTTCCTGGTGTTGATCTTCGCCGGGAAGGACAAGGTCTACCTGCCGGTCGGCCGCATGAGGCTGGTCTCGAAGTTCACCGGCGGCGACCCCGAGAAGGTCGCGCTCGACAAGCTCGGCACCGGCGCGTTCGAGCGTCGCAAGGCACAGGTCAAGGAGCAGCTCCTCAAGATGGCGGCCGAGCTGCTGCAGCTCTACGCCGAGCGAAAGGCGCACCCGGGCTTCGCCTTCCACCCGCCCGATCGCTACTTCCGCCAGTTCGAAGCGGACTTCGAATTCGAAGAGACGGTGGATCAACAGAAGGCGATCGACGACGTGATCGCCGACATGCAGAAGCGCGAGCCGATGGACCGGCTGGTCTGTGGCGACGTGGGCTACGGCAAGACCGAAGTGGCGATGCGCGCGGTGTTCAAGGCGGTGCTCGATCGCAAGCAGGTCGCGTTGCTGGTGCCCACCACCCTGCTCGCGCATCAGCACTACACGAGCTTCAAGAAGCGCTTCGAGGGCTACCCGGTCACCGTCGACGTCATCTCGTCGATGCGCCGCCAGGGCGAGGTGCGCGAGACCCTGCAGAAGGCCAGGGAGGGCCGCGTCGACGTGTTGATCGGCACGCACAAGCTGCTCAACAGCGAGGTGGGCTTCAAGGATCTCGGCCTGCTGGTGATCGACGAAGAGCAGAAGTTCGGCGTCAAGCAGAAGGAGAACTTGAAGCGGCTCAAGACCACCGTCGACACGCTGACGCTGACGGCGACTCCGATTCCACGCACGCTCAACATGGCGTTGTCGGGCATGAGAGATCTCTCGCTCATCACCACGCCGCCCGCCGATCGCCGCGCCATTCGCACCTTCGTCAACAAGTTCGACCCGGAGCAGATCAGGGAAGCCATCACCCGCGAGGTGCAGCGCGGTGGTCAGGTCTACTTCATTCACAACCGCGTCCAGTCCATCCGCTCGATGGAGAAGCTGGTGCGCGAGCTGGTGCCTCACGTGACGCTGGTCGTGGCGCACGGGCAGATGGGTGAAGGCGAGCTCGAGAAGGCGATGCTCGAGTTCGTCGAGAAGCGCGCCCAGGTGCTGCTGGCCACCAGCATCGTCGAGAGCGGCATCGACATCTCGACGGCCAACACGATGATCGTCAATCGCGCCGATCAGTTCGGGCTCTCGCAGCTGTATCAATTGCGAGGACGCGTCGGCCGCAGCAAGGAGCGGGCGTACGCCTACCTGCTGGTGCCGCATGGCCGCACCATCACCAAGGACGCAGAGAAACGCCTCGAGGTGCTGCAGGCGTTCACCGAGCTCGGCGCCGGCTTCAACATCGCCAGCCACGATCTCGAGATCCGCGGTGCGGGCAGCCTGCTGGGCAAGGAGCAGTCGGGCAGCATCGAGGCGGTCGGCTTCGAGCTGTACGCGCAGCTGCTGGAAGAGGCGATCGCCGAGGTGCGCGGTGAGCCGACGAAGGCGCAGATCGAACCCGACGTGAACCTGCCGCTCGCTGCCTTCCTGCCCGAGTCGTACGTGCCCGACGTGCACCAGCGGTTGGTGCTCTACAAGCGCTACAGCCAGGCCCAGTCGGCAGACGAGCTCGAGGATCTGCGGGTGGAGTGCGTGGATCGTTTCGGCGACGCGCCCGAAGAGCTCGACGCGCTTCAGGAAGTGATGATGCTCAAGATCGATCTGCGCAAGCTCGCGCTGCGTCAGATGGACGGTGGGCCGGGGCGCATCGTGGTCACGCTCGGTGGTGAAGCGCGGCTCGATGGCGGCAAGCTGGCGAAGTTGGTGCAGAAGTCGAAGGGCCTCTATCGGCTCACGCCGGATCTCAAGCTGGTGGTGAAGCTCGACAGCTCCGTGACGAGTCATGACTTCGTTCCTGCGGCGCGGAAGGTGCTGCGCGATCTGCAGGGCTGCGCGCTCTTTTGACGCGCCCCGCTCGGGGTGGAATTCCTGACGCGTCATGCACTTGCCGATGAGTCGCGGCGTATCCACCCGCAGCCCGGCACCCTTGGCCGGGCTGACTCAACCGCCCGTCATCAGCCGAAAACGGCTTCGGCCGATGGGTTGCAATGTCATCGGGCATGCTGAACGCCGCCGTCACCGCGCTGCTCCTCACCGCCGCACCGCCTCTGGTGACGGTCGAGGGCGTGGCGCTCGACGAAGCGGGTCGCAAGCCGTGGTCGGCGCCGTTCATCGGCGTGCAGCTCGACGTGGGCGTGCCTGACGGCATCGGCGCTTCGTTGGTGGTGACCCCGGGCCGGTTCTTTCGCATCTCGGTCGGCGGCCTGAGCAACGGCGTCGGCGCGGGCGTGAGGTTGGGCATGACCCTGGTCGCGTTTCCTTCGTCGATCTTCCGCCCGATTCTCGGCGTCGACGGTGGCTACGTGTTCGGTGGCGAGGCGGCGTGGTTGCCCGAGCTCATCGAAGATGAAGCGGTGCGCGCGGCGATCAGCGGCGTGAACCTGGGCTTCGCGAACGGGCAGCTGGGCTTTGAGCTGGGTTCGAAGAACGTCGCCTTCACGCTGCGCGCGGGCATCTCGTACATCGACGCGGGCTTCGCCCCGCAGCGCTTCTCGACGGGTGGCGTGAGCACCGTCACCTCGAGCGGCGTCGGCATCAAGGGCTTCATTCCATCTGCCCGTCTGGGCTTCATCTTCTTGTTCGGCTGAGCCGTCCCCCCGCCTCCCGGCGCGTCCCTCCGCACCTCCCCTCCCCCCTGGTTCGCGGGGGGACGCGCCCGGGCAGGCATTTTTTTTCGAAGAGGTCTCCATGATGCGCTCATCCCTCGTCGTCGCAGCGTTGGTGTTCACCGGGTGCGCTGAAGACCCGTTCTTCCTCGAGGCGAAATCGGTGGCGGTCTGCCAGCACCTGCCGGCGCAGCGTTTCCAGGTGCCAGGTGAACTGCGTGAACAGTACGCGCGGCTCCCGCCAGCCATGCAGCAGGGTCTGCAACTCGAGCGCACGTTCGACTTCGATGTCTCGGCCGATCTGCCGTCCGAGACCGCGGCGATGCTCGACTCGTCGTTCGCGCTGACCTCGATCCGGATGAGCGTGGTGAACGCGGAAGATCACCTCGGGTTCGTCGACGAGGCGCATCTCCAGCTTCAGCCCGGTGCCGGGAGCGGTTTGGAAGCGCGCGTGTTCGACTACGTGCGCGCCGAGACCGAGCCGAAGGCGATCGCGTGGAATGGCAGCGCCTTCGATGTGGCCGCGTACCTCGAGTCGGGAAACCTGAAGTACACGGTCTCGCTGGTCGGCTCGTTGCCGCCGGGTGATGTGCTGGTCGACATCGACGCGTGCGCCGCAGTGAAGGTGAAGCTCGACTATCTGTGAGCAGGACTCGACCGATGGCGAGCAGGCCCGTCGATCTGAATGGGCCGCCTCGATCATTGTGATGGGAAAACCGCGCCGAAGTCGCGACAGGCCGCCCCATACTGCTGGTTTTGCTCGCAGCGAGCACATGGCCCTCAACGTGCTCAAGGAGCGCTCGTTCAACGACGTCCACTCCTTCCAAGGCAAACCATGTCCCCCTTCCTTCGCCCCACCCTGATGTCCTTCGCCGCCCTTCTTTCCCTCGCCACTGCGGGCTGCAACGCGGGAGGCAACGAGCTCGAAGTCGACGGCGTCGATCGCGCAGAGCAGGCGCTGGCTTCCTTGCCGACGCTCGGCTCGGCCTCGAGCTTCGCGGTGCTCGCGAACCAGGCCGTGACCTGCACCGACGCCAGCATCATCGGCAACGTCGGCACCGATCAGGCCGCGCCGACTGGCTCGATCACGCAGACCAACTGTCCCGTCATCGGCGCGGTCGAGGTCGGTACGCTGGCCTCGCGCGCCGCCTATGCGAACTTCCTGACCGCGTACTCCGCGGTCGAGGCGCAGCCGTGCGATCGCTACCTCACGGGCACGCTGGCTGGTGTGACGCTCACGCCCGGCACGTACTGCTTCACCGCCGCGGCGACGCTGACGGGCACGCTGACCCTCGACGGCCCCTCGACCGCTTCGTGGCTGTTCAAGGTCGGCACGCTCGGTACCGGCGCGCTGACGGGCACGGGCTTCAACGTGCAGATGGCCAACGGTGGGAGCGCCTGCAACGTGACCTGGTGGGTCGCGGAAGCGGCGACGCTCACCGACTCGAACTTCGTCGGCAACATCCTCGCGGGAGCGGCTGACACCGTCACGCGCGGCACCTTCGAAGGTCGCACGTTCTCGAAGGCCGACGTGACGTTGACGGGCGCCGCGATGGTCGGCTGCGTCGGCGGCATCATTGGTGGTGGGCCGGGCGAAGTGACGCCCCCGAAGAAGGCGAAGTGCAACCAGGGCGTCGGTAATGGCGCCGAGGGTTGTGACCCGGGCAACTCGAACCACAACCAGCCGTCGAACGATGAAACGGGTGGCACGCCCGGCAACCCTGGCCGCAAGCCGTAATTCGGGAAGCCCTCTCCCCGCGACGCGGCGGGGAGAGCGGTGCACAGGCTATCGGGCCAGGGCGGCCCGCAACCGCGCGACCAAGCGGGCGTGGTCGTCGGGCTGGGAAAAGCGCCACCCGATGATGCGCGGCTCGGGGTGCCCGTCGTCGATCGACAGCAACAGCAACCCTGAGCGCTGGTCGCAGGCGAGCTCGGCGACGTGAAGGCTGCGCGCACGCTTCTTCCACGCGACGAAGGTTCGCGAGAGATCGGCGTGCTCCCATGACGTGAAGCGGAGCAGCCGAAGATCGTATGAGACCAGCAGCCCCGTGAGGCGACACCCGCTGAGCACCTCACTGCTCAACGAACCGACCAGGCGCGTCGCGTTCTGCTCGGGCGTCTCTTTGAGTTGCGAGGCGAAGGCCGAGAGCAGGTCACCCTTTCCCTGCAGCAGGCGATCGCCCGAGAGCCCGAAGTCCTGCTCGAGCTGGGCGTTGATCGCCTGGCTCGCGCGCGTGATGGAGTCGTCGATCGCCGCGCCGGCCTGCGCACCGTCCCACGCGCCGAGCACCTCGAACATGATCGCCAACACCACGGCGGCGTTGACCTGATCGACGGCCGCCTTGATCGTCTCGCGCTTCTCGTAGGCGAGGCTCGCGCCGAAGACGAGGAGCGCCTTGCGACCCTCGACGTCGAGCCGCGCGGCGATTGCCTCGAGCTCGTGGCGCTCGGCGTTCGGCGCGAAACCTTCGGCCTGGGCGGTGAGCGCAGCCAGCTCGACGCCGGCAGATCGATACTGGAGATCGCGGTGCGAACAACCCGTGAGCAGCCCGAGCACGAGGAGAGTGCGGAACACGAGCTGACTCTACTGAAAGGAACTTCCGATCTGTCGTACGAGTCGTCGCCTCATGAATCTCGAGCTCAAAGACAAGGTGATTCTGGTCACGGGCGGTACCCGAGGCATCGGCCACGCGATCGCAAGACGAGCCGCTGAAGAAGGCGCGAACGTCGGCATCTGCGGGCGGACGAAGGAAACCCTCGACGCCGCGGTGGCAGCCTTGGCGGCTCTCGGGGCCAAGGTGCACGGGGAGCAAGTCGACGTGCTCTCTCCCGGTGGCGTCGAACAGTTCGTAGAGGCTTCGGTAAAGGCACTGGGCCGCGTCGATGGCCTCGTCGCGAACGTGGGCGGCACCTACGGCGGCAACTTCATGGAGACCAGCGCTGAAGACTGGGTGAAGACGCTCGAGGTCAACCTGGTCCACGCGGCTCGGCTCATTCGCGCGGGTGCTCCTCATCTGCAGGCCAGCGGTGGCGGGAGCGCGGTGATCATCGCGTCGATCTCGGGCTCACGCGTGGGGCCTCGGCCTCAATACGGCGCTTCGAAGGCCGCTGAGATCGCCCTGGCCGCGTCGCTCGGCCGTGAGCTCGCCAGCCTGAAGATTCGCGTCAACACCGTCAGCCCCGGCAGCATCCTCTTCGAGGGTGGCTCGTGGGCGAAGCGCGTGAAGGAAATGCCCGAGCGCATCGCTGACTTCGTCGCTCGCGAGTTTCCGTGGGGGCGCATGGGCACGCTCGACGAGGTGGCCGATGTCGTGACGTTCTTGCTGTCACCCCGCGCGAGCTGGGTCAGCGGCACCGACGTCGTGGTGGACGGTGCGCAGAAGACACCGAGCGTTCAGTTGAAGTGAGACCGCCGAGGGAGTTGAGAGCGGCGATTTCAGCCGAAGGAACACACCACAGCGCGGCAAGTGCCCCCTCGACTGGGCTCGCAGGGTTGATCGAAATAGGGAGCGCACACCGATCATCCCGAGCAAGGAACCAGCTTCGCTGGCGATTTCGTCCGAAGGAACAGACCCACCGTTCGCATCGAGCGCAGTCGAGATGCCACCTCTGCGCCGCGCGGCAGGTCACCCCTCGACTTCGCTCGGGGGGAACGGTGGGGTTCTCAATTTCTATTTCGGCCAACCCTCTCGGGAGGATCAACCCTCGAACTGAGTTTCTCAGGGCTTGAGCGCTTCGGCGAAGACGCCTTCTGCCTGGGCTGCGTCACGACCGACTCCGTCGACCAAGGCCTTGAGCGCTCTGAGGTCGATCGGCCGCTTCGTCGCTGAACCCGCAGCCCCGACCGTCACCAGCACCGGCACGATGTAGCGCTGCTCGGAAGGCGCGAAGACGAACGGCTCGGCCGAGGTACCGACAGCAGCCGTCATCTTCGGCGCCTTCGCGAAGGTCACCGTCAGCTCACGCCGCGAGACACCGACGATCGCCGCGTGCTGCCGCTCACCGGGCATCGCCACGGGGGACGCCGAAGCCTCGCGCACCTCACGCGAGAAGGCGGGCTCTGAGCGCCACGCCGACGCGAGCTGGCGGCCTGCGGCCAGTTCCTTCGCGGTGTGAACCTCGGGGTTGGCCAACGCAGCGAGGCCCTTCAACCGGGGAATCCACGTCTTCGCGGTCGCTAAGAGAGGACCCGCACGCTGACCATCAGCGCCGAGCCCCTGCAGCCCGTTGAGCTGCTCAGCCGCAAGCGCCTCGACCAGCTTCTCCAATGACTGCGCGCCACGCGCGAACAACGCAGGCACGGGCTCGACCTCGAGCGTGGGGGGCACCAGCAGCCGCACCTTGAGCTCACTGCGCTCACCCTCTTCTCGTTCCGGCGCCTGGCTGTCACCGCGGTGCTCGGCGTTGCTTCCCAACAGGGCCACGAACGCCCCCTGCAGCCGGTCCGTCCACGCGCCGTCGAAACGAAGGCTCTGGTTGCCTTCGGGCTGACAGAGCGCAGCCAGGCACGCATCACGCGCCGCAGGCCAGGTGGAAGACGTGGTCACCACGCGCCCGTCTTGAACGGCGTTCGCGAGCTCAGCGAAGGCGGCGCGGCGCTCGGCACCTGAGAGCTCCGAGAGGAACTTGCCGAACGGCGTGACCGGCGCGGCCACCAACGGCGGGGGCAAACGCGCGTCCATCGGCAGCGCTTCGATGAACTCGTTGAGCGTGTCGACCGCCTCGCCCGCCTTGCCAGCCGCCTTCTCACGCCACAGCAAGATGGGCTCGCTCTCGGGAGCGCCGAGGAACCGATCGCGGCGGCTGCGCACCCGATCCCACAGCGTGGCCAGCTTCGGATCCTTCGCGAGCAGGTCGAGGAAGAGCAGCACCGCCGCCGTGCCACCACGGCTGCGGTCGAACGACTGGCTCATCGCGCGGTTCCGAACCCACGCGCACTGCAGCTGCGGGTTCCAGCTCCAGGGTACCGGCGCGAGCAGCGCATCAGGCGAGTCACTCAGGCGGGAAATCTCGGCATCGACGGCGACGGTCGCGTCACCGTCGGCGCGCACCGCGGCAGAGACCTTCGTCTTGTCGAGGCACGCGGTCGCCGCGCTCAGGCGGGCCACCAGCGCGAGCGCACCTTCACGAGCGTCACCCTGCCCCTGCTGGTGCCGCAGCAGCGCGCGATCGAGGACCTTGCCCCAGAGTTCCCGGCGCAGGGTCTCGGTGTCGACCTCTTCGGCCGCGAGCGCGGACAACTCGATTTGACGAACCTGCCAGGCGATCGCTTCGGCAGAGAGCAGCAAGTGCGGCTCAGCGGGATCCAGCGGGGCCCTCAGTCGCGCGCCCGACTTGCCAGAGAGCGGGTTGTCAGAGGCCATCGGCCCATCGGAGATGGTGGCGAAGGAAGTGGTGAGTCGACCTGATTCGAGCGCGCGACCCGAGGTGAGCTCGAGTGGTGCGCCGGGCGCGACCACCAACTTCATCGAACGCGGCAGGCCCTTGATGAAGGCCTTGACCTTCTCTTCACCATGCGCGGCGATGGCATCGGCGGAGCCGCCCGCGGCCTTCACGGTGGTGAGATCGTAGGCGTATTCCAGCGAGCCATCGGCCAGCCGCTTCACCGCGAAAGGAGACACGTCCGCCATCGGGGCGGCGGCCAGCGCGGTCAGCAACGAAAGGGAGAACATGGTCATGGTGTGAAGTGCCCCCTCGACTGCGCCCGGGGGGAACGGTGCGTCATGAAGTCGGCGAGAGCTTGAGGAGCTGCTGAACCGTGTCGAGCACCTCCTGCGCCTTCACGGGCTTGATGAGGTACGCGCTGGCGCCCAGCTTGAGCGCGCGCTCGCGATCTTCCGCGGCCGCTTCCGTCGTGATGATCACGATGGGCAGCTCGGCGTTCGCGGGGTCGCTGCGCAGGTGGGCGGTCAGCTTGAGGCCATCGAGCACCGGCATGTTGATGTCGGTCAACACGATGTCGAAGTGACCAGCCTGGAACTTCTTGATGGCTTCAGCGCCATCCTGCGCTTCGACGCACACGATGTCGCCAATGCGCTGGAGCGCGTACATCACGCTGCGGCGCAGCTGCATCGAATCGTCGACTACCAACGCACGGATCGTCATGACGTCGCGGAAGGTATTCCGTTTCGTCGGCGCATTCACGCAGACAGTGCGGCGGCCAGCGCGGGGCCCAACTGTTCGAGCGGCAATACCTTCGCCACCGCCCCGGCTTTGATGGCCGCCTCGGGCATGCCGAACACGATGGCGGTCGATTCGGCCTCAGCCCAGACCTCGACGCCGGCCTTCTTGAGGGCGAGCGCACCTTTCGCCCCGTCGGCGCCCATACCGGTGAGCACCACCGCCCGGGTTCCCGCGGGAGCGACCTTCGCCGCCGAGGTGAAAAGGCGATCAACCGAGGGCGCGTGGGCGTCGTTCTGAGACGACATCTTCACCACCAGGGCAAGGCCACCACCGGCCCGGCGCTCGAGCTCGAGCTGTTCCCCCCCCGGGGCCACGTAGACCCGCCCGGGGAGAATCGGGTCTCCGGTCTTCGCCTCGCTGACCCGGAAGCCCAGCGATTGATCGAGCCGTTCAGCGAAGGCCTGGGTGAAACGCGCCGGCATGTGCTGGGCGACCACCACGCAGACCGGCAGCCCGATGAGCGCCTCGAGCACCTTCTGCACCGCGGGAGGTCCACCGGTCGACGCACCCACCAGCACCAGCCGGGCCGTCTCGACCTGCGGGGGCGCGAGCGCCTTCTGCTTCGGAGCCGGGGGCGGCGTCTTGTCTTCCCGCCGCATGAAGGGGGCCGCGCGCAGCTTCTCGATGAGCTCACCACGCACGGAAGCAAAGCTGGCGTCGTCGTCTTCCGTGGGGCGGGCCACGAAGTCGAAAGCGCCCAGCTGCAACGCCTTGAAGACGTCGGAGCGGTGACCGTACGAGGACACCACGATCACCGGCGTCGGCTGGCGCGCCATGAGCAACCGGAGGAAGGCATAGCCGTCCATCTTCGGCATCTCGAGGTCGAGGGTGATGACGTCGGGCTTGAGCTGAAGCGCCTTCTTCAGACCGTCTTCGCCGTCGACAGCGCGGCCCACCACCTCGAGACCAGGTGCGGTCTCCAGCAGCTTCGAGAGCGCGCGCCGGGTCGCAGCCGAGTCATCCACGATCAACACGGTGATGGGGCGCTGGGGCTTCATGCTCATGGGCCTGGTCTCCGGTACACCAGATCGCCTTCCAACTGCACCAGCTCGAACCGGGTGGAGAGCTGAAGAAGATTTTCCGAGTGACCCAGCAGCAGGTAGCCGCCCTGGTTGAGGCGCTCGAAGAAGAGCTCGATGACTCTGCGCCGCGTGGCCTGGTCGAAATAGATGAGCACGTTGCGGCAGAAGATGACGTCGAAGCGCGGGAGCAACGACGCCGCCGAGGTGTCGAGCAGGTTGAGCTGGCCGAAGCGCACCGGCTCGCGAAAGCGCGGCAACGGCGTCACGCGGCCACCTTCGATGGTCTGGAAGAACTTCTCTTTCTGCTCGGGCGTGGTCGCGCGCAGCGCCATCGGCCCGTACTCCGCCTTGCGGGCCGAGGTGAGCGCCTTGCGAGAGAGGTCGGTGCCCAGGACGTCGATGTCCCAGCCCTTCACGGTGGGGCGATCGAGCAGCAACATCGAGAGCGTGTACGGCTCTTCACCCGTGGAGCAGCCGGCCGACCAGACCTGCAGCGAGCGGGTGCGTTCGTTCTTCTTCTCGACCAGCGGCATCAGCTCTTCTTCGAAGCACCGCAGCTGCGTGGGCTCGCGGAAGAAATAGGTCTCGTGCGGCACGAGCAGGTCGATCGCCGACTCGAGCTCGTCGGGGCCGCGCGCGTCGAAGCGCAGGTAGCGGGCGTAGGCGGTGAAGTCGCGCAACCCCAGCAGCTCGAGGCGAGAGGCGAGCCTGCGCTCGGCGATGAACTTGAGATCTTCGCGCAGCAAGAAGCCGCTGGCCTGCTGGAAGAGGTCGCGCAGCAGGTGCAGCTCTTCTGCGCTCATCTCCAGGCGCGAATCGGTCGGCCCCACTTCACACCCGCCGGAGCAGCGTCTCGAGGGCCTGGGTCAACAGCCCGTGCGCGACGCCATCGGTGGTCTCGCGCGCGATGGCGTCTTGCAGCGCAGCGACGGCTTCCCGGCCGGCAGCGACCGAGAGCAGGCGAGCGGCCGAAACGCGCACGTCCCACCGGGGGTGCTGCAGCGCCGCCAGCGCCTTGTCGAGCAGCAGCGGCCGATCGGCCCCCAGGCTGAACGCGAGCTTGATCACTTCGGCATCGCCGTGAGCCGCCGCGCGCAGGAGCAGCTCATCGGAGAGCCTGCCCATCTGGGAGAGGCCTTCCAACGCGGCGAGCACCACTGCGGGATCCACGTGGCGGCTGAGCTCTTCCAGACGGGTGATGGCCTCACGGTGACCCAGTTCGCCGGCGGCCGCGCACGCCAACGCGAGCACGGTCGAGTCGGCGTCATTGAGCGCGCGCGCGAGCAGCGGCTGACCCTGCGCAGGAGCGAGCTTGCCGATGGTCCGCGTGGCCGCGCGTCGCACGAGGGCCGATTCATCCATCAAGGCGGCCTGCAGCGCGCTGCGCGAATCTTTCGGCGAGAAGAGCGACGCTTCTGCGGCGGCGGCGCGCACCGTTTCCTGAGGGTCGTGCAGGGCGCGCTTGATCACCTCACTGGCGAGTGGGCCCATGATCTCGCCCCACGCGCGCACCGCATGCGGCCTCAGCTTTCCTCCGACCAGCGGCGTCAACGCCAGGCGCACCTCGTCGGGCCACGTCTGGGCGAGCTGCACCAGCGAACGCCAGGCGTGCATGGCCAGCGTGTCGTCGTCGAACGATCTCACCAGCGGCGCGATCGCCTGTCGTGCGCGCGTTCGGCCCAACGCACGGGCGCCGAGCTCTGCGAGCTCGGGGTCTCCGCTGTCCATCAACGCGATGAGCTGATCGCACAGCGGCGGCTCGGCCAGCCGCACGATGGCATCGGCCGCGACGGCGCGCGCCTCGGCGGTGAGATCGGCGAGCGCTTCGATCGACGAGAGCAACGCGCGCGCACCGTCGAGCCCCAGGCGAAGGAGCGCCTGCAGCGCGAGCTGTCCATCACTGCTGCCGCGGACGGAACCGGCGACCGCGAGGGCCAACCGGGGATCGGCGGTCGCGCGCGCGACGAGCAGCGCGCCGAGGTGCTTCTCTTCGTCACTGGAAGCCAGACCCGCCTCGAGCCAGGGGATGACGTCGATCACGGGCCGCAACGCGATCTTGAGCTCGGCTTCCGTTTCGCTGGACAGCGCCGCGCCCGAGGCCCCGATCGAAACGAGCGCCATGTCTCTCGAGTCGCGAAGCGCGAGCGCACGCACGGTGAGCATCGAGGCCGTCGGGTGATGCACGTGACCCAACAACCGCCAGGCGCTGCGCCGGGTGAGCGGGTCGGAGAGCAGCGGCATCAGCATCGGCAACGGCACCGGCAGGCGGAGCTCGGACAGGCCCTCGAGGGCGCAGACGCGCAGCAGCACGTCGCGCGAGCTGAGCAGCTTCTCGAGCGCGCGCCGGGCTTCGGGACCACCGACGTGACCCAGCGCCTCTGCAGCGGCGGTGCGCACGTTGGGATCTGCGTCTTGAATGGCACCGACCAGCGGCGCGACGGCGGAGGGAAGGCGAAGCGCTCCGAGGATGTCGGCGGCGAACTTTCGTTGGTCGGGATCGGGGTGACCCAGCAGCTCGATGAGTGCGGGCAGCACGGCCTGACCGAGCTGAGCGAGCACGGCGGCGGCGGCGTTGCGGGCGCCCGTGTCGTCACGTTGGCCGAGCATCTCGACCAACTGGCTCACCGTGGCGGGCGTGGCTTCGAGGGCACCGAGACGATCGGCGGCGAGGCGGCGTACGCGCCAGCTGTCATCGTGCAGCGCGCTCAGCAGCGAGGGGATCGCAGCGGGCCCCACCGGCAGCGTGTCGAGCGCGCGGTATCGCCCTTCCGCGTCGGCGTCGGCTTGCAACCAGGTCACAGCGAGTCTCCCTCTCCCCTCGGGAGACGGTCGAACAGGTTGAAGGCCCTCACCCCGACACTTTCCCAAAGAGGGTGTTGAAGAAGGTTTCGGCAATACGAGCGAGCACCGTTCCTCCCGAGCGGAGTCGAGGGATTACCTCTGCTTCGAGCGGGCAGTGACCCCTCGACTGCGCTCGGGGGGATCGGTGGCGACGTATTTCACCAGTCTCCCAAAGGGAGAGGCAGACAGTGTTTTCCTTCCGACTGGTCATCACGCGTCCTCCGTCAGCAGCGCCTTCACATCGAGCAACAAGGTCAGGTGCGCACCTTCACCGGTAACACCGAGCACGTGTGGCGCAGTACCCGGCCGATTCGCCAAAGGAGCAGGCCGCAACGAGCTGCGCTGAACCCGCTGCACCGCCGTCACCGCGTCGACCAGCACGCCCACCTTGCGCGCACCGATGCGGCAGACCACCAACCGCTCGGTGTCCCGCGGCTTGCCGGAAGGCTTGAGCGACTGCGTCGCCGTCGAGGTGACCTCGAGCCGCTTGCGCGCGTCGACCACGGGCAACACCTCACCGCGCAGATGCACCACGCCTTCGAGAAATCGCGGAGCACGCGGGAGCGGCGTGAGCACCGGCACCGGGAGAATCTCTTCCACGCGCTTGAGATCGATCGCGTACGACTCTGCGCCGATGCGCACGACGCACAGCTGAATGACGCCGGGTTCGGAGCTCACGAGAGCGCCTGCTCGACGTCGAGGAGAATGTAGAGCTGGCCGTCACGGCGCCCGAGCCCCGCGATGGCGTTGCGATCGAGGCCCAGGCCCGGCGCTTCTTCGAGCCGCGAGAGCTGCAGCTTCACCACGCCCTCGACGCGATCGACCAGCACGCCCGCATCACCTTCGAGATCCTTGAGCAGCAGGATGCGCGCCGCACGGCCCACGTCCTTCCCGGTCAGGACCACGGGCGGAAGCTGCGCCAACCGCAGCCGCACCTTCACGTCGTAGAGCGGCAGCATCTCGCCCCGCACGTTGATGAGCCCGATGATGTTCTTCTGCGCGCGGGGGAGCTCGGTGACGTCGGTGACCTTGAGGATCTCGCGGACCGCGCCGATGGGCACCGCGTAGGTCTCGCCCTCGAGCACGAAGGCGAGGAACTCTTCGGGCGTCTCGTCAGGCAACGCCTCTTCGATGCGGTCACTGAGCGGCGCCTGCTCGAGAAACGAGCCGACGGCCTCGTCAGGCCGGTAGAAGAAACGATCGAGGAGCTCTGCGAATTGCGACACCGGGCGCGCAGACTACCCCTGCCTCACGGCAGGTACACCCACTCGTCTGACCCCGAATACATCGAGAGCCGATTGGCGGCGGAGTCGAAGACCAGGCTGATCGGTGTCGAGGTGGGCGACTGCGAGGGCTGGAGATCGGCCCAGGTCGCGCCGTCCCACCCGAAGGTACCTTTCGTGCTGTGGAGCACGAGGCGCTGGCGCGACGGATCCCACGCGAGTTTTCCCCGGGTGACGCCGACGGGCAGCGGCGTGGCCGGCGTGAGCTCTGCCCAGCTCGTGCCATCCCACGCCCAGGTGCCTCGATCGACGACGAGGATGAGGCGTTGCGTCGGCGGGTGGAACGCCATCGAGCTGTCGGAGGCCGCCGGGCTGCTCAGCACGGGCCGGGTCCAGGTGGTGCCATCGAATTCCCACGTGCCGTTCGCGGCGACCACCATGCGCTGCCGTGCAGGATCATAGGCAGAGGCGTTCGCCACGCTCGGAGTCGGTGAGGTCGCCGGCATGCGCTGCGTCCAGCCGGCGCCGTCCCACTCCCACGTATCGCCGAAGTCCTGCCCGATGCCGCCGCCCTGCGTGTTGATGCGCGAGCTGCCTCCGAAGAGCACGGCGCGCTGGCGCACCGAGTCCCACACCAGTGCCGACGCGTATCGCTTCGGGGGAGCGATCGGCGTGGCGAGCTGAGTCCACCTGACCTCGTCCCAGGCCCAGAGATCGTTGAAGGATTCGTAAGCCGCGTTGTTCGAGTAGCCGCCGAAGAGCAGCGTGTGACCTCGCACCGGATCGAACACGGCGGCGGTCATGATGCGCTGAGAGGGCCCGACGTGACGGCGCGAAGCCCACGTCTGTCCGTCCCACTCCCAGGTCAGGCCGCGATCGAGCACGACCAACCGCTCGCGAATGGAGTCCCACGAAGCGCCGTGACCGGACATCGCGAGGCTGGCGGCCGTGGGGCGTCGTACCCAGGCCAGTCCGTCGAATTCCCAGAGATCGGAGAGCGGGTCGTAGTTGGTGCCACCGAACAAGGTGAGCACGCGCCGCTTCGTGTCCCACGTGAGCGAAGCGCTGTAGCGCGCCTGTGGAGACTCAGGGAACGAGCGCTGCGTCCACGCGGTGCCGTCCCACTCCCAGGTGTCGCCCAGTTCATCGAAGGTCGTGGTGGCGCCGCCGAAGAGCACGATCTTCTCACGCACCGGGTCCCACGCCATGGCCGCACCGGCACGTTCGCTCGGAGCGATCGCCGGCATGAGCTGCTGCCAGCGAAGTCCGTCCCACTCCCAGGTGTCGTTGGTGTGCTGCCCGGCCAACGAGCCACCAAAGAGCACCACCCGGCGCCGCCTCGCGTCGTAGGCCATCGAGGGCGCGCTGCGCTCGGAAGGCGCTTGGCCCGCGGTGGGCATCTGCAGCCAGGTGCTGCCGTCCCACTCCCAGGTCTGGCCGGCGACGAAGAGCACCACGCGATTGCGGCGGGTGTCCGAGACCATCGTGCGCGCTCCGTCGGGAGGCGCGGCTGCAGGAAAACGCTGCGTCCACATCGTGCCGTCCCACACCCAGGTCTGCCGACTGACGAACGCGATCGTCTGCCGCCGGAGCGCGTCGTACGCGAGCCGCGCACCGTAGATGGAGGGGATGAAGCGGGGGACCCAGGTGTTGGTGCAGCGCTCGGTGTCAGGGCGCGCGCGCGACACGCATTGCCCGCTCACGCACACGCTGACCTGGGCATCGAGACACGAGTCGGCGCCGCAGATGGTGCCGTCGTTCGCGTCCTGCTCTGCGCAGCCGGTGGCCGAGTCGCAGAGGGCGATCTTGCAGGGGCTGGTGGGCGCGGGACAGGTGCGCTCTTCGTGCGTACAGCCGGCGCTTCCACACGCATCGACCGTGCAGGCGTCGGCGTCGCCGCAGTCTTTGGGTTGGCCCACGCAGGCGCCCGCCAGACACTGGCCGCTCGCCACGCATTGTTGATCACAGCTGACGCCATCGGCGCGGGTGACGGCCACGCACTGAGCGCGGTCGAGGTCGAAGGTGTTCGCTTCGCAGGGGTCGTCAGCGACGCACTGAGGCACCTCGAGGCCGGTGCCGCGAAGATCGATCGTCACCTCACCGAGCGTGAGGGTGCCCGTGGCCTCGCCTGCAATCGTCGGCCGGAAGGTGAGGTCGAGCGCGACCGTCGAGCCGCCCCCCACGGCGATGGACTCGCCTGTGACCGAGAACGGACCCGTGACGGAGACCGGGAGCGTGCTCGAGACGCGGTTGGGGTTGGTCAGCGCGAGTGCGTGCACCCGCTCGGTGCCCAGCCAGGTATCGGCAAAGACCACGGGTGCCACGTCGAAGCGCACCGGCTCGACCACCGTGTTGGTGGTGCCGTCGAGACAACCGCGGCAACCGGCAAGGCAGAACGCGAAGACGAGGACGAAACGCGACACGGCAAGAACGCTACCTCTCTTGAAGAAGCTCGTGTGTTCCGACCCCACAGCGCCAGCGCGTTGCAGGTGGGCTCCCTCTCCTTTCGGGAGAGTGTTGAAGAAGGCGACGACGCACCTCGCGGGGTTGATGAAATCGCGAACCCACACCGTTCATCCCGAGCAGGGGACCGGCTTCGCCGGCGATTTCGTCCGAAGGAACAGACCCACCGTTCGCATCGAGCGCAGTCGAGATGCCACCTCTGCGCCGCGAGGCAGGTGACCCCTCGACTTCGCTCGGGGGGAACGGTGCTGTTCCTGAGGAGCGCAGTCGAGGGATTACCTCCGCTTCGCTCGCCAAGTGCCGCCTCGACTCCGCTCGGGGGGACCGGTGGGCGACCCATTTCACCAGCCTCTTCGGGAGAGGGTTGGGGTGGTTGGGGTGAGGGCCTAGCGGCCGGCCGAGACGTTCCACATCTGATCGACGCAGTCGTTGCCACCACACAGCGCGCCGCTGCAATCGGCACCCGAGAACGTAGCGGTGTACGTGCCCACGAACGTGTTCGGACCCACGAAGGAACCGTTGAGCGTGTACGTCTCTTCGCAGCCGCCGGTCAGCGTCTTCGAGTAGCTGAACGTTCCACTCGGGCACGAAGCGGCAGGTGACGGCGTGCCGAGCGTGCCGCCCGGCTGCGTGGGCATCGGCCGAACGTTGGTCGACGCACCCGACGCCTGAATGCGGAACTCGGCGATGTCGATGTCGACCAGCGGGAACCCGAGCCCGTCGCAGCAACTGTAAGCGACGCTGCCCGCATCGAGCCTGAAGGTACCGATGGGATTGCACCCGGCGCCTGCGTCGGTGCCCGCGTCGAACCCGGCATCAAAACCAGCATCAGGAACGCCCGCATCACAGGTCCCCATGCACATGCCCCACAGCGTGTTCGCGCACGTGCGCGTGCCGGCGAACGCGCACGCCCCGATGTCGCAAGGCTGCGTCGCGCCGTTGACGCACTGGGCCGCGTTGCTCTCGTCGTTGTCGGTGACGTCCTGGCAACCGGGGTCGGCGGGAAAGTCGATCAGCCCGTCGTTGTCGTTGTCGACGCGGTCGGTGCACACGGTCGGCGGGTCGGGAAAGAGCTCGAGCAACCGGCGGCCCGCATCGGCGTCATCACAGAGCACCTCCATGAAGCCGGTGTCGGTGCGGGCGGTGCGCGCGTACTCGACCACCACCGCGAGCACTTCCCCCGGCAGCAGGCGCGCGGGCAGCGGCGGCGGCACGATGGAGAAGTTCGGGTTGCCCGAAGGATCGACGCCCACGCTGCGAATGGTCAGCGCCGAGGTGCCCACGCTGCGCAGCGTGGCCGTCTTGCGCTCGAGCGGAAGATTGCCCGGACCAAACGCGAGCGGGTTGGGCAGAAACGCGAGCCGCGGCTCGATGGGGCCGCCCTTCAGGTTCACGCGCAGCGGAATGTCCTGACCCTCGGTGGCGATGAACGCGCCGCCTTCATCAGCGCCGGGCCCGACGGGGGTGAAGGTGACCGGCACCTCGATGAAGCCGCCTG
This sequence comes from Archangium sp., assembly GCA_046595925.1. Lineage (GTDB taxonomy): Bacteria > Myxococcota > Myxococcia > Myxococcales > Myxococcaceae > Archangium_A. The sequence goes on along the minus strand of JBKJSE010000124.1, from coordinate 2,229 downwards.
CCTCGACGCTCAGGGGCACGGTGCCGAGCTCGAACTCCATGCTGCCGGCGGGGTCGAGCGTGACGGCCACCAGCACCGGCGCGCGGCCCACGTTGTCGATGCGGAACTTGCCGCCCTTCGAGGTGCCTTCGGCCACCACGCCGAAGTCGAGCGTGTCGAGCGGAATGGTCAACGACGACTGCGTCATCATCGTGATGGGTCTGCCGCAGTTACAGCCCGTGGCAGAGACGACGAGGAGTGCAGCCAGGGGGGCCAGATGTCTGCGCATGGGGCCGCCAGTCTGTCACACAATCCCCGGAGTTCAGCGCCCAGGTCCGAGCAGGAACTCGAGCGCACCCGGCAGCCGTGAAGCCCACGCCGACTCGGTGTGCGTCGCGCCGGGCTGCACCACGTGCTTGAGCGTGCTGCCGTCGACGTAGCCCAGCGCGCGGTAGGCGGCCGCGAGGTCGCGCGTGTCGGACACGCCGTCGTTAGAGTTCCCGCTGTCTCCGCTGTCGACGTAGACGCGAATCGGGCGCGTCGAGGTGGTCTGCGAGACGGTGGTCAGCAACACGCGGTTGTCCCACCAGACGCTCGGAGACATCGCGCCGATGAGCCCGAAGGTGTCGGCCTTCCTCACGCCCGCGTGGCTGGTGATGAGCCCACCGAGCGACGAGCCGATCAACACGGTGTCTTCTCGCGAAGGCTTCGTTCGCAGCTCGGTGTCGACGCGGGGCTTGAGCTCTTCGACGAGCATGCGCAGGTAGAGCTCGCCGTTGCCGCCGCCGTACATCGGGTCGGCCGTCGGCGTGTACTCTGAGATGCGCGCGCTGCCTGCGTTCTCAGCGCCGACCACGATGGCTTCGCGGAAGCGGCCGTCATTGGCGGCGTTGTCCATCGCCCGCGGCACTTCCCAGGTCACTCCGCCGAACGCGGCGCTGGGGTCGAAGAGGTTCTGGCCGTCGTGCATGTAGACGACCGGCATGCGGGCCGCGCTGTTCTCCAGGTAGGTCGGCGGCAGGTAGACGAAGATGCCGCGCGTGTTGCCCAGCAGCGTCGAGGTGAAGGTCGGCCAGCGCCGCGTCCACTCGCCGGCGTCACGGAAGAAACGCGGCGCGACCTCGTTCACGGCGCCGAGGCGGCCGTCGTAGTTGGGCCCCTTCGACCAGGTGGTGTCGTCGAGCAGTGGCTTCCACTCGAGATCTTCGGCCAGCGTGGTGACCGAGAGCGACCAGGTGGTGTCGTCGACCTTCACCATCGGCAGGCCGGTGTTCCAGTTGAAGGGCAGCTTCGAGCCGCGTGCGAAGACGGCGCGGGTGCCGGTCGGGTACTTCACGCGCAGCACCGTGACGAGGCCTGCGTCGGGAGTGCCTGCGTCCATGCCGGCATCGATGAAGGTGCCCGCGTCGGACTCAGGCGTCGAGCCGTCGGGTCCGCCCATCGGCGCGCCACAGGCGAGCAGGAACAGCCAGAGAAAGAGCGCGGGGGTACGCATCGAGGTCGATGCCTCGCACGCGCGTTCCCGGGGCGTCAATGGCCCCCGCATTGAACACCGTTCCTCCCGAGCAGGGGACCGGCTTCGCCGGCGATTTCGTCCGAAGCCACCGTTCGCATCGAGCGCAGTCGAGATGCCATCTCTGCGCCGCGCGACAGGTGACCCCTCGACTTCGCTCCTAAGGAACAGCACCGTTCCCCCCCGAGCGAAGTCGAGGGGTGACCTGCCGCGCGAGGCAGAAGTACTCCCTCGACTCCGCTCGGGAGGACCGGTGTGTTCCTTCGGATGAAATCGCCGGCGAAGCCGGTCCCCTGCTCGGGCCAAACCTGATCAACGGCACCCACTGATCTGCGCCTTCCGCAACGCATCGCGAGCGGCCTCCAGCGCCCTCTCGATCGACTCGCTCGGCGTACCCGGTGGACTGCGGCGGGCCATGCACTGGGCATAAGCGCCCTGCCCTTGCCGCATCAACACTTCCTGACACCGTCTGCCCTCGAGCTCCTGCAGCCCAACGGCGCTGCGCTTCGAGTCCTCGAGCTGTTGCTCCAGGCGGGCAACGTCCGCGCGAGCCGGGCCGCAGGTATCAGGAGCCGCAGCCACGGGGGCCACTGGGGCCGGCGCGCGAACAGCCGTCCCCGCATCAGGCTTCTCGACTGCGGGAATCACGGTCAGCTCAGCACCGCTGGCCGACCGCCGCTTGGCGCCAGAAGGAATCGAGCCGAGATCATCCGTGAAGTGCGACTGCCCCTTCGAGT